>CASBHZ010000039.1 GCA_949123685.1 uncultured Bacteroidales bacterium | reverse complement strand
ATTCGTTCTCGTAGTCGTAATAGTAGTCGCGGCAGTGAGCAACGGCGCAAACCTTACAGACGGTCTTGACGGACTATGTGCGGGAACATCCGCAATCATCGGAATTGCATTATTGATAATGGGCTACCTCGGAAGTAACGTTATCTATTCAAGCTATCTCAACATAATGTATATTCCCGGATCTGAAGAATTAGTGGTTTATGCAGCTGCATTCATAGGGGCATTGGTCGGATTCCTGTGGTATAACGCTTTTCCAGCGCAAGTATTCATGGGAGACACCGGAAGCCTTACACTCGGCGGCATACTTGCCGTGTTCGCAATCCTGATCCGCAAAGAGCTTCTTATCCCATTGCTTTGCCTCATTTTCTTCCTTGAGGATGTATCGGTAATGCTACAGGTAGGATATTTCAAATATACAAAGAAAAAATACGGAGAAGGCAGGCGAATTTTCAAAATGACCCCGCTTCATCATCATTTCCAGAAACCGTTGGAAGCGGGTAGCAATGTTTTATGGAAACATCCAGTCAATCCCATACCGGAATCCAAAATCGTGGTGAGATTCTGGATAGTAGGCATTCTGCTTGCTGCCTTGACTTTCGTCACATTGAAAATCAGATAATGACAAAGAAAGATATGAAAAATTTAGTTGTGCTCGGAGGTGGAGAAAGCGGTGTCGGCGCAGCAATCCTCGGAAAGGAAAAGGGGATGAACGTTTTCCTAAGCGACATGGGCACTCTGAAAGATGAATATCGCGAAACACTTGTTCGCGAAAATATAGAATTTGAAGAGGGGAAACATACCGAAGAAAAAATACTTGATGCCGATATTGTTGTTAAAAGTCCCGGCATCCCCCCTTATGCTCCTATGGTAATGAAAATCACCGAAAAGGGGATTCCTGTATTGTCGGAAATTGAATTTGCAGGAAGATATACAGATGCTAAAATGGTCTGCATAACCGGGTCAAACGGAAAAACGACAACGACATTACTTACATATCACATCTTGCATAAGGCAGGTCTTAATGTAGGGTTAGCGGGGAATGTAGGTAAGAGTCTCGCATTGCAGGTGGCAAGAGAGCCCCATGATGTCTATGTTATCGAACTTTCAAGTTTCCAGCTTGAAAACATGTACGACTTCAAGGCGAACATTGCTGTCATAATGAACATCACTCCCGATCATCTTGACAGATATGACCACAAGATGGAGAATTATGTTAAAGCAAAATTCCGTATTCTCCAGAATCAGACACAAGATGATTATTTCATATATTGGCAAGACGACCCGATCGTGAAAGAGCAGATCCGTCAGATTCAGGTGGAAGCGATGCATATGCCTTTCAGCGAATTGGAAGAAGAAGGAAGCCACGCTTTCCTGAAAGACGGCATAGTGAAATTCGTAACGCCGGGTGAAGTCTGGGAGATTCCCCGCGATAAACTGTCCCTTACCGGATTACACAACCTTTACAACTCCATGGCAGCCGGACTTTCCGCATCCCTGCTTGACATAAAGAAAGATGAGATCCGTTCCGCGCTTGAAGATTTCGAAGCCGTGGAACATCGTCTCGAATACGTTTCCACGGTCAGGGGTGTTCGCTATGTAAACGATTCTAAAGCTACCAACGTCAATTCCACATGGTATGCACTTGAAAGCATGACCACACCGACAGTGCTAATACTCGGAGGCAAAGACAAAGGAAACGATTATACGGAAATCGAGGATCTCGTGAAAGAGAAAGTCAAAGCCATCATTTGCATGGGCAAAGACAATCAGAAGCTATTAGAGTTCTTCTCCGGCAAGGTTCCTGTTATCCGTGACACTCATTCGGTTGAAGAGGCTGTCAAGGCTTGTTCCGAAGCAGCAGCAGAAGGCGACACAGTTCTCCTATCTCCATGCTGCGCAAGCTTCGATCTTTTCTCAAGTTATGAAGATCGCGGACGCCAATTCAAGGCATGTGTGAAATCACTTTAAACAGCTTTTAAGCAAACCATACTGATATTAAACGATAAAGTGGCAAATCAAGATCTCATTCCAGGACTCGAAATACGCGAGACTGTCGACGGACAGACAGTTGCAGCAAACATTGCCGACAAAAAAAGCGCACCAAAAGCTGCAGTGAAACGCTCGCGCCCCGACCCCTATATATGGGGTATATACATAATGTTCCTGCTAATAAGCGTTGTGGAACTTTTCAGCGCCTCAAGCACGGAAGTCTCATCATCCAATGTCTACAGCCCGCTGATAAGACACAGCATCTTTCTCGCGCTGGGTCTCGGAGTGGTATTGTGGCTTCAGAACACACATTATATCCTCATGCGTCGGTTTGCATGGCTATTCGCCATTTTCTCACTCGGATTGCTGGTGATGTCGACAGTAGCCGGAGTTGAGATAAACGGCGCACAACGCGCCATACGCATCGCCGGAATGACCATACAGCCGGCAGAAATTGTAAAACTTTCTGTAGTTCTGCTACTTGCATCCATATTGTCAAAAAATCAGACTCCGGGAGGCGTTACCAATAGAGGTATAATTACATCTGCAGTAGTGGTGGTCATATTCGCAGTCTTCCTTTATAAGGACGGTCTTACGAACACTATCCTGCTGATGGGAGTGAGTATAAGCATGTTCCTTATCGGAGGAATACAATGGCCCAAATTCTGGATGACAATCGGCATATATGCATTGTGCGCAGGATCTTTGCTAATGATCAAAAACGCCAATAAAAAAGTTGCCACTGATGATTTTGAAAACGTGAGGGTTGAAGCGACGGCTTCTCAAGATAGGATCACCGGCTCAGGCAGTGAATCCAGAGACCGTGGAGAAACCCGAGGAAACAGAATTGAAAGATGGCTTGAAGGCGTGCACCCGAACGATCCCATTGACGATATGAACCGTCAGGTTATCTTCTCCAAGTTTGCACAAGCAAACGGAGGATTAATGGGACAAGGTCCCGGAAACTCTCGTGAAAGTGCCCGCCTTCCGCTCGCTTTCTCCGATTATATCTACTCGATCATAGTTGAAGACACAGGATTTGTAGGCGGCTCGCTGTTGCTGATACTATTCCTGCTGCTCGTGGCGCGTGCAGGACGCATAGCCTATAAATGCTCCCGTGCGTTTCCCGCATTCCTTATTATGGGGTGCGCTGTGATGATCGTGTTCCAAGCTCTTGTGCACATGGCGATCGTAACGGGATTATTCCCTGTTTCCGGACAGCCGTTGCCATTCATATCAAAAGGAGGCACCTCTGTATTGGTGATGTCTGCCGCCATAGGCATGATGTTGTCTGTAAGCCGGTTCGCGGTAACCACCGGCAACAAGAAAGATATTCGCGCAGAACTAAAGGAGCTACCGGAAGACATGCAGGCAGCCAACTTCAGCGACTATCAGAACAAACAATGAGCTTCAATGCCTAAAACCTAAAAAATGAAAAAGAAAATATTAATAAGCGGAGGGGGCACAGGAGGACATATCTTCCCTGCCATATCTATCGCCAACGCCATAAAAAGGAGAATAGATGCCGACATACTTTTCGTAGGAGCGGACAACAGGATGGAAATGGAGAAAGTGCCTGCCGCCGGATATGAAATAATAGGCTTGCCTGTTGCCGGCTTCAACCGCAAAAATCCTTTCAAAAATATAAGCGTGCTCTTAAAACTGTTCAAGAGCGTGAAGATGGCACGTAAGATAGTTAAGGATTTCAAGCCGGATATGGCAATAGGTGTGGGCGGATACGCTTCTGGACCTACATTGAAAGCGGCTCAGAAATCTGGAATACCTACGCTCGTACAAGAGCAGAACTCATATGCCGGAGTTACAAATAAACTCTTGGCGGCAAAAGTCAACCGGATATGTGTGGCATATGACGGTATGGAACGGTTCTTTCCTAAAGAAAAGATTGTATTGACAGGCAATCCTGTTCGAAAAGATCTCACAGAGATAGCTAAAGATAAAGACAAAGCTCGCCAAAACTTCGGTCTCAAGTCGGAAAAGACCACAGTCCTGATAGTTGGAGGCAGTCTCGGTGCCCGAACTCTTAACGAGAGTCTTGAATCGGGCATACGCAAGTTGCTCGACAACGGATTGCAGGTAATCTGGCAAACAGGAAAGCATTTCGGCAACCGCGGTCAATTGGCTGTAAAAGGGTTACAGGGAGCTGTCGTCACCGACTTTATCTCGGATATGGGCACTGCATATGCTGCAGCCGACATAGTGGTGTCAAGGGCAGGAGCAGGATCCATCAGCGAATTACAGATCCTCGGGAAACCATGTATCCTTGTCCCCTCCCCCAATGTTGCTGAAGACCACCAGACAAAAAATGCACTGGCTCTCGTTCATAAGGATGCCGCAGTAATGGTTACAGATGCCGATGCCCGTGAAAAGCTTGTAGACACGATACTCTCACTCGCGGAAGACAAGGTGCGTTTACGGGAAATGGAAACAAATATATCTGCCATGGCACTCCATAACAGTGACGAGGCAATCGTAGATGAAATCTTGAAAATCATCACAAAAAATCCCAAAGAATGACCCAATCCAATATATATTTTGTAGGTGCCGGAGGAATCGGCATGGCAAACCTCGTCAGGTATTATCTACGTCATGGCTATAAAGTCGGAGGATACGACCGCACCCCGTCATCCCTGACAAACGACCTTGAAAAGGAAGGTGCATTTTTGACCTTCAATGATTCTGAAGATGAAATTTTAGAGGATTTTCAGAATCCGGCGGATACATTGGTCGTTTACACACCCGCCGTGCCGGAATCCAATAAGATACTTTCATTTTTCCGTAATCACGGATTTGAAGTTATAAAACGCGCTGAATTGCTTGGCAAGATCACATGCAACACCAACGCAATATGCGTGGCAGGATCTCATGGAAAAACCACGACATCCTCCATGATCGCAAACATCCTGAAAGATTCGTCGAAAGGATGCACTGCATTTTTAGGCGGCATACTCCGGAACACAGGCAGCAATCTGGTATTGAATGAAAAATCTGTATTCTCCGTAATTGAAGCAGACGAATACGACCGCTCTTTCCATCATCTTCATCCAAGTATTGCCATTGTCACCTCTACTGATCCAGACCATCTCGACATATATGGTAACGAGGAGAATTATCTGGAAGCATTTTCCATCTTTACATCATTAATAGCACCCGGCGGGACGCTTATCACCCATACGGGACTGAAATACATTCCTGACGTAAGAGATGGTGTTAAAATCCAGACATACAGCGGAGGAACTGAAGGAGACTGGCATACGGAAGAAATCTCGTTCGGAGACGGCAAACTTACATTCACCCTCATTGGTCCTGACGGACTTAGAATCGAGAATATAAGACTTGGCGTGCCTGTAGAAATCAATATTGACAATGCCGTAGCCGCTGCCGCCGCAGCAATAACGGCAGGAGCGACAACTCAAGAAGTTAAGGACGGACTTGCTTCGTTCATGGGTGCTAAAAGAAGATTCGAGACATGGCTTGACGGGTCTGAATCATCCAATGGAACCATCTTAATCGACGATTATGCCCACAGCCCTAACGAAGTCAAAAATTCCATCCGGTCAGTAAAAAGGCTATACCAAGGAAAAAAAATTAGTGTAATATTCCAGCCTCACCTTTACACCCGAACACGCGACTTCGCAAATGAATTTGCAGAGGCACTCTCAGAGGCTGATTGCGTGATAATGCCCGAAATATATCCCGCAAGAGAATTACCGATACCGGGAATAACCTCCCATATCATCCTCGACAACGTAAAAACATCTGAAAAGATATATTGCGAGCGAAAAGATTTGTTGAATCTGATAAAAAATACTAACTTTGAAATCTTGATGACACTGGGAGCCGCTGATATTGACAGGCTGCTTCCTGACATTCGTGATATACTGTCGCATCGATGATTAATACCGTCTTGAAATGGCTGCTGCTTATCCTATTGACAGGATACACCGCCTGGGTAACCGTTTGGGCCAACCGGGAGGCAGATCGCCACAAATGCACAGGAATAACAATCAATGTCTTAGGCACTGAAAACAAAAAGATCCTTGAGCGCACGAAAAGTGGAATTGAAATTGAATTGTCAAGATATCCGGAACAAATACTCGGAATACCGGTGCATAATGTCAACACCTGTAAGATCAAGGAGTATTTATCTGCAATACCGAATTTCGAAAGCGTTGACTGCATGATAAACTCCGAAAACCATCTTCTTGTGGAGGCTAAACCTTTGGAACCGGTAATGAGGGTCTTTGATGCGGGAAAATCATATTACATCAACCGCGAGGGCAAAAGGATTGACGCAAAAGCGGAGTTCTTCACCGACGTTCCGGTGGTCTGCGGCAACTTCAACAAACATTTCACGCCCGAAAATGTTTTGCCATTAGTGAAATATATAAGCTCTGACACACGCCTTGAGAATCTCGTAAGCATGATAGTGGCACGCGACGGCAGAAACCTTATGCTCGTGCCGAGAATCAAAGGGCATGTAATAAACTTTGGCGACACCACCCGGATGAAGGAAAAAAGCAATAACCTTTTCCTTTTTTATCGTAAAGTGATGCCCCATAAAGGCTGGATGGAGTATGACACCATATCAGTGAAATTCCGTGATCAGGTGGTAGCGACAAGACGAAACAAAACTAAACTTCAACATAGCGAAGATTACACAGACGATATTGACCTGGAGGAACACACCCTCCCCGAAGTATCCGCTCTGAAAACTGAAAACTGAAAACCGAAAACTGAAAACCATAAAGGGAATGACCGAAGATAGATATGTTGCTGCGATTGAAATAAGCAGCTCAAAAATTGTGGCTATCGTGGGCAAGATGCGCCCCGATGGTCAGCTCTGCATTATAGCCTCTGAACAAGAGAAGGGCGTGGAAAGCGTCCGCTACGGAGTGATCCGGAATCTCGAAGAGACTTCAATGCGAATTTCCCGCATTCTCAATCTATTGGAAAGAAAACCGGCAGTAGCGCCGCGGCGTATCACCGGACTATTCGTAGGACTCTCCGGACTTTCACTGCGTTCAATCCCCACTCGCGTATCAATAAACCTGCCGGATGATACGGAAATAACAGACGAGATACTCCAACGGCTCATGCAACAGGCTCGAGCTACGGCAATTGACTCCTCTCTCGAAGTGATGGATGCCGTGCCAAGATCATATATGGTTGACCGTATGGAGACTACTTCTCCGAAAGGGGCTGTAGGAAACTGCATAAGCGCAGAATATGACTTGGTGGTATGCCGTCCCGAAATAAAGAACAATATCATACGCACCGTTCAAGATAAGCTTGGAATATCAATAAAGGGGATAGTAGTAACCGCACTTGCGGCAGGACAGATGATACTCAGCGTCGAGGAAAAACGGCTCGGCTGCATGCTCGTGGACATGGGGGGAGAAACAACAACCGTGACAATATACAAGAATGGTCACCTGATGTATTTTGCCACGCTTCCTCTCGGCGGAAGGAACATAACCCGCGACTTGACATCCCTTAATATACTCGAAGAGAGAGCGGAAGAAATCAAGATAACTTCCGGCAACGCCATACCGCGCGAAACAGTCTCTACCCTCAACTACAACGGCATAAGGGATGCGGACGTATCCAACATCATAGTGGCAAGGTCTGAAGAGATAGTTGTAAATGTCCTCAAACAGATACAATATGCAGAACTTAAAGACAGTGATCTTCCCGGCGGAATAATAGTGATAGGAGGTTCCTCAAAATTAAATGGCATGATTGACCTGCTCGTGAACAAGAGCAGCCTCAACGTGCGCAGAGGCACACTCCCTCAATATGTGCACCTTGAAGACACAAAAATAGGCTCAAACGAGATCATAGAAGTGGCAAGCGTGCTTTATGCCGGCTCCACAGGCAACGATGCCACATGTCTGGAACGTCCGGAACAGGAAAAAGTTCCCATAACCGGCGAAGCAAATGTTGATGATACCGAACCGGTGACAGAATATGACAACAGCCACAAACGACGCAAAACACCTAAAGGTCCGGGACTTGGCACCAAGATATCAAGCTGGGTTTCATCAATGTTTGGAAGTGCAGAAGACGATTCAGATCCACTTGACTAATCAGAAACCTTTTTCATTTAATTTAAAGAATAAGCAATCAAATTTAAATGACATTTGTCGGACATTCTTGTCTGCTTAGCTGAAAAACAATTAGAAGTATATTATTCAGATGACTACCGATATAAACACTCCCGATTTTTACGACCTGTCGGATGAATCTGGCTTTGTAAAAGATGCCAATGACGCTATCATCAAGGTCATAGGCGTTGGTGGCGGTGGCAGCAACGCTGTCAACTACATGTATGCCCAGAAAATACCGCATGTGAATTTTGTGGTATGCAACACAGATGCCCAGCATCTTGAGAAATCACCTGTTCCCAACAAACTGTTGATTGGCGAGAAGATCACGAACGGTCTCGGCGCAGGGAACGTACCCGACGTAGGTCGGCAGTGTGCCGAAGCTTCCGCCGACAAGATACGCGAATTATTCGATGACAAGACAGAAATGGTCTTCATCACAGCCGGCATGGGTGGTGGAACCGGCACCGGTGCTGCTCCGGTAGTAGCAGAACTGGCAAAAGAAGCAGGAATGTTGACCATAGGCATCGTCACCGTTCCCTTCTTTTTTGAAGGAGAAAAAAAGATTCTCAAGGCTATAGAAGGTGCGAAAGAGATGAAAAAACATGTCGATGCGCTTCTTGTGATAAATAACGAGAACTTGATCGATCTTTATAAAGACCTCAATTTCTTCAATGCTTTCGGAAAAGCAGATGACACCTTGGCAAATGCGGCACGAAGCATCTCTGAAATCATATCGGAGCCTTGCTATATAAATGTTGACTTCCAGGATGTGAAGACCACACTGAAAGGTGCGGGAACAGCAATAATATCAACGGCAGAAGGTGAAGGTGAGCATCGCATCTCAGATGCCATCAACAAGGCTCTGCACTCCCCGTTACTTAAGACACACGACATTTATTCTTCTAAACGCATCCTCTTTAAGTTCGTATGCTGGAAAGATTCTCCAAATCCGCTAAAGACGCAGGAAATGTCAGAGATCTATCAGTTTACGTCTCAACTCCCGCCTACGATCGATGTAAAATGGGGTATCGGGAACAATCCGGAAATGGGAGACAAAGTGAAAATAACCGTGCTCGCATCCGGCTTCGACATGACTTTGAAAGAAGCCGGTTCCGAAACTTCTCACAAGGATCAAAACAACGATGGACTGATTATCCTCGCCAACGACACACAGCAACCCACCGGTGAAGATGCACTCAAAGAAAAGATCAAGCAAAAGGAAGCTCAAGACACGATGAGCACCATTTATGGCCATGAGAAAATAAAAGAGCACTACCGTGCTTCAGACGAAACGCGCTATGTGGTTCTTAAGCCATCTCAGTTCGATGATCTCGATGTGATAGCGCTCCTTGAAAGCCATAAGGCATTCAACCGCTCTCCCGGATTCAAAGAGGAGCTAAACAAGATCGGTCAGGCATCTGCCCAACCAAGCCGTGATATCCCCAGTGAACCGGATCATGGAGCAACTCCAATAACATTCTAAAAACAAGGATAAGACTGCAGACAGAGATAAGACTGTGTCTCAACCGAAAACTGAAAACTGAAAACCGAAAAACAAAGACGCCTAAAGGCTATAAAATATTATGACTGAACAAAAATTTCAGATGGTCGCCAAAACATTCCAGGGACTGGAAGATGTTTTGCGAGATGAATTAATTTCTCTCGGTGCAGAGAATGTGGAAATAGGCCGCAGAATGGTCAGCTTTGATGGCGATATCGAAACGATGTATCGCGCCAACCTATGCTGCCGCACAGCATTGCGCATCTTAAAACCTATTGAAAAGTTCACTGCTTCAAATCCGGATGAACTTTACGACATAGTGCGCGATATCGAATGGGAAAAATATATGACCCCTCAGACCACATTCGCTATTGACTCAACCGTCAACAGTGATGAATTTTCACATTCCAAATATGTGACCTACCGCGTGAAAGACGGTATTGTCGATCACTTCCGTGACAAATATGGCGAGCGTCCTTCAATCCGCGTAACCGGTGCGGACCTGATGCTGAATGTCCATATATTCGATGACAGAATCACTATCTCCCTCGACTCAAGTGGCGAACCTCTTTCAAAACGCGGATATCGCGTCGAGCAGACGGCTGCACCAATAAATGAAGTTCTCGCTGCCGGAATCATAATGAAGACAGGTTGGAAGGGCGACAGCAATTTCGTCGACCCGATGTGCGGTTCGGGAACATTCCTCATTGAGGCGGCATTGATTGCCGCAAACATAAATCCCGGTATCTTCCGCCAGCAGTTCGCTTTCGAGAAATGGCCGGATTTCGACAAAGAATTATTCGAAGACATATATAATGACGACAGTGCCGAAAAGGATTTTGCATTCAAAATCTACGGAGGTGATATCGACGCTGAAGCAGTGGCTATAGCACGCAAGAATGTGCGAGAGGCTAAAGTCGATGACATGGTGGAAATCTCTTGTCGTCCCATGAGCGAATGGATCGACAATCCCGAACCCGGCATTATTGTAATGAATCCACCTTATGGGGAACGCCTCAAACCGGATGATCTCACAATACTTTACAAAGGGATAGGAACTGCACTCAAGAAGAACTTCTCCGGATGGGATGCATGGATAATCGGGCCGGATAATGAAGAATTTGGAAACATCGGTCTTAAGCCCACCATAAAGATTCCATTATTGAATGGCAGTCTTGAATGTTCATTGCGTGAGTATGTGCTATTTGACGGACGTTATGATTCCTTCCGCGCAGAAGGGGGATCTCTCGGCAAACTTTCAGACGAAGAGGCTGAAGAGCAGAGACGTCCCAGAAAAATGAAACATATCTCCGATGACGATTGGAAGAAGGAAACACGAAAATTCGGAGGGCACAGCGACCGTAAGCCTACGAAAGGGGGTGACCGCAAGTTCTCTAAAGACAGAGACCGCAAGCCATTCGACAGAGACAAGAAATTTTCTGACCGCATGCCTTTCGGCAATGCTGATTTCGGTGATGAAGATCAGTTGTTCGAAAACAAAGACCGCTTCCATGGCGAGCGCAAGTTTGAACGCACAGACCGTAAACCTTTCGATCGTGACAAGAAATTTTCTGATCGCAAACCATTCGATCGCGACAAAAAATTCTCTGACCGCAAGCCTTTCGACCGTGATAAGAAATTTTCTGATCGTAAGCCTTTTAACCGCGACGGGAAATTCTCCGACCGCAAGCCTTTCAACCGTGATGGAAAACCTTTTGAGCGTAAGCCCAGACCGGCAATAGAAACAAGCGGAAGGGGACCGAAACTTCCCGAAAGCGACACTTATCGCTTTTCAGAGTATAAACTACGCTCTCGTAAACAAAGAACCGAGGTTGACACAGAAGATTAATCCCTTACTTACGTAAAAGAATATGAGATCCAGAATAATAGGAAATAGCGGTTTGATACTCGCCATCTTCCTGGCATGCGCCATGAGCGCCTTCGAATTCTTCATAGGAGATCCCTTGAGACTTGAAGGTAAATTGGGTATATGCATGCCATCTCCAAACCAGTGGATAATCCCCTCCATCGCATCATGGGGGATAAATATCGGTTTGATAATTATTCTGGGATTATCTCTTCATCTTTTTAACAAGACATATAATTTTATCAGCAACAGCGACACTGTCCTGTCTGCCGCATTCATATTTCTTTGCGGAGCAAACCCATGGTTAGACGGAATGCTTACGTCTTCAATAATATTGATGGCAGCAAACCTGATATGCCTGCATTTCTTGTTCGGATGTTACCGCTCACAGAAAGGGATGCAACAGTTGTTCCTGGTAGGATCCATATTGTCTTTGGGATCCATGTTCCAATATGCATTTATTTTCTTTATTCCTGCATACCTTATTATTGCCATTGTGCTGAAATGCTTGAATGTCAAGAGTCTTATCGCATATCTGCTTGGAATCATGGCACCTTATTGGGTTGGCATAGGGTTGGGTATAATACCTCTCGAATCATTCTCAATGCCAAACTTCTCCAACCTTTTTGATGGTTTCGGAAGTAAACAATCCGTTTTCATCGGACTCCTTAACAGCGCCGTGACTATAGTCATGGCATTGTTGCTCGTATTATATAATGCCGTAAAACTATATGCAGGCAACACGCGCCGCCGACTCTTCAACAATTCCATAATAATATTGGGATTGGCATCTGCCATATGTATTGTCTGTGATGTCGACAACGTCCCGACATACATGGCTACAGCATATATGGTGCTGGGTGTACAACTCTCCAACCTGTTCATTCTCCACAATGTGCGTCACCCTAAAACATATGTATCCTTCATCATGCTCCTCTATATGGCATTATATGTCCTAATGGAAGTCGATATTAATTTAACAGTATGAGACCCAAGATCATAATAGACGACAATATACCGTATATCGCAGGACGGCTGGAACCGGTTGCAGATGTAGAGTATGTTGATCAATTCGGCTTCACGCCCCAAAACCTGAGCGATGCGGACGCGATGATAATACGCACACGGACACGCTGTAACGAAGCATTGCTGTCAGGAAGTAATGTAAAGATAATCGCAACCGCCACAATAGGGACTGACCAGATAGATATACCTTGGTGTGAAAACGCTGGAATCAAGATTGCCAACAGTCCTGGGTGCAACGCCCCAGCAGTTGCGCAATATGTCTGGTCTTCACTGTTGAGGAAGGGATTCGATCCTGCAAAACATACACTCGGTGTTGTTGGATGTGGGAATGTCGGTTCAATTGTGGCTCATTGGGGCAAACTCTTAGGTGCCCAAATACTTGTAAGCGACCCGCCAAAACAGGAAGCTGGCATACCCGACAACTATGTTCCGCTGGAAACCTTGATGAAAGAGTGCGATGCCGTCACTCTTCATACCCCTCTTACCCGCAACGGCAGTCATCCCTCTTACCATCTCGTCTCTGAAAAGGAAATATCATTGATGAAACCCGGGGCAATCCTTATAAACGCAGCTCGAGGACCCGTTCTTGACACGGGGGCAATACTCCAACCACTGCGTGAAAATAAGATCAGCGCGGTCATTGACACATGGGAAGGTGAACCAGACATCAACCGCGAGCTCCTTGACCTTGCAGATATTGCCACATTCCATATAGCCGGTTATTCGCGACAAGGTAAGGAACGCGCAACCCGCATGGTGCTCGAAGAATTAGAGAAATTCTTCGGTTTTGAGGTTGACAAAAGCGGACTCGCTCCGGCATACGAGTATCCGTCTACCATAAGCGCCGCATCAATTATCGCCTCCTACGACCCCGCTATAGACACCGATGCCCTGCGCTCCTCTCCGTCAGATTTTGACACCTTACGCCGTAACTACAACTACCGGGAAGAGACATAACACCTAACTGAAGAGATGGCAAATTACAGCAAAAGATTCTATGTAGTGTGGAAAGGTCGCGTGCCCGGTGTCTACGACAATATCGATGACGCTATGGAGCAGGTTGATAATTTTCCCGGGGCTTTGTTCAAAAGTTACGACTCCGCACAGGCAGCTGCAGAAGCATTCCGCCGTTCAGAAGTTAGGGAAGACAAGAAAGAGCTTGGCAACATATTGCTTAATTCATCAAGAGGCAACATGCCACAAGGCGACAAACCTGATTATTTCTCTTTTCCCGAGATTGACCTTAACGGATGGGCAGTTGATGCCTCATGTTTAGGAAATCCGGGACGCATGGAATATCGTGGAGTCGAACTGATGAGCGGCAGAGAACTGTTCCGTGTTGGTCCCTTCGAGAAATCCACCAATAATATTGGTGAGTTTCTTGCCATTGTGCATGCTCTCGCCCTCATGCAACAGACAGGCGAGACACATACCATCTACAGCGATTCGGTAACCGGTATGGCATGGGTCAGAAACCGCAAGATCAAGACACAGCTTGCCCGCGAGCCGATCAATGAAAAGTGCTTCAAGATGATGGAACGTGCCCTCTCCTGGCTCAACACCCATCAGTATTCGGCTCGAATCCTCAAATGGCAGACCGAACGCTGGGGTGAAGTCCCCGCCGACTTCGGCAGGAAATAAGAAGCTATCCAAAAAACAACCAAATATCTCAATCATGAAACAAAAACTTGCATCAATTGTATTAGCCACAACTATGGCATTGCCTATGTTCGCTACGAACGAGGCGACAATTCAACTCCTGCCTTCCGACAACAGTCCCGTTATAGCCAAAGAAATATACGGGCAATTTGCCGAACATCTCGGCACATGCATATACGGAGGTCTGTGGGTAGGAGAAGATTCATCTATCCCCAATACCAACGGTTATCGCACCGATGTGCTGAATGCCCTTAAAGAACTTCAAATCCCCGTGCTTCGATGGCCGGGCGGTTGTTTCGCCGACGAATACCATTGGATGGACGGCATTGGTCCGAAAGAGAAACGCCCTCGCATGGTCAACACTAACTGGGGTGGCACCGTTGAAGACAATTCTTTCGGCACACACGATTTCTTCAACCTATGCGAATTGCTCGGATGTGAACCATACCTCAGCGGCAATGTCGGCAGCGGCACGGTAGAAGAACTTGCCAAATGGGTGGAATACATCACTGCTGAGGAGGGACCGATGGCGAATCTGCGCAAGCAGAACGGACGTGAAAAGCCATGGAAACTAAAATACCTCGGTGTGGGTAACGAAAGCTGGGGATGCGGAGGAAATTTTCGTCCGGAATATTATGCGGATGTCTATCGCCGCTATCAGACATATTGCCGCAACTTCAACGGCAATAAACTCTACAAGATAGCGTCCGGAGCCAGCGATTATGACTATAACTGGACAGAAGTGCTTATGAAGAATGCCAGGAACCAGATGGACGGCATATCGCTTCATTATTACACCGTGACAGGATGGTCCGGACGTAAGGGTTCCGCTATTGACTTTGACAGCGAGGATTATTATTGGACGCTTGGTAAATGTCTTGAAGTTAAAGATGTGGTTAAACGTCACTGTGACATAATGGATAAATACGATCCGAAGAAACGTATCGGATTACTTGTAGACGAATGGGGAACATGGTGGGACGAAGAACCGGGCACAGTCTCCGGGCATCTATATCAGCAAAACACGATGCGCGACGCAATGGTAGCGGCATTAAGTCTCAACACCTTCCATCGCTTCACCGACCGCGTGAAAATGACCAACATCGCACAGATAGCCAATGTGCTCCAATCAATGGTGCTTACCAGCGGAGACAAGATGGTTCTCACTCCAACATATTATCTCTTCAAGATGTATGTGCCTCATCAGGATGCAAAGCTATTACCACTGAACGTAGCCACGCCTATGATAAAGGCTCGCGACGGCAGGCAGGTTCCGGTTGTTGACGCAACCGCTTCAACTAAAGACGGCAAAACAACAATCTCCCTTGTCAACACCGACCTTCAAGAACAGGCAGAGATCACTATCGATCTCGCGGGAATTACGGCAAGGAGTATCAAAGGTGAAATCCTCACCTCCGCAAAAATCAATGATTATAACGACTTCAGCAAGCCGGAGTCAGTTTCCATCCGCCCTTTCAACAAAGGTTGGAAACAGTCAAAAGACAAACTTTTTGTCACTCTCCCTGCCAAAAGCATCGTCACCCTATCACTGAATTAAAAAAACGGCCCTGCATCTAAACTGGTGCAGGGCCGATCTCCATTATCGCCTTTTCCATCCGCCGAAAAGGCTCTTTTTGAAACAAGACTTATTTTTCACGGCATCTTCCGACCCATATTCGATAGCTCTGTCAAAATAACCTATACCTTTAGAAATGTCTTCATTTGTGCCTCTGCCGAAAGCATAAGCAACGCCAAGAGCGTTAAGAACCATGGCATCAAGCGGTTCCCATATATCATCTAAAATATCTTCTATCTCCGACAATCGTTTGAACGCCATATTGTCATCCTGAACCGTGCCGAGACCGTCCTGATGCAAAATGGCAAGTTCCGCTGCCGCTTCCCAACGATTGTCTTCATCGCTGTTGTCATAAGAAAGTCCCAGCCATTGATAAGCCTTGGCATAATCGTGGGTAACATTGCCCCTTCCTTCAAAATAGAAATTTCCCACTGCAAACTGAGCCTTCGCATGCCCTGCCTTGGCGGCTATGACATATAGACGGAAAGCTTCGTCAAGATCCTTCTCCACACCATATCCACATGCATAACACACCGCAACGTTATAGGCAGACTTCACATCACCTTTTTCAAAAGCTTTTTTGTAACACGAAAACGCCTCCTCTTCACAATCTTCGTATTCATCTTCAAGATACTTGCCATAATCATTACAGACCCGAGGATCATTTCCCTCCGCAAGCATTCCGAAATATGTCTCTAAACGATCGTCGTCTATGCCTCCGATACCGGACTCATAAATAGTTCGATAATTACCGAATCCCGCCGACAACCCTGCAGCAAAAGATTTTTCATACATATCTGCAGCAATCGGATATGCATATTCATTATACTCGTCAACATCTTTATACTTATCCGATTCTTCCTTGCCATATATCATCAGGTAATCACCCCAGAACATGACATTCGCCATCATATACAGACAGAAAGCGTCTCCCTCTTCCGCTTGCTTCACAACTTCTTCGTAAGCCTCCCTTAATGATCCGAAAGGCATATCCCGCTCAACGCTTGGAGTGAGGTTGTCATTACGCAATGAGCAAAGCACCCCGGATGCGCTGCCCTCAAGCACACTTTCTTTCAACAATTGTGATGCCCGATCCTCATCAACATCAAAGCCTCCTCCATCCCAGACATACTCTTCACCCATGAGACACCTTGCGAGATAACATTTAGCATCGGCATCTCCTTTTTCCGCTGCCATTTCAAGCATTTCATACCCACGCTTCATCTCCGTCGGATCAAAGCTTTTCCATATCATATCTATTGCGCGCCTGACAGCGTCACTATATCTTCCATTCATACCTATTCATACCTATCATGATTAAAAAGCTGTTTAAAAACTATAATCAGCAATTTCTGCATCTTCCCAATCCGAAGTGACCGTTGGAAAAGACCTATTGTAATAATAGTCTCCCAACCAACGTATCACTTGACCGAGATATATCGTGGCGATACGATAACCACGTATCCGATTACCCGCGACAAGCCCGGCGATTCTAACCTGATACTCGCCGGCATTAAACCTCACTTCCATATAGCCGTCAAGAAATTCATCCGTGTGCAACACCAAACTATCGGAATCTCCCCGTTCAACTTTTTGCAGTGCTGCCATTACATCCTCGTAATCGAAACGTCTGAAAGAAGTCTTGTCTATGTACAACACGAGTTGAGGCTGCACAGCAGGTTCATGACTGAGACATTCGCCCTTCCAACAATCAAGATCTGGAATTTCACTTCGGGTAAAGAATGAACACATGATTTCCTTGGCAACATCGACTCCGCAAGGCTCATACGGGCGGTAGCGCAATAATCCCGTATCTGTATTGATAAATATGTATACCAGCGGCTCATCCATGTTTCCGTCATACCCATATTGGATGGTTTCGCATGTTCCCCATCCCGTTACAAGCGGACGGCATCTCGTAAGTGCTATATACCCTCCTTCAAACCGGGAGAAAGCATCTCTTATAACATCTTCATCAACATTCGATGTCGACTCTTCCGTTAAGCTTTCATGCAAAACAAATCCCGGCACAACATCTTTCGGATCTTCCGTTTGTCCTGATTTTGATGAAGACTTGAATATGGAACGAAAAACGTCAAGAATCATAAGGTTGGAGTTAATAATCAAAAACGCATTCCATTGACATTTGCAGGTGGACGCCCCGCATCCAGTTCTTTTTTCATAAATTCCATATAGGGAGCGACATGACGGAAGAACCGTTTATATCCTGAGCATAAATAGTTGAGACCGGGTTCTCCATCGGCAGTGACAGAAAACCTGTTTTTAGGACACTCCCCATTGCACGCAAACAAGAACTCACAATTCTTGCATTGTGCTGGAAGTTTAGAATACTTATCCATGCCGAACTGTTGCTGACGTTCACTATACATCATTTCCACCAAAGTATGGGTGCGTATGTTGCCAAGCTTATATTCCGGAAACACAAAGTGGTCGCAACTATACACATCTCCGTTATACTCCATGACTCCGGCATGTCCACATGTGCGCGCCATCGTACACACCCCCGGCTGCTCCCCTACCCAGTTTGCCAATGTAGAATCAAAAAGCTGAATAAAATATTTCCCCACATCCCCTTTCACCCACTCATCAAAGAGAGTTACAAGAAACTCCCCCCATTGTTCGGGAGAGACTGAAAAATCGGCAAGCGGCACTTTCCCGGCATCCATCGGAGAGGCAAGATGACGTCCATCCTTATGCGGATAAAGACGCTCCACTATAGGAGTGAACTGGATGTAACGACATTCAATCTCCTTGAAAAAATTATAAAAATCCAATGGATAGTCTGCATTAAAATCATTGACAACCGCCAAGGCATTCCATTCTACACCATGCTTGTTAAGAAGGTTTATACCCTGCATCACTTTCCGGAACGAAGGCTGCCCCATCTTGTTACGGCGGTATTCGTCATGAAACTCCTGAGGACCATCTATAGAGACACCGACAAGCCATCCGTTTTCACGGAAAAACTCACACCATTCATCAGTGAGAAGAGTGCCGTTTGTCTGGATAGAGTTATCTATCTGCATGCCCCGGGCGTAACGTTTCTGCAATTCAACGACACGTTTATAGAACGACAGCGGACGCATGAGCGCCTCTCCCCCATGCCAGGAGAAAAGCACCTGCGGCATTGTCTGCGATTCTATATAATCTCGGATAAAGCGTTCCAGCAAGTCGTCACTCATAGTGAACCTTCCTGCCTTATCTTCATTCCTATAAAGATTTGCTTTCTCAAGATAATAGCAATATTTACAGCTCAAATTGCACATTGAACTGACAGGCTTCGTCATCACATATAGCGGACGAGCGAAAGGTAATTGCATCCCGCTCATTGATCACTTCTTTTAGCATTCCATACCAATGCAGTCAGTATAACCGACAAGAATGCAGAACCGATCCAGAACCAGTTCACCATCGAGAAGTCGTATACCTCCACTCCGTTTACGACAGTCTTGTTACCTTCTATAAGGATACCGTTCATCACGTCTTGCAGTCCGGCTCCCAGATAACTGGCAATGCCTACAACACCCAAAGCAGCACCCGCCGCAGCCTTTGGCGCGATATCAACTGCCATAAGTCCACCGAGGAAACATATAAGCACCCCTATACCAAGACCGAAAAGCACCATTGCCGTGACATCAAGCCAGAAATTTTCTCCCGGCACAAGCAGGAAAAGGCACAACGCGACGGTATTCATCAATCCGCATACAAGAGCCGGGACATTTCGCGATCCACGGAAAAGCTTGTCCGAAATAATGCCGGAAGCTACCGTCCCCACTATTCCGCATACTGAACTGATAGAGATGATAAGACTCGCATCAAGAGTGGTATACCCTTTCTGAGCTTCGAGGTAGAACACGCCCCATGAGTTGACTGCATAACGGCTGATATACATGAAAGCCGACCCGAGAGCAAGAATCCAGATTGCAGGGTTCTTAAGAACCGACTTTTGGGCACGGTTGAAATCTTCCGTCTCAACCTTCTTCGAAGAGGCGGCATCTGCAACTTTCTGATTCAAAAGGAAACCCTGACTCTGTGGCGTGTCTTTCATGAATAGGAGTAGCATCCCGAAACCGGCAAGCCCGATAACCCCGGCACCAATCATACCTGAACGCCAACCCACCCAACTCACAAGAGCCGCGACAGTAATGAATGTTATAGCCTCACCTATATTGTGACTTGCGCTCCAGAATCCATAATAAGTGCCACGATCTTTATTATCATACCAGCGGTTGAGCGAAACGACCCCTGCAGGAGCACCCATAGACTGGAACCAACCGTTGAGTCCCCATAACACTGCAAAAACAATGAACATATTGGAAAAACCGAGTATCAGATTGACAATGGCAGTAAGCAACAGCCCCGTTGCCATAAACCTTCGCGCATTGCATCGGTCTGCAAGAAAACCGTTCGCCATCTTTCCCACGGCATATACAAAGAAAAGGCACGAACCTATTATCCCCAGTTCAGTTTCAGAAAAAAGACCATCCTCCACTATCGGTTTCCTGACGATATTCATGCTCAGACGGCAGACGTAATAGAGTGCATAGCCGCATGTTGCCGAGATGAATGTGGCGAGACGTATCCTATTGAATTTTTCCTGTGGATTCGAGCTCACATAATTTGGAGAAGAGATACGATAAAAATCTATGATTCGGGACATAAAGCTTCCAGACTTCCGCCCACATGCATTTTGAGATGATTCCATATCTATTCCCTTTATTCATGAAGTTTACGTTCGCGTAGATAATCCAGCACCATCGCAGGACGATCCGTCTGAATGATTCGCGCTCCGAGTTTATCCACAAGATATCCCCAGCCATTGTTAATATCCTTAAGGGAGGCATCATCGTCATGACCGCCTGCCATTGTGTCCCACAGCGTGTTATACCACAAAAGGCTCTTGCCCGCAAGCTTTTTACGCACCTTAAACGGACGTTTATTTTCATCAGTAGAGAAAAGAAGCTCGAATGCTGTCGGATTCAACACCTTACAATGATCCTTTATTGTCTTCAAGGCTTGAACGGAATCAAGGTGCACGATGGGCATATAGAGGATCTCATCAAGATAGTCCCCATATTTTTTCTTGATTTTTTTAGCCGGAAGCTTACCTTTCATTATGATCTGACGCTCGGTGCCGGTTTTCTTTGCCAATTCATATACCTGATCAAAATAACGGTCAGCCTTGTCAAGATTCAGCATCACCCTCCCTTTGGTGGCAACAAGAACCTCCTCGAGAGTAGGCACCTTATGTTTTGTTCGGATATGGCAACCATTGCGTAGTCTCAGTTTTTCGATATCAGCCCAATCTGTTTCAGATATTTTACCTTTACCGGTAGTGGTGCGGTCAAGCTTGCCGTCATGCATAAGGATTAGTTTACCGTCCTTTGTTCTCTGGAGGTCAATTTCCACGATATCCACCCCCATGTTTATGGCACTGTTTATACCCTCAATTGAATTTTCCGGGAAATTGCGCCAATCTCCGCGATGAGAAGCGACAAACACTTTGGTAGTGTCTCTTGCAAGGAGACGTTCCCTGATTTCTTCCGCCCTCGTGCGGGAGATGGCGGGCACACAACAAAGTAGCAACAGGCAGATTGAAAGAATCTTTTTCATGAAGTTTTATAGGTTAAGTTTTGGTATTATTAGCAATAAATTTCGTTTCGCATCGCAAATATAGCAATTTACTTTCGTTTTTGAAAGCAAACTGGAATTTAAAATTCCAGTTTACATCTTTGTCCAAACCAATCCATATTTACTCTCCAACCACCCACAACCACGCAACAACCACTTTCATACCTTATTTCAAAGAGTTTTATGTATCTTAAGGTGGTTGTTACGTGGTTGGTGGTGGTTGGAGTTATTAATACATGGGGTTAGAATCTTTTGATACGGCAATTTAAGCAGAGAGGCACAGGGTTCGATCTTGAATTGAAAAGAATTTATTAACTTTACAACAATGAAAGAAATATCCATCGCCGGCACACTAAAAGAGGAAATACGGAGTATATTAAAAGCTTCGGGGGCCTGCGCCGTCGGTTTTGCAAAGGCAGGACCTGTTGATTCCTCGGAATGGAATCGATTTGAAGATTGGCTTTCGCACGGATACAATGCGGGGATGGGATACATGCACAATTACCCAGATCTGCGTCGCGACCCGCGACTTCTTCTTGAAGGTGCTGAAACATTGATCTCACTTGCGTTCTCTTATAATCCGATAAGGTGGAGACGAAAAGATCTCGGCACCATTGCCGCTTACGCCTATGGCAAGGATTATCATAAAGAGCTCAGACGTTTGCTCAAACCGGCAATCAGAGAAATCAATAATCGGTTTCCTGAAGCGCATTTCCGCACCTGCATAGACTCCGCTCCGGTACTTGAACGCTATTGGGCACAGAAAGCCGGCATTGGTATAAAAGGCGACAATGGCGCCTTGATAATTCCGAGATTCGGAAGCATGGTCTTTCTTGTAGAAATAATCACCGACATCGCTATAGCACCCGATACTCCCGCTTCAGGCGATTGCGGGCATTGCGGTGCATGCCGCCGTGCTTGTCCCGGCAATGCCTTCGGAGAAGATGGAGCGATTGATTGCCGCCGGTGCATATCTTATCTTACCATAGAACATCGTGGGGAATGGACTCTTCCGGAGTCAATAGCAACAATGCAGACTGATGAAGGACGCAACACAATTTACGGATGCGACACCTGTCTGCGCGTGTGCCCGCATAACCACGGGGTGCCCGCAACTGCCATATCCGCATTCGCCCCCTCCGAAACAATGCTTTCGATAACAGTATCCGATATCCAAGACCTTAAGAACGAAGAGAATCTGCGCTCACTGCTGCCTTCATCTCCCCTCAGTCGCGCCGGTATTGACGGATTACTCCGCAATGTCGGTTCCTATACTTCCTAGCCCATCATTCATTCGATGCGCATGACCCGAGTCGCAATCCGGAATAATCACAACAATTTACATTTCAATTTGAAAGATTTTGATTAATTTTGATAATTCAAATACTAAAAACTAAAAACTAAATCTAATGAAACGAATCCTGACATTTGCTTTTACAGCATTATTATTAGGCTCCGTAGCTGCAGTTGCTGCAAAACCGATTAAAATCGCCCTTTGGCCTAATGGCGCACCTTCCAAAAACGGACATGAGAACACCGAAGAAAAATGGGACGGACCGAGAGTTTCGGAAGTTTCAATACCGGAATTATGGATTTATCCCGCAAAGAAGCCTAACGGGCAGGCAATTGTGTGCGCTCCCGGAGGAGGATACAAATACCTCTCAACCGACAACGAAGGTAAGATGTTTATCGACTGGATGAACACCCAGGGAATCACATTCGCCATACTTAAATACCGCGTGCCTAACGGTAATTCCGTCGTACCTCTCGAAGATGGACAGCGCGCCATTAAGATCATGCGCGAGAAGGCTGCCGAATATGGCTATAATCCCGATGAAGTGGGCATAATGGGATGCTCTGCAGGAGGACACTTCGCGGCGACTCTCGCAACAATGTATGGAGAAGAGCAATACCGTCCGGATTTCGAAGTGCTCCTGTATCCTGTAATATCAATGACAGACATAACCCACAAGGGCACCCGCAAATTCCTTATAGGCGAGAATCCCTCAGCAGCCCAAATAGAGAAATACAGTCTCGAGAACCGCGTAAACGCCCAGACTCCACCGGCATTTATAGTATTGGCGGCGGATGACAAGACAGTTGATCCCCTCAATACTATCTATTATGTAGAGGCATTGCAAAAAAACAAAGTACCATACTCCCTCCACATATATCCCAACGGAGGTCACGGCTTCGGCTTCCGCGACACCAACCCCTACAAAGCCCAATGGAGCGGTGAACTCGAACGCTGGCTCCGCTCTATCCGCAAATAGCCAACCAATATTACATTTATATCTCCAACCACTTACATCCACGGGACAACCACAGCAAGATACATAAAATCTTTATGAAAATATCTGTTAAAGTGGTTGTTATGTGGTTGCGAGTGGTTGGAGTTTTGGTGTAGGGTGGTTGGAATTATTAACGTTTCGGTTTGAAGTCGAAGCGGTAATGCACCGAGAGCATGAGATAGCGGGGCAGGACGGTCGAGAGGGTCTGTATGCGACCGGTAGCGTTGACGCCGTATCTCACACCACGGAGCTGGTTGAGGATATCCCTTGCCTCCAATCTAATGCGCCATTCACCCTTGCGAATGGAATACTCCACTCCTGCATTCCAGAACACGTCGGTCTTATTCATTGAATTTTCTATATATCCATAACGGGTTATCGCATTAATATCCGTATGGAAATTTAAATTGAACGGGAGCTGCGCCCATCCTGAAAATCCGACAGACCAATGTCCGTTATTATTTCGTGTAATCATCGGGGCGTCAGACCGGGAATTGTTAAATTCCACTGAGCCGTTGAGATAAATGCTGAATTTTTCTTTCACCCGGTAGCCCAGTTCCATGTCATCGCAAAGTACCTTTGAGTTTACCGACTGCTTTGTAGGCTCTGTATCGTTGCCGATCATGTTGGCATAATTGTCGATGCCGGCATAGAAACTATTGTTAACGATAAAACGATCGTTTCTGCCGAAAAGAAGAAAATAATTGTGGTAAAGGTTTAGATTGTAATTCCCTGAAACATTATATGTCTTCACTGTGCGCACGCCCGTGCCGGAATCGTAGCGGTAACCCCTGACAAGGTCATTTGCTGTCCAGTCTGCAATCAGATAGAAAGACTGACGCGACTTTTTTGACCGCGTATATGCGAGTGATGCGCGGATGTAATGGTGTGTGGAGTTTTTTAGATCCGGATTCCCCTCTGTTATGTTGAGGGGATCCGAGGTGTTCCTCACGTCCACGAGATTCACGAGGTTCACCGCCTTCTGGTTCATCTCATACACCAGGCGATAATCAAATTTCTTCCCTTTGGGTTGCCACCCGATGTAAGCTTCCGGGATATTGAAGCGCAAATAGGTGCGCGAGGGATCGGCGGTCACGTCTCCCCTATGATAGAAGAGGTGCTGGTTCTCTATGATGAAATTCGGTTGGAACGCCATTGTGAATTTCCCTTTCTCCAATTTCTTATTGTAATGCCAGTTTATCTTTATGCGGTGTTCATTCTTGTAAAGCTTGCTCGTGTAGCTGTTAGCATAATCCGGAACCGGTATCTGGTCGGGCGCGAATTCAGCCATTGAATCATCAGCCATCGCCTCCATCATAGCCATGTCGGAATTTTTGCGGTTCTGGGTATGGGCGAACTCATAGCTTGCGTGGAGTGATCCCAACGGGATATTGAAATAATATCTGCCGAGACCTTGAATGTTGAAATTATATTGAGGACGCACACTTGAATATTGATGCAGCAACCTGGATAAATCCGGTGCTCCGCCGTAGCATATATCCTGCAGATTATTACCGAAAAGAGAGCTGCGCGAATATTTTGTCTGAAATTTAATGGCTATTCCGTCGGGGCTTCCCGGCACCTTGATGCGTCCGTCGGCATTAAACTGCGCATCATAACCGTGACTGTCGGATTCATAAATTTTCAGATTGCGGTTTATGATCGCCTGCCTGAGTTCGCGGTTGTCGTTGGAATATATGGCGCGGATTATATCCCTGTCAATACCCTGCATCTCCTCCTTGAAAGCGGCTGCCACTGTCTCGTCATTATTGCGGTTCTTGTTGTATGAAAATTTCGGTTTCAACGTAAGGTTCCACCTCTCTTTCTTTATTTTGAAATCATGTTGTGTGGCAAGGGAAAAATCTTTGGAGCGTGTGTTCTTGTCTGTAAATTCATAGGTGTCTGCAGTCTGCAGATAGTTCACGGCGTTTGTCACTATGTTGTTCCTGCCGTCGACATATGATGCGTCGACATTACCGGAAACTTCCCATGTATGGAGAGAATTGTCTGCACGATAATCAATTCCACCGCTCGTTCTGCGTTTGATACCGTCACGCCTGTCTATGTCCACCTCCATATCACTGTCCGACAGGTTGTTCGATTTATTGATGTTGTTGGCGTTGCCGTAGAGGGCAAGCCGGGTATTGTTGGTATATTGCATAGCAAAAAGACGTCCGAGGTATCTTGAAGAAGTGCCACCGCCAACCTCCGCATTTATCATGTACCCTGTCATGTAGTCTTTCTTGAGACGCACATCCATCACGTATTCCTTATCGACATCCTCGCGGTCGCCTAATACGTATGCCATCTCGTCTTTCTTCTCATAGACGGCAATATCCTTTACGGCATAGGCACCGATATTCTCCATCATCACCTTCTTGTTGCCCTTGAAGAAATCTTTGCCGTTGAGTAGCAGCGACTCCACGAATCTACCGTTGACATATATCTTGTTTTCCTTGATTTCCACGCCCGGCATCTGAGCCACGAGAGCGTCAAACATCGAACCTTCCGGAAGGGTGAAAGCATCGGCATTATAGACAACAGTGTCTCCTTTGTTGTAAAACATCACCTTGCTTGCCTTTACAGTGAACTCATCAAGAGTCCTTACTTTCTCCCTGCTGAGATAAATATTGGGAATTTCCTTCTCGTCATCGCGACGATTGAGCTTCAGGGCATAAGACAAGAAATATGGCTCATATCCATCCTTACTGACCTTGATCAGGTAATTACCGTTTATTCTCGGTATGTTGACAGTGTATTTTGAAGTGGAATCCTTTTTGAAAGTGTATGAATCGTAAGTGCGTATTGAATTTTCAAACCTGTATCCACCTTTTGTAGAAGTCATCACGGTGCTGTCAGGATTGAGCACCTCTATTCTTGTGTCTATTACTTCGCGAGAAGTGAGGCGGTCATATATCCGACCGAAAATGGGAATACTGTCCACCTTTTCTTTCTTCTCTTTTTTCGGAGTGCCGGACTGAGCCAAAACCATCCGGCTACCACCGAATATGGCAATAAGGATTAACGCGCAAAGCAAAGGTAAACGTTTTTTCATGATATCAAAATAGTAGTGGTTGTTCTGTAGTTGATGTGGCAGGAGAAACATAAAACGAATTACTGTAACATCGATTTTATGTCATACCTATAAATATATTCATTATCTCCGAGTGGATTGAAAGCGTATAGAATGCCTTCTTTGTCAATATACATAGCCGAGGCAATTATAGGTAACTTGATTCTTGCGTATGGTTTCATGTCTGAATCAAAGATCTGTAGTTCGGATTGACCATTATTGGATTGATAGTCTTTTTCCGTGAGTCCGTGATACAGGAAAACTAACTTGTCATTCCAACTCTGCACCCCGCCGTAAGCACGCGGTATATTGCCACGCCATCTATTGTTCATTGAAGCGACATCGTCAAGTTCCGAACCAACACAGACAGTTTTCCTAAGCGAATTGTCATATAAAGAATAGATATTGATCTGGTTCAATGTTATGCATGCTTCTGCTGCCAAAGAATCATTTTTAAAGGGAAGAACCAAAAATGACAAGATGTTATGATCGATTTCACCTATCTCAGAAATTGTATTTTCTATGTTGATGTGATTCCTGTTACCGTCATCATGCAGCATATATCTTTTAAAGCCTCCTTCGCTAAAATCTCTGCGCACCATCAATGAGTCTCCGCTTGCCAAGGGAATGATATCTTTAACAGACTTGAAATATTTTGGGAATGAACGTTCTTTTATAATTTCTTTCCCTTCCTTAATAGAGGAGGTTATGTCAAGCATAAACACTTCTTTATTATGTTTGTAATCCAAAAAGGCGTATAAACTGTCATTCCGTACAATGAAACGCTGCACAATAGGTGACGAGGCATATTCCCCAGGTCCTTGTCCCTGTTTGAATAAATCCAAAAGCTTTTCTCCACTCTTAATGGAATAGAGTCCCATAAAATAATCCTGGTTTGAATTGATTCCGATAAACAAGGAATCAATCCCTTTGACGCTGACAACACCCTCAAAATTTGAGAGGTATGGTTTCTGCTGAGCCAAAGTATATTCGTGAGGGAATGAATTAACAAATTCCACTTCACCGCATACATTATGCGACGGCTTGCCATCGCAAGCCGTCATCAAGACAGTAAGCATTAGCAAATATGTGTAGACAAACGCTTTTTTCATTACTAAGACCAATCATGAAAATTAAACAGATCATATATATTTTAGCAAATCCGATATGCACCAAATGACAATAGCTCATTGCATTTGTCAATAAGACATCGGGGATTTAGCAACAAATTTATACATATTTATCCGGATATGCAACAACCGTGCCCAATAACATGAAATTAAGTCGCTTTATATTCCAATCCATCTTTATTATTTATTCTCCAACCAATTACAACCACGGGACAACCAC
>CASBHZ010000038.1 GCA_949123685.1 uncultured Bacteroidales bacterium | reverse complement strand
GGGCTCCGTAATGGTGGATTATGATTCCGAAGACTTCCCGGTGGAAGCTTCAGTTGTGATTCCCGTCAAGAATCGTGCAAAAACTGTAATGGATGCCGTAAAGTCGGCATTAAGTCAGGAATGTGATTTCACTTATAACGTGATTGTCGTAGACAATGAATCGACCGACGGCACCAGCACACTCCTTGAAAGCGTAAACGACCCCAGGCTGAAACTGATAAAAGTTAGTGAAAAAGAGAACCTCGGGATAGGAGGCTGCTGGAACAGGGCGCTATTGTCGGAACACTGCGGACGCTTTGCCGTGCAGCTTGACTCAGATGACCTCTACAATTCTCCGGATGTGTTGAAAACGGTGATAAGCCGTTTCCGCGCTGGGAATTACGGAATGGTTATCGGAAGCTATATGATGGTGGATTTTGATGGCAACCCGATACCTCCGGGACTTATAAGCCATGAGGAATGGACCGACACCAATGGTCCGAACAATGCTTTGCGTATAAACGGATTCGGTGCCCCGAGAGCTTTCTTCACACCTGTGGCACGACAATTCCTTTTCCCCAATGTCAGCTATGGCGAAGACTATGCCATGGCTCTGAGAATTAGCCGGGAATATAATATAGGCAGAATATACGAGCCTCTATATTTATGCAGGAGATGGGAAGGGAACTCTGACGCTTCGCTATCTATTGAGAAAACCAACGCCAACAACAATTACAAAGATTGCATACGCTCTATAGAGCTGATGGCACGCGTGCGCAAGAATATGCAAAACAGACCCATGCCGGGACTTCCCATTCCCGATTTCGGGGCAATAATGGGATCCGGACAGGAACCGGACGACCCTTGGAACGACAATGATGAGTTTGATGATTACGATGACGAGGGGGAAGATTCCGACATTCCATTCTAATAAGCTTTTCTAAGAAGCTGTTTAAAACAACTTCTAAAGATTCTTTATAATTAGTTATTAGAGTATGCAATCATTATCCATCGAACATATCAACGATCTCATAGAGTCTCAACTCCTCTCTTGGCAGGAAGCGAAACAAAACTTCGACAGGCTCATGGAGATTGAACGGAAACCGCTTCAATTGGGAGATTTGCAGGCGGCTGCACAATTGAATCCGGCGCGTATCCGTTCCACAGGTGCTGCCGTTGACAAGGATTCAATAGCCAAACGTCCTTGCTTCCTATGCGCCGCGAACCGTCCTGAAAAACAGGTATCCGGCACTTGGCCTACTGATGAATGGGAATTGCTCGTAAATCCATATCCGATACTGCCGGTGCATTTCACAATTGTCTCCAAGAAACATGTACCTCAGGACCAAATACCTGTCGACATGGCTATAATGGCTGAAAATGCCCCGTCTCTCGTTTTTTTCTATAATGGGGCAAAAGCAGGAGCGTCAGCACCTGATCATCTCCATTGTCAAGCCATGCTCAAATCCGAACTTCCTATAGTAAGCCTTGTAGAAGAGTTTCACACCTCTGAAAAGGAGGGATGGATGAGCAGTGAAGAGTATGGTGTGACATTACCTTTCCATTTCATGAGCGCGATAATCGGGCAAGGATTCCAAGGAATGGTAAATCTTTCAAAGACGCAAACCGCATTCGGAATAGACAAAGAGACCGGCAAAAAAGACGGCGGGCTGATAAATGCGTTTTTCTGGATCTCTGGCAACGGTTTCCTGAGAATAGCTATAGTTCCCAGACGTGCGCACCGTCCCTCTCTTTATTCATTGCCGGAAGGACAACGGTTCGTAATAAGTCCGGGAGCCGTTGATATGGCAGGTCTGATGATCGTGCCCCGTGAAGAGGATTTCAGAAGGCTCACCCCTGAAATCTCGGCACGTATCTATGCCGAGACTGCATTCGCGGATGAATTACCCGAAGAGATAAAAGAAATTTTTTATCTGCCTCTTGATAAATTGTCAGATTAAACAGCTTCCAAACACAAAGTGACTTATGTCCGAAATAAATATTGATGCCGCGACAACACCCGCAAAGAGGGAATCTCCATGGCTATGGATACCAACCACATATATAGCTGAGGGACTCCCCTATTTTGCTGTCAACACATTGACCGTATTGATGTATCATAACATGGGTATAGGTCTCGCGGAAATGGCATTTTTCACCGGATGGCTATATCTTCCATGGGTTATCAAACCATTCTGGAGTCCGTTTATCGACTTGATAAAGACCAAACGTGCCTGGACAATATCCATGCAGTTCCTTATTTCTTTCTCATTGGCTGCTATCGGGCTGTTGCTGCCCACACCATTTTTCTTCTCCTCTACATTGGTCTTCTTCTGGCTCACGGCATTCTTCTCCGCCACGCATGACATTGCCGCCGACGGTTATTACATGATTGAACTTCCGGCACACGATCAAGCCGCATTTGTAGGTGTGCGTTCCACATTCTACCGCATAGCGTCAGTGATCGGACAAGGAGGGTTAGTAATGCTCGCCGGCTATCTCGAACTTCATTGTGAAAATATAGCAACAGCCTGGTCCTGGGTTTTCTTACTTCTTGGAGTCCTGTTCCTCGCAATAGCATTATACCACACCCGGTTCATGCCCCGTTCCGAAGATGACAGACCTATTCCGGGCGTGACACCTATGACTATCTTACGGGATTTCGGACACACGTTCGTGACTTTTTTCCAAAAACCTCATATTATCTCCGCACTCCTCTTCATGCTTCTATATCGTTTGCCCGAAGCCATGTGCCTTAAACTCGTGCAACCGTTTCTCGTCTCACCCCGTGAACAAGGTGGACTTGCGCTTACAACCGCCGAAGTAGGTTTCGTCAATGGCACTGTCGGAGTTGTGGCTTTGCTTGCCGGAGGGATACTTGGCGGGGTAGCAATATCCCGGGGCGGACTCAAGAAATGGTTATGGCCTATGGCATTGTCCCTTACCTTGCCGTGTGCATTCTATTGCGGTCTTGCAATGTGGCAGCCCGACAGCTTTATTCTGATATGCTCTGCAATATTCATAGAGCAGTTCGGCTATGGTTTCGGATTCACCGCATTCATGCTTTATCTTATATATTTCAGCCGTGGCGAAAGCAAAACTTCCCACTATGCATTCTGCACGGCATTCATGGCACTGGGGATGATGATTCCCGGAATGGCGGCAGGATGGATCCACGATTTCCTGTCGGATTATAGTGTATTCGGACATGGCAGTCCACAGGGATATGTAAACTTTTTCTGGTGGGTGATGCTTTGCTGCATTGCCACATTCGCTGTTTGCCTTAACGTGAAAATTGATCCCGGATTCGGTAAAAAGAATTAATTTTGCAGTCGTGAAGATATCTAATACAAAATACGGCATATACCTTTTGTCGGTGACATTCATCGTCAGCTCTTGGCTTGCAGGATGTTCATCCGCACGGCACGTGCCTTCCGGAAAATATCTTCTTGATGACGTGAAGATCAACCTGAACGACTCGACCGGGCGACTCGACGAGCAACAATTGATGTCTTACGTAAGGATGCAGCCGAATCACAAGATGCTCTGGTCAACAAAATTCCGCCTCGGAATCTACAACATGAGCGGTAACGATTCCACAAAATGGTGGAACCGATGGATCCGAAAACTTGGTGAACCACCGGTGGTTTTCGACCCGTCTGCGACATCGACAGATGCAGAACAATTACGCAAGGCAATGGCAAATGCCGGATTTCTTGACGCATCAGTCTCCGTAGACACTATTGCCAACCATAAAAAGCGCAAAATGAAGGTGGAGTACGACCTCACGGCGGGAACTCCTCATATGGTGCGCTCAATAAGCTATAAGTTTCCCAACGACACCCTACGGAAAATAATAATGAAGGATTCTCTTCATTTTTCTATCCGTCCGGGTGATCCTCTCGACATATCCCTCCTTGAAACCCAACGTGACCATATCACCACCCGCCTTCGAAATCACGGGTATTATGCTTTCGGAAAGGAATTTATAACATTCAATGCAGATACGACTGAAAATTCACATGACGTGGATCTGACAATGACAGTGAAACCTGCATATCCGTCGGATTCTCCCAACCACTTGATCGACACCCATAAAGAATATATAGTAAGAAACGTTTATTATATAATGGACTACGACCCCGGCGTGACTGAAGATTTCCGCCGTTATCAGGCAGTAGACACCGTCAAATATAAAGACATAACCATATTGTACGGACAAAAGCACTATCTTCGTCCGTGCGTGTTATACGACAACTGCTTCATTCGCAGCGGCGAGACATATAGCCTGCATGATGTAAACAATACGTATTCTGCATTAGGCAGGTTGCCGATACTCAAATTCATCAACATCCGCTTCTCCCCGGCAGGATCATTGGGTGATTTCGGTCTTCTTGATGCCTACATACTGTTGACAAGAGGCAAAAGCCAAAGCTTCTCAGCAGAACTTGAAGGAACCAATTCAGAGGGAGACCTCGGTGTTGCTGTGGGTATAAGCTACTCTCACCGCAATCTTGCCAAGGGTTCGGAAACTTTGACAACAAAGCTACGCGGTGCATATGAATCACTCAGTGGCAACCTGAGCGGACTTATACACGACCGTTATCTTGAACTTGGTGCGGAAGTTGGCATAAACTTCCCGAAATTCAAGGCTCCTTTGCTTAGGGAGAGTTTCAAGCGACGCATAAAGGCAACAACAGAATTTAACGTTTCGATGAATTATCAGGAGCGTCCCGAATACACACGCATCATATCCACCGCCGGATGGAACTATAAATGGTCAGAGCGTTTCAACCGCAACAGACACACGTTCACACCTATAGACATAAACTATGTGTATCTGCCGGAAAGCACAAACGATTTTCTGAACGAGATAGCGCCCGACAACCCACTTTTGAGATATAGCTATGAAGATCACTTTATAATGAGGCTGGGATATAGTTTCTATCACTCCAACAAGAAGCAACAGACACCCTGGACACGCTCACTGCAACAAAATATATACACGATCCGTGTGAATGCCGAAGTTGCCGGCAACTTCCTCTTCGCTTTGAGCAGTATCTTCAACCATCGTTCCAATTTCCGGCAGCAGCCATATAAAGTATTCGGAATCCATTATTCCCAATACGCAAAAGTGGACGGAGACTTTTCATTCCTTCATATCTTTGACACCCGCAATTCGATTGCATGCCGTTTCGGTGCCGGAGTGGGAATCCCGTATGGTAATTCGGCAGTACTACCTTTCGAAAAAAGATTCTACGGAGGTGGTGCCAACGGAGTCAGGGGATGGGATGTCCGAACCCTCGGACCGGGTCGTTTCCCCGGCAGCAACTCGGTCAGTGACTTCATCAACCAATGTGGTGACATACGCCTTGACCTTAGTGTAGAATATCGCGCAAAATTGTTCTGGATATTGGAGGGGGCACTTTTCGTGGATGCGGGAAATATATGGACAATTCACAATTATCAGAACCAACCGGGAGGAATGTTCAAGTTTAATTCGTTTTATAAAGAGATAGCTGCCGCATATGGTGTCGGGCTACGTCTTGATTTCAACTACTTCCTGCTCCGCTTTGACATGGGCATGAAGGCACATAATCCCGCAATGGGGCAAGAACCATGGCCATTGATTCATCCGGACTGGCATCGCGACCACTCATTCCATTTCTCAATCGGATATCCGTTTTAATTATGAAAAAATTAGTTATATTTGACCTTGACGGCACTCTATTGAACACAATCGCAGATCTTGGCGACGCATGCAACCATGCATTGCGCACAATGGGTTACTCGCAACATGCCCTTGCCACATATAATTACATGGTGGGAAATGGCGTGCGAAAACTCATAGAGCGAGCCGAACCTGATGCCGATCCCGAAACCGTAGATCAGCTTCTGGCATTATTCAGGGAATATTACGACCTGCATTCCACGGATCACACCCAGCCTTACCCCGGCATACCGGAACTTCTTAAGAAACTGCATGAGAACGGAGTGGCAATTGCAGTTGCAACAAACAAGTATCAGGCAGCTGTTGACCGTATCATCCCATATTTCTTCCCGGACATACCGTTTGTTGCAATAATGGGACAAACAGACGATCGTCCGGTGAAGCCGGACCCGTCAGTAGTGTTTGCCATCCTTAACAAATACCCCACACCTAAAGCCGACATACTCTATGTGGGTGATTCTGCCGTGGATATGGAGACTGCAAGGAGGGCATGCATAGACTCCGTAGGTGTGACGTGGGGATTCCGTCCCGTATCGGAACTTCGCGGAGCATATGCCGACAATATCGTATCTGATCCCGCAGAGATCCTGACCATCGCCGGCATCTAACCCATCCCTCCCCATTATCCCCATTATCCCCCATACACCCCACCTCACCCCATTCCACCCCATTACGCCCCATAATCCCCCACCCCATCACACCCCAAAAACACACCCCATGACCTACTCTCAAAAATTCTTCAACTCCGCAAACGAATCGAACCCCGAAGGAGAACTTGCGGTAAACATACTCGTTGGCAACATAATCGAGATTGCAACCGCCCATGCCAACATGTTGGGCATAGGCAACCCGGCTATGGCTCATCTTGGCGCAGGGTGGGTTCTTTCCCGCCTCACCATTGAAATGGAGCAGTATCCCAAATGCAACACCTCCTATTCAATAAAGACATGGGTAGAGAACTGGAACCGCCATTTCTCAACCAGAGATTTTTCCATTGAAGATGAGCAAGGCAACATATTGGGATATGCACGGACCGTGTGGATGGTTCTCGACATGAAAACCCACGACAATTTCGGGCTTTCACATCTCAATCTTCCGGAAGGGGCGATATCGGAACACGAATGTCCCATTTCCCCTCAGACAAAACATGTGGAAATAAAACCGTTTAATACAGATCCTGACAATGTACCGTCAAAAGCACTCAAAGCGACAGTACCAGACACGGAATATACTTTCAAATATAACGATATCGATTTTTACAGGCACGTCAATACCGTAAGGTATATAACAATCCTACTCAATCAATATTCCCTTGAAGAGTTTGACAGATGTTTTGTAAAACGCATTGAACTTTCGTTCCTACATGAAGGGAGCTTTGGTGATACAGTCACTATATTCAGGCACAACTCATCGGAATTTGATTCCGCTTATTCCCTCTATTCTCACAAGACAGACAGACCTGTAATCTTTGCACGCATTTCCCTTCAGTCACGCAGCTAACAAAGCAAACACTATTTTTGCACATAATGTGCACCGTCTGTTATATAATTTTGCAGGTACAAGCAGATTATTACTTGTTATTTAAATGCTTCTGAATTTATGTGCGGACATTGTAACGAAAAACACACGGATTGCTCTTGCCATAGGCATTCCCACGATGAAAAACAAGGAGTTTTTTCAACATACAGAGCTGAAATATTATCAGCCATTATCCTTATTGTCACACTCATTGCCCATCATTCCGGGGCACTTTCAAGAATAGGAAATTCATGGGGAATAAATGCCACGATACTGGACATTACATTATATTTCCTGGCATTGATTCCTGTAGGCTTCCCTATATTGCGAGAAATGATTGAATCATGGATGAAAGGAAGTGTGATGAATGAGTTTTCGCTGATGGTAGCCGCTGCTGCAGGCGCGTTCATAATAGGAGAATATCCGGAAGGTGTAGCCGTGCTCCTATTCTATTCTTTTGGAGAAAAAATGGAAAGCACGGCGTCCGGAGATGTAAAACGAAGGATAAAGGCACTCTTGGGAAAACTCCCAGATGAAGCTACGGTTAAGGAAAACGGGACGCTACGCAAAGTAAGTCCCGACAATCTTCAACCCGGATCAATACTCGTAGTCAAACCGGGTGAAAGGGTGGCAATAGACGCCGTCCTCTTGGGAAACCATGATATAGAATTTGACACCTCCGCAATCACAGGTGAGTCTGTGCCACGCACATATAAACCCGGAGACGAAATCGCATCGGGCATGATACCGGTTGACCGGGCAATCGAGGTAAAGACGCTTAGACATTTCTCCGATTCCTCCATGAGCCGTATCATGAAGATGATAGAGGATGCACAGGCAACAAAATCACCAACAGAGAATCTACTACGCAGAATAACCAAATGGTATACTCCGGTAGTCTTCATCCTTGCCCTTTTGGTATTCTGCATTCCTTGGATTGTCAATGCTGCTAATGGCAATGCGTTTGAATGGATGAAGTGGTTGCGTCGCTCGCTCGTATTCCTTGTGTGCTCATGTCCCTGTGCATTGGTAGTCAGCATACCTTTAAGCTATTTCGCATCACTCGGAAACGCATCGCGTCGCGGACTGCTGTTTAAAGGTTCAAAATTTGTAGACGGTATGAGAGATATAGATACCGTCATTTTCGATAAGACAGGAACTCTGACAACCGGGAAATTCCATGTTTCCGCAATATCCCCGGCACAAGGCATAGACAAGGCATATGTGATCAAGACCGCCGCCTCGCTTGATGCCGAATCAAATCATCCTCTTGCAGAAGCCATAGTCTCTTATGCTGCTGACAACAGGCTAAGCATAATGAAAGCATCGGAAGTGAGAACTGTTTCTCATGGAATCACCGGCAATATAAATGGAAAAGAAATAGCCGTAGGATCAAGAAACCTAATGAGCCGTCTTAACATAGAGACACCACCGACCGAATCGGACGCTTCGGAAATTTGCGTTGCAGAGGATGGCAAATATATTGGTTCAATATATCTTCTTGACACCATTAAACCGGAGGCGGCAGACATGGTTCGCCGTTTGCACGAACTTGGCGTAAGATCTGTTGAAATACTCTCCGGTGATCGCGAAGAGGCTGTGAAAAGGATAGCTAAAGCAATAGGAGCCGACTCTTTCCAAGCATCGTTACTTCCAGCCGATAAGAAAGATAAGGTTTCCGCCCTGGTCAAAAACGCCAGAAAGGTTGCATTTGTAGGCGACGGAATCAACGATGCACCGGCAATCGCGGCAGCCAATGTAGGAATAGCCATGGGAACGCTTGGCACAGATGTCGCCATGGAAAGCAGCGATGTTGTGATAGCAGGCGATGATTTGAAAAAAATACCGGAAGCGATAACACTTGCAAGGAAAGTGCGACATGTTGTCATGCAGAACATATCGTTTGCCATAGGGGTGAAAGCATTGGTCATGACACTTGGTGCATTCGGCATAGCCTCACTTTGGGCGGCAGTCTTTGCCGACACCGGGGTAACACTCCTCACCATCACATGGACACTCCTCCGCCTCCGCAAATAAAATCAGTTGTTTTGCGTTTATAATATAGATGGATATGTCTCTTGATGATAAAATGAAATTCCACGGTGTGCGCCCTACGGCTGTACGCAACTTGATATTGTCTGTTCTCGACAATACCACGCATCCTATATCCGCTCTTGACATAGAGACCCGTCTTGACACTGTTGACCGCTCGTCAATCACCCGTGCGCTGGCATTATTCACAGAAAAAGGGCTTGTGCATATCATTGAAGACGGAAGCGGCTCCGCAAAATATGAGATGTGCCGTGCCGACCACTCACATGCAGACGATCACGATGATCTCCATGCGCATTTCCACTGCACATCTTGTGGCAAGACCATCTGTCTTCCTTCCGTCCCCATTCCGGCAATCGACCTTCCCATAGGCTTCACACCCACCTCCGCCACCTATATCATCACCGGCACCTGCCCCAAATGCAGTTAATCCTTAACCTTGATATTCTGAATATAACAAAGGGACACACCATATGATGGAGTGTCCCTGAAAATTATAAGTTAGGTTGGGTGGATCCTATTAGATGATGCCCTGCGCCATCATGGCGTCTGCAACCTTAAGGAAGCCTGCGATATTGGCACCCTTCATATAGTTGATATAGCCGTCTGCCTGCTTGCCGTGCTCAACGCATGCTTCATGGATGTCATGCATGATCTGGTGAAGTTTCTCGTCAACCTGAGCTTCAGTCCACTGGATGTGCTCAGCATCCTGTGTCATCTCAAGACCTGAAACTGCTACGCCACCTGCGTTGACAGCCTTGCCTGGGCCATAAGGAATCTTATTCTCAATGAATGTGTCGATAGCCTCTGGAGTGCAACCCATGTTAGATACCTCTGCAACAAGAAGAACATTGTTTGCAACAAGCTTCTTGGCATCTTCTCCGTTAAGCTCGTTCTGAGTGGCGCAAGGAAGTGCGATATCCACTTTCTGCTCCCAAGGTTTCTTGCCTGCGAAGAATGTTGAACCGGGGAATTTATCGGCATAAGGAGCTACGATATCGTTGCCGGATGCACGAAGTTCAAGCATGTATGCGATCTTCTCTTCGTTGAGACCTGCGGGATCGTAGATATATCCGTCAGGACCGGAGATAGTAACGACTTTACCGCCAAGTTGAGTAGCTTTTGTTGCAGCACCCCATGCCACATTACCGAAGCCTGAGATAGCGATAGTCTTATCTTTGATATCAGTGCCAAGGTCTGCAAGCATCTGTACAGTATAATAGAGGGCACCGAAACCGGTAGCCTCCGGACGGATGCGGCTACCACCGAACGAGAGGCCCTTACCGGTGAATGTACCGGTGTTCTCACGGGCGAGTTTCTTATACATACCGTACATATAACCAACTTCGCGTCCGCCTACGCCGATATCACCTGCAGGAACATCGCGGTCGGGACCGAGGTTGCGCCATAGCTCAAGAATAAATGCCTGGCAGAAACGCATGATCTCTGCATCGCTCTTGCCACGGGGGCTAAAGTCTGAACCACCTTTGCCACCACCCATCGGAAGAGTTGTAAGAGCATTCTTAAATGTCTGCTCGAAACCGAGGAACTTAAGGATAGAAAGATTTACGGAAGCGTGGAAGCGGATACCTCCCTTATAGGGACCGATAGCGTTGTTGAATTGAACGCGATAGCCGATATTGTTCTGAACTTCACCCTTGTCATCAACCCATGATACACGGAATGTGAAGATGCGGTCCGGCTCGACCATTCTTTCGATAATCTTCGCTTTCTCAAATTCCGGATGCTGGTTGTAAACGTCTTCAACTGAAAGGAGGACTTCCCTTACTGCCTGAAGATACTCTTTCTCACCGGGGTGTTTGGCCTCAAGATTGGCCATGATTTCATTAATGTTCATGATAACCTTTTTAGACTTATGGTTAGATTTTAAACCCATTTAGGGTTTAGTAATTTTTTCTTTAGTAATCACGATCCGCACTACACGTCTCGGATCAATTTCAATGCTGCAAACTTACAAACTTTATTTAACTCCACAAAATAAATCGCAAGTATTTTTTTATGTTTTGCAGCTATAAAAACACAACAAAAAGGGGACCTCACCAAAGCGAGGTCCCCTGCCGTTACGAAGAATTATATTATTTACCTTTCATGGATTCATGAATCGTTTTTATTTCTGAGTGAAAATCACGATACGGTTCCAGTCGTTAGTGCTGTAAGGCTGAGTGTCAGAACCGTCATATTTGATTGTCAGACGATCGCGGCTGATTCCGTAAGTGTTAACGAGAGCGTCAGCAACCGCATTTGCACGTTTCTCTGAAAGAGCCATATTGTATTCGGATGTACCGGTGTCCTTATCGGCATAACCGCAGATAACTACTTTCTCTTCAGGATTAGCCTTCAGCCATTCAGCCATATTGTAGACATTCACCTCCTCTGTAGGCATGATCTTGTCAGAGTTGATAGTGAAACGCACTGTTGTCATAAGGGGAGCGTCCACACAATCTTTCTGAACCGGTTCGGGACAAGGAAGCTGAGCCTGAAGCGCCGCTACCTCTTCGCCACATGCAAGAAGCTGAGCACGGAGATCATTCACCTGTCCGTTAAGGGCTGCGATCTGAGAAACATATGCACACTGGTTGAATGTGTTGAACTGACGTCCGCCGATATTGAAATTGAAACCGCCGAGAACCGCTACGTTGGCATCGATTGAATTGCCATGCACGCTGTTGTTCCATGTGTCAGCATAGAAAGAAGCACGTGCTTCTGCAAAGAAATCTACATATTCACAAAGACGGAAGCGGAACTGCAGACCTGCAGATACAGGAAGCGACCATGCCACGCTTTTTGGTTTGTTGTGACGGTTATACACATTAGTTCCGGCTGGTTCTCCACCTTGTGCATTGCGGAAATCCCATGTCGCATCACCACCGACACCTACGAAAGGAATTATAGAGAACACACGGTTGTCATTCACGCCACCAAGTGAATTGAACATATCCCACATGAACTCAGCCTGAAGGTTGACGTGTTTCGCACGGCTCCAACCATTCTTAAGATCGGGCTCCATCGGGTTATCCCAATGCAATGCACCACCAAGTGCCTTGATACGAAATCCGATATATGGAGACACCCAACGACCGAAACCGAGACCATAAGTAAGAGTCATCTTATGACGGCTTACATTATCACCGGGAGTCTTGGCATTGCCTCGCTCAACGAAAGGCTGGTTGATACCTGCCTCCACCTCGATAAACCAATTGTTGCGCCAGTTAGAGAAATAGCGTGTAGTGTTGTCACATGTGAATTCGGTTACCGTGGTAGCCTCATCTACGAAAACATCCTGTGCATTTGCGGGAGCGCAATAAGCCGCTGTTCCGGCAAAAAGCGCGATAGCGTAGTAAAGATTTCTTGTTTTCATAAAATATTAATTTAAGATAAGTAATTTTTAAAACTTTCTAAATTGTTTTTTGCAATTTTTATATATCTAACACTGCAATGATTTTTTTTGTTTGCTCATCAAAGTCAATTTTAATGATAATATTGTAAAAAATTCCTCCCGATGCCTTATCATCTCACTAATTTTCGCTAAATTCGCGATACTGTTTTTTTCATGAAGCGTCACCCCAAATATCGCATACGCATCGAAGATGAATCCAGACTCGAAAATCTGGCAGACATCTCCCTGTCACCCCTGTCTTTATGGACGGCAGCAGGAGCGGTATTGATCATTATGATTGTCCTCTCGGGAGCGATCGTAATGATAACCCCGTTACGCACCTTATTACCGGGATATATGAAACAATCAGAACGGTCCGCTTCCGAAGACAATATTCTGAGACTTGACTCTATCCTCGGTGTTTACGAACAAAACCAAACTTATCTTGACAACATATTAAAAGCTTTCGATACTGAACGCACCCCTACTCCAGACTCTCTGGTAATGACTGCAAACATACGGGAATTATCACCGGACTCTCTCCTGCCACCCTCACCTTTGGAACGCAAGTTCGTGAATGCCATGGAGGAGCGTGAACGTTTCAACATATCTGTGATTGCCCCTCTCGCCGCCGACGGGATGATGTTCTCATCATTGAGCGACAGCGGTGTTTTCACGTCTGCATCCAGGTCTGAAGAAAAGGCAATTGTGATATTGCCTCCCGACGAAGCCGTGAAAAGCGTTGCAGACGGCTCTATCCTTGCATCATATTATTCCGCGGCAGAGGGTGGATATGTAGTCATAATCCAGCATGCCAAAGGTTTCGTGACACGCATAGCAAGGTTAGGTTCTCCTATGGTATCGGCGGGCGACGCGATACTTGCCGGGCAGATGCTTGCCATGGGTCCAAAACCGGATGCCAAAGGAAGAAGGTATGTTGAAGTAATGATGTGGCACAATGGTTTGCCGCTCATTCCTTACGATTATATAGGAAATCCTGCATCCACAATTATAAAAGACGCCCCTTTTGAGGCTCCGAGAGGCAGATAAAAAACAGTGGTAACAGCTTCTTTACATGAAAATGGATATAACTAAAAAAAACATAGCGATCCTTGGTTCCACCGGATCAATCGGCACCCAGACGCTTGACATAATAGATGAACATCCCGAGCATTTCCAGGCAACCGTGCTGACAGCGGCAAGCAACTGGGAACTACTCGCCGCGCAAGCGCGTAAATTCATGCCGAAACAAGTTGTCATAGCCAACGAACGGTTCCTTCCTCAGCTCCGAGACGCGCTGCATGACCTCCCTATCCGAATTGAATGCGGTGCCGAGGCGATAGCGCATGCGGCGGCAATCCCGGAAGTAGACATAGTTGTGACCGCAATGGTTGGCTACAGCGGCTTAATACCCACAGTGAAGGCAATTGAAGCAGGGAAAGTCATAGCATTGGCAAATAAGGAAACTCTTGTTGTCGCAGGCGAGGTGATAACTTCGCTCATAAGCAAATCCAATTCAAGGATAATACCTGTAGACAGTGAGCATTCCGCCATATTCCAATGCCTTGTCGGGGAAAACCACGATAGTATCGCTAAAATTATATTGACAGCAAGTGGCGGACCGTTCCGCACAAAAACTATCAGACAACTCGAAGACGTAACGGTTGAAGACGCCCTTAATCACCCCAATTGGGACATGGGAGCTAAAGTAACCATCGATTCCGCTTCAATGATGAACAAAGGATTCGAGATGATCGAGGCAAGATGGCTTTTCGACTGTCCTCCCGAACAGATAGAGATCGCTGTCCATCCGCAATCTATCGTGCATTCAATGGTGGAATTTATCGACGGTTCCGTAAAAGCACAGTTGGGGGTGCCTGACATGCATCTGCCCATACGCTACGCGCTGAGCTATCCCGAAAGGCTTACGAGCAGCCGCAAGCCATTGGAGCTCGCACAATATTCAAACCTGACATTCGAAGCTCCCGACATGTCCAGATTTCCACTTCTTCAATATGCATTCGATGCCATTGCCACAGGAGGTAACATGCCTTGCATCCTCAACGCGGCAAATGAAGTGGCTGTTGCCGCATTCCTCGAAGGCAAGATACGCTTCATGGATATTCCGCGATTGGTGAGCCACGTCATGAACAAGACCCCTCTGATAACAGACATATACCTCTCCGACCTCATAGAAAGCAATACTGAAGCGCGTGCACGTGCGGAAGAAGCTCTAAAAAACAATACATTCACGAATTAAAAAATAAAGAACTTGGAGACATTTCTTATAAAAGCTGTCCAGCTTATACTTGCGTTCGCAATTCTCGTTATTATTCATGAATTTGGTCACTTTTTCTTCGCCCGTATATTCGGCGTAAGAGTTGAAAAATTCTACATATTCTTCGATCCTTGGACCGAACTGTTCAAATGGAAACCCAAACGTTATTTCGGCGGTTTCGGCAAAACCAAAAGATTTAAGGGAGCACCTTCCGATGAATCAGATGCAGAGTCAGGTCAAAAGAAAAAATCTTCATTCTGGGGCGATACTGAATATGGCATAGGCTGGTTGCCGCTCGGAGGTTATTGCAAGATAGCCGGAATGATCGACGAATCAATGGATACCGAGCAGATGAAAAAACCGGCACAGAAATGGGAATTTCGCTCAAAACCGGCATGGCAAAGACTATTGATCATGATTGCCGGCGTGCTTTTCAATTTCCTTCTCGCAATCGTGATATATGCAGGACTCGTGTATGCAACCGGTGAGAAATACGTACCGGTGCAGGATGCCAAAATGGGATTCACATATTCAGGAGCCGCCCGCAAGGCAGGATTTCACAATGGAGACATTCCGCTGACGGCAGACGGTGAAAAACTTGAGAATCCGGTAGAGGCACGTATAAAAATGATACAGGCAAAAGAGGTAACAGTGCTTCGCGACGGGAAAGACACAGTCAACATCACTATACCCGAGAAGTTCATCTTTGCCCTTGAGAATGAAGCCAAGAGCGACACGGCAACGGTCAACTTCTTCACATATCGCATGCCTACGCGCATCACCCAGGTAACACCCGGTGAAGGTGCGGCAAAAGCCGGTATCGAGAAAGGAGATGAGATCATCGCAATAGACACTATCGCCACCCCGTCTCTTGATGATTTCTTCCGCACTCTTCCGGGACATGACAACCAGACTGTGGATTTCACGATCTTGCGCCGTTCCGAAGCACGTGTCGACACTTTGGTTAAATCGGTAAAATTGTCGGGCAACTCAAAAATGGGAGTCGGTCTTGAAATCAATCCTTCCGCTTTCTTCAACACAAAAGACATACGATACAACATATTCCAGTCTATCCCGAGAGGAATAGAAATGGGAACAGAAAAGCTCACTTCATATGCCAAGTCTATGAAAATGGTCTTCACCAAAGAAGGAGCCAACAGTATCGGTGGATTTGGAGCAATCGGTTCCATCTTCCCGGAAAAATGGAACTGGATAGCATTCTGGAACATTGCGGCATTCCTTTCGGTGGCACTCGCATTCATGAACATACTTCCCATTCCGGCTCTCGACGGCGGACATGTGATGTTCCTTATTTACGAAGTAATATTCCGACGTCCTCCAAGTGAGAAGTTTATGGAACGTGCCCAGATCACAGGCATGATACTCCTTATCTTCCTCCTTGTTTATGCCAACGGAATGGATATTATAAGGCTTTTCAAATAACCTAAGCCATTAAATTTGAATAAAATGAAAAAAGAAATAAAATTAAGAAACGGCAAGGAGGAATCCATCCTACGCCATCACCCTTGGGTGTTTTCAGGAGCCATAGCCTCCCTTCCTCCCGAACTTGAAGAGGGTGACGAGGTGTGTGTCACCGATGCCAAAGGAAACATATTGGGAGCGGGACACTATCAGATCGGCAGCATTGCCGTCAGGATACTTGAATTTGGAGTCGACCATATATCTGATGATTTTTTCAGTCGTCGTTTAACTTCTGCTTTCACACTGCGCAAGGCACTCGGACTCATCCGCGATGACAACACTTGTTTCCGCCTGGTGCATGGAGAGGGTGATTTCCTTCCGGGACTTGTGATAGACATATATGGCGACACAGCCGTAATGCAGGCACATTCGCCGGGAATGCATTTCGCACGTCATAAAATAGCAGAAGCACTCACCATGCTTCCCGACGCCCGCATCCGCAACGTATATTACAAGAGCGATACCACTCTTCCCTACAAGGCACACCTTGATCCGGATAATGAATATCTTATCGGCAACTACGATGGCAATATAGCATTGGAAAACGGACTTCAATTCAATATAGACTGGCTCAAAGGACAGAAGACCGGATTCTTCGTTGACCAACGCGAAAACCGCAAATTGCTTGAGAGTTACTCAAAAGGCAGGCATGTGCTCAATATGTTCTGTTACACTGGAGGATTTTCCGTATACGCCATGCGGGGCGGGGCATTGAGCGTAGACTCTGTCGATTCGTCATCTAAAGCCGTGGCGCTTACCGATGCCAATATCGCACTCAACTTCCCGGACGACAGCCGCCACCGCACTCACGATGTGGACGCATTCAAATTCCTTTCCGATATGGAAAGTGACAAATATGACCTGATCATCCTTGATCCCCCTGCATTCGCAAAACATCGCGGTGCAATCAAAAACGGGTTGATCGGTTATCGCAAACTCAATGCGCGAGCCTTTGAAAAAATCAAAAGCGGAGGCGTACTATTCACATTCTCTTGTTCGCAAGCGATTACAAAGGATATGTTCCGCATGGCAGTCTTCACTGCCGCTGCCAAATCAGGACGCAAGGTGCGCATCCTTCATCAACTAACCCAACCTGCCGACCATCCGGTAGATATCTCTCACCCGGAGGGTGAATATCTCAAAGGTCTGGTGCTATATGTAGAATAAAGCTCAAAAGCTCAAAAGCTTAAAACCAAACACGAATACACATGAAAAAGATTCTTCCGACATTAATGATTGCCACCATGGCTTCAGCCGGTGCCAATGCCGTAGAAAACAAAGATTTCCAGTTTAAGGTAGACCGCTTCGCCGATATTGAGGTGCTTCGCTATGAAGTTCCTGAGTATTCCCGTCTGACACTTGAGCAGAAAAAAATGCTCTACTATCTGTCGCAGGCAGCGCAGATGGGCAGGGACATTATCTGGGATCAGAACGGTCGCTACAATCTGCAGATACGTCAACTCCTTGAAAAGGTTTACACCAAATATAACGGAGACCGCAATTCAAAAGATTTCAAGGCTTTTGAAAAATACCTTAAGCAGGTATGGTTCGGCAATGGCATTCACCATCATTACTCTACCGATAAGTTCCAACCTGAATTTTCACAGGCATTCCTTGAAGAGCAGGTGGCAAAACTTCATAACTGCTGCCTCCCGTTAAACCCGGGACAGACACGCGAACAGATGATGAGCGTTCTCTTGCCCGTGATTTTTGATCCTGCCGTTATGCCCAAGCGTGTTAACCAGGACGGCACACAGGACGTTATAGCCACTTCCGCCAACAATCTTTATGGAGAAGGCGTGACGCAAGCGGAAGTGGAAGCATATTATAATTCAATCAAGAAAGCTAACGATCCGACACCTATTTCTTATGGACTGAACTCACGTGTGGTCAAAGAAAACGGCAAGATCAAGGAACAGCATTATAGCCTTAACGGGGTTTATGGACCGGCGATAGCACAGATTATATATTGGCTTGACATGGCTAAGAATGTTGCTGAAAACGATGCTCAGAAGGCATATATTACAAAACTGATAGATTTCTATATCACCGGAGACCTACGCATCTTCGATGAATACTCCATCCTTTGGGCGGAAGATACAAAATCAGATATAGACTTCGTTAACGGTTTCATCGAAAGCTATGGTGATCCTCTCGGAATGACAGGAGCATGGGAATCTTATGTGAATTTCCGCAACGGAAAATCTTCGGCACGCACAGAAACAATATCTTCCAATGCTCAATGGTTCGAGGATAATTCTCCGGTAGACAAACGTTTCAAGAAAGATAAGGTGAAGGGAGTTTCAGCCAAAGTGATCACTGCGGCAATGCTTGCAGGCGATGCATTTCCTGCAACGGCTATCGGTATAAACCTTCCAAACTCCAACTGGATCCGTGCCCAACACGGTTCAAAGTCAGTGACTCTTGAGAATATCACTGAAGCATATGAGATGGCTTCACACGGAAATGGTTTCAGCGAAGAATTTGTGATAGATGCCCCGACACGCAAGATAATGGAAGATTATCTTTACATTACGGATATGCTTCACACCGACCTGCATGAATGTCTCGGACATGGTTCGGGCAAACTTCTTCCCGGAGTAGACCCCGATGCCCTCAAAGAGCATGGCTCAACACTCGAGGAAACACGCGCAGACCTTTTCGCCCTTTATTATCTCGCAGATCCCAAGCTTCTTGAACTTGGCATCCTTGACAATCCGGAAGCATACAAAGCTGAGTATTACAAATACCTGCTTAACGGACTTATGACACAGCTTAACCGTATTGAGCCGGGTAAAGATGTTGAGGAGGCACACATGCGCAATCGCCAGCTGATAGCACGCTGGGTTCTTGAAAACGGTCGTAAAAAAGCCAAGGGAGGCAAAGACGTTGTGGAACTGACTAAGAAAGGTGGTAAAACATATGTAAAAGTCAATGACTATCCTAAGTTGCGTGAACTGTTCGGTCAATTACTCGCTAACGTGCAACGAATCAAGAGCGAAGGCGACTACAATGCCGGTAACGACCTTGTAATGAAATATGCCGTCAAAGTTGATCCCAAACTGCATAAGGAAGTACTTTCACGTTATTCCAAACTTGACATTCCCCCTTATCGCGGTTTCATCAATCCTGTCTACACTCCCGTGACCAATGCTACAGGGGAAATCACGGACATAGAGATATCATATCCTGAGAATTATGTAGAGCAGATGCTCCGCCTCAGTCGTGACTATTCTCCACTTACAGCCAAACCGGGTGCAAAATCCTGTTCGGTAAAATAAGAAGCTGTTTAAAACAAAAAACGGAATGCTTCAGAATATAAAGAAAAGCTTTTTCACTTTCCGCAATGGTGTCATAGCCGACACTTTGCGGAAAGCCGGAATGCCATACAAGATGATTTTCGGATTGCAGATTCCCCAGATCGCAGCAATAGCCGGAGACCTACAGCCATCATCGGAACTGGCAGACACCCTCTGGAATGATATGGACGTGCGGGAATCACGCATACTAGCAACATATCTTTTCCCGACAGATGAAGTCTCTAAAACGAAAGCTTTGGAGCTAATTCGTTCTGTACGGACTCCGGAAGAGAGCGACATGTTATCTTTTCGTCTGCTAAAACGCTTGCCATTCGCTTGCGAACTTGCAGAAGAAATAGAGAAGGATCCTTCTGTCCCGCCATATGCAACGACATCTCTTCGGCAACATCTGTCATAGCAACTAAAACAATTATATAATTGTTAAATAGATGATACTTAATTTATAAAGGGGCGCAAATTGTTGCGTCCCTTTTACAAACAAATAAACAAGGTAATGAAAGATAATAATGAAATACCCGTCCTGCTGCTCACCGGTTATCTTGGGAGCGGCAAGACAACACTCCTAAACAACATACTCTCTAACGAACGAGGCATACGCTTCGCCGTGATAGTAAATGACATAGGGGAAGTGAACATTGATGCCGACTTGATTCAGAAAGGGGGTGTCGTAGGGCAAGACGAATCGGGTGACCTCGTGGCGTTGCAAAACGGGTGCATATGCTGCACACTCCGCACTGATCTTATCAAACAGATTTCAGACCTCATCGAATCGGCTCGTTTCGACTATATCGTAATCGAAGCAAGCGGTGTATGCGAACCGGCTCCTATCGCCCAGACCATATGCTCGATGGAACAGATGATAAACCCTGCACGCACAGACATTATCCGTCCACGCCTTGATGCGATAGTAACCGTCGTTGACGCCTTACGCATGAAAAGTGAGTTCGGATGCGGAGAGAATCTTGACAGGAGTAAAATTGGAGAGGAAGATATAGAGAACCTCATAATAGAACAGATTGAATTTTGCAATATCATACTCCTCAACAAGGTGTCGGAAGTTTCCAAAGACGAAGCCGCCCATATAAAGGCTGTAATCCGTGCCTTGCAACCGAAAGCATCAATAATTGAATGCGACTATTGCGATGTTGACCTGAACCGGATTGTCAATACATCCCTTTTTGATTTTGAAAATGTCGCAACCTCAGCAACATGGGTACAGGAAATCGAAAAACCGGCAAAAGAGCAAGAAAGTCTTCACCATCATGCTCATGAACATCATCATGAGCATCATCACGAACATGACGATTGCCACCATGAACACTGCCATCATCACCATCATCACGAAGAAGGTGAAGCTGAGGAATATGGCATTGGCACATATGTCTATTTCCGTCGCCGTCCGTTCAATTTTGAAAAATTTGACAGGTTCGTGAATCTTGACTGGCATGCCAATATAATACGCACCAAAGGAGTATTGTATTTCAGTCACAACCGCGACATGTCGCTACTGTTCGAGCAGGCAGGTGTTCAGAAAAACCTCAAGGAAGCCGGCTATTGGTATGCCACTGCACCCGAAGAGGAACTAATGGCGTTGATGGCTCGGGAGCCGGGGCTTCGCCGCGACTGGGATGAAGAATATGGCGACCGCATGATCAAGCTCGTCTTCATCGGAAGGGATCTTGACCGGGATAACCTCGCCTCCGCCCTCGATGCCTGCCTCGAATCCCATTGATATCCCGGCAAACCACAATTTAAACTCCAACCACTTACAACCACATAACAACCACTTTTATCTAATCTATCAAGACTGTCAATCCATCAATCAAGACTATTAATTCACATCTTTTGTTACTATTAGTTAAAGCATTGGAAAGTGGTTGTCATTTGGTTGTAAAATGGTTGGAGTTAATAATTTTAACACGTGGATTAGTAACTATTTCAATTCAATCTCTTTCGGATCAACTATATTATGGAGTATCGCGAATATGGTAAGAGCTGCCGACGAATGAATATTAAGTTTGGAAGTTATATTCTTCCGGTATGTTGTAATAGTATGAAACGATAGACACAATCTGTCGGCAATCTCTTTATTGGATAATCCGTGAGAAACAAGACGGATTATTTCTTTCTCGCGCTCGCTTAGTGCCTCGAATCGTTCCGAAGAAAAGTTTTGTGCTTTCACCGGCTTCCTGTTTCCAACCTTTTTGAATACCGTTGCTTCCAACTTTTTCACAGCAGGTACAAGCAGTTTGTCTTCAATTTCGCAATGAGACACAAGATCATCTCCACATTCAGATATATGAATAAGGGCTTTGCTCAACAAACGCGTGTTCGGAAGCGCATAATGCTGTAGAAATATATCTTTAAGTTCATTAAGTTTCAACACTGCACTATCGTGGTGGTCTGCAAAGTCATCGATCCTAAACTCGGAAGATATGATTCCGTTTTGCAATTGTTCTATATAAGGAAAAACCACATTATCCTCATAGTCCATATGATTGTGGACTTCTTCCATATATTCATCAAAGAACTTTATTATAAGCAATGCAACATTGTCAAGCTGCGACTGATGGACTCCTTTAATAAGTATATCCCTAATGTTCGGCAAACTGAAATCCAGAATATAAGAATGGGAATGTCGCAGATATCCCATCAAATCAGGAAGGCGCACCGAGGCATCAGACACAGATCTGCCGCTTACTATGTTTGCAACCGCCAAAAAGGTGGATGTATCTATTTTATTGTCAGCACATATATCTTCAATAGTACTGTTCCCGAATCCAAAAGGGATTTTGAAACGGTTTAACACCAATAGCAACTGGCTATTATCCTCCAAAATGTCCCGGACACGGTTATCTGATGTATATGTTGCAGAATATTTATACATTGGGTTTTCGTAAAAGGTTTAAGAAGCTGTCTGAGTCACTTCAACACATACAAAGTTACGGACAATCTAAAAATCTCACAATACCCCAAAATAGTTAAAATCCACCATAAGATATGTCTAAACTATGATTCACGAACAGAATGTATCCTATTTTTAGTATATCGTCTGTGTAAATACAAGCGAAATTTCTCCAAATTTTAGGTATTTCCTATTTTTCTATACGGCAGTAATTTTGCATCCAAATTATATATGACATGATTTTTAGAATTTTAATAGTATCATTGATCTCAATATTCAGTGCCACGATCACCGAGGCACGGGAAATTTCCGGCATAGTCTCCGGTATCGTGACATCAACAGACGGCACCCCGATTGATTATGCCACCATATACCTGAAAGGAACAAATTATTCCGGGTCTGCCGATGAAAAAGGAATATACCATATCAAAGTGCCTGCAGGGAAATATATTGTTGTTTTTACGTCAGTAGGTTATGAACCCAAAGAATCAACAATACAAATAAATGCAGACGAACATACTGAGCTGACCGTAAAGTTAAAACCGGTCACGGAGCTTGCCGAGGTGATAGTTGTAGGCAATACTTTAAGCAAGGTAAGGAACTCTGCATTCAATGCAACAGCCGTAAACGCAACAGAATTTGTAAATACAACCAAGACATTGAGTGAAGCACTGGCAAAAGCACCCGGTATGAAAATCCGCGAAAGTGGCGGTGTCGGGTCTGACATGGCGGTTACAATGGACGGCTTCAGTGGGAAACATGTAAAAATATTTATAGACGGTGTGCCTCAAGAGGGAGTCGGAAGTTCTTTCGGGCTCAACAATATACCGGTAAACTTTGCAGAACGCATTGAGGTATATCGCGGGGTGGTACCGGTAGGCTTCGGCGCGGACGCCATAGGGGGAATAATAAATATTGTTACGCCAAAGCATCGGCGACACTGGTTCCTGGATGCATCTTATTCCTATGGTTCCTTTAATACCCACAAGAGTAATGTAAACTTTGGTCAGACTCTAAACAATGGTTTTAAGTATGAAATCAACGCGTTTCAGAATTATTCCGACAATAATTATTGGGTGGATTCACCGGTTGAAGATTTTAGCACAGGAGCCATTAATCGCAAAAAGCTTGAACATGTCCGTCGCTTCAACGACACTTATCACAACGAAGCCATAATTGCGAAATTCGGTTTTGTCAACAAGCCGTGGGCAGACCGTCTGCTGGCAGGATTCACGTATTCGCATATGTATAAGGAGATACAGACCGGTGTACGTCAAGAAATTGTATACGGGCAGAAACACCGTCGCGGACATTCGCTTATAGGTTCAGTTGAATATGGCAAACGCAATATATTCACACGCGGTCTCGATATATCTCTAAATGCCAATTACAATAGGAATGCAACGGTGAATGTAGATACGGCATCTGTAAAGTACAATTGGCGTGGAGAAACCGAAAAACTCAACACCCCCGGTGAACAGTCTTATCAAAACTCACGTGCCAACAATAATAACTGGTCGGCAACTTTTACCACCAATTACCGCCTCAATGAAAACCATCTGTTTACGGTAAACAATGTTTTCAATGCTTTTAACCGCTTTAACGACAATCTTTCGGCAGCCATAGTGAGCAGTGATGAAATCGCCAAAGTGACTAACAAGAATATCATCGGGGTTTCCTATAGATATATGCCTAACTCAAAACTCAATATTACGGCATTCGGGAAACAATATCATCAGTATGTATCGGGACCGATGGCTACCACTGCGGCACAGGATAAATATGTAAAAAGTTCCCGATCCGTCAACGCCTTCGGTTACGGCGTGGCAGGGACATGGTTCATGCCGCTTGGACTTCAGTTGAAGGCTTCTTATGAGAAGGCATACAGACTTCCTACAATAGAAGAGATGTTCGGTGATGAAGACCTTGAAGTAGGTGAAATGGCACTAAAACCGGAGTTGAGCCACAATGTCAATCTTAACCTCAGCTACAACGCTTCATTCGGTAACAACATAATCTATGTAGAAGCCGGATTTATCTACCGTGACACCCGCGACTACATACAGCGTAATATCCTGTCGCTCAGTGGAGGTAAATCAGCCGCGACATACGCCAATTATGGAAAGGTTGACACTAAAGGCATAAGTGTCGCGGCTCGCTACAGTTTTTCAAAATGGCTAAGTTTAGGAGGGAATTTCACACAGATGAATGTACGCGATAACATGAAGACAGCCATGGGAAGTTCGGTAGCCAATATCGCCTATCGCGAACGTATGCCCAATCTTCCATATTTGTTCACCGATTCAGATGTAAATTTCTACTGGCATGGATTGGGAGGAAAGCAAAATGTGCTTACAATCACCTACGATAACCGGTACACTCACAAATTCTGTTATTATGCGTCCAACATCGGTTCAAATAATAACGACTATATGGTGCCTAATCAGTTTGAGCACAATCTGACATTATCGTATGGAATTAAGAAAGGGAGATACAACATATCATTTGAATGTCGCAATTTTACTAACGCCAAACTATATGACAACTTCAGCCTTCAGAAAGCAGGACGCGCATTCTATGGCAAAATAAGAATTTATTTTGATAGTAAGTAACAAAAATTAAAATACACAATAATGAAAAAAGTTTTTATATTAAGCGTATTTACCACGCTTGCAGTGCCTTTGGCTCTCACATCATGCTCAGAATCCGATGAACCCAATAGAGATGGGAACACAGGCACTGCGGAAGAGGGTAAATTTGTGATCTCAGCTTCCGTGCAAGGATCAAACGCTACATCTTATGTGCTTCTCACATCAGAGACACTTGACGGAGGTGTCCTGTCGGCAGAAAGGAACGGTCTGATCAACGACGGGGCAAGCCAATGGGTTTTCCATGGTCAGGACTATCTATATGCCCTTACCTATAACCAAGGCAATGCAGGCACAACACGAAGCTATTTCCTTGACCGGACCGGGTCTGTTCAGCCTCGGGATATGGAATATAAAATAAGCCGTTTCACCTCCTATGGCATTTACGACAGCTACATCATGTCAATGTCAACCGGCAACGGACCGGACACACAGGCTGACGCTAATGGCTATCTTCCCAAAACCCTACTTCTCTCGTATCTCAACGTAGATGCAGAAACGTCTAAAAACAATGATACCTCCACCGGTGCGTATTCTGTGGAAAACTTCCTTGGCAATGGAGAATATGTTACACTCGCAGGCATCCAACAGAGCGGAAACAAGATCTACACAGGAGCTGTTCCAATGGGTTTGAGTCAGTATGGAGCGGCGATTGACGGAGGCAAGTGGATACGCAAGGGTTACGAAGACCTCGTGAAGACAGCTGACGGCGGTTCCAACAGCAGCAGCTACAAGAAAGGGGAGCTACAGTGGACCCAATATCCCGATGAAGGATGGGTTGCAATTTTCAACAGTTCCGACATGATCAATCCGACCCTAATCAAGTCCGACAAAATCAGTTATCCGTGTGGACGATTCAAGTCGCAATACTATCAGACTGTGTGGGCTGCCGACAATGGCGACATATATGTATTCTCGCCATCATACGCCAAGACTATGACCGATCCCCGTCAGCAAACCAAGCATCCTGCCGGAGTTGTGCGTATCCCTGCCGGAAAGACTGAGTTTGACAATTACTATTGCGACATCGAAGAACAAGCCGAAGGTCGTTCGTTCATGCGTTGCTCACCTGCCGGGGGTAATAGGTTCCTTCTTATTATGTATGACCGTCCTCTTTCTCAAGAAGGGTTTGTAGCCACCGATCTTGCTGTCTTTGACGCAGACACAAAGAAACTTACTTTCGTAAAGAATCTCCCTGCCGGCATATCCTCGTTCGGAAAAACTGTATATGTACATGACGGGGCAGTATATATCGCCATCAATGTCGAAAACAATTATCCGGCTATTTACCGTATTGATCCCTCGACGGCAATTGCGACAAAAGGCTTGACTGTAGAAGCTACAGAAATTACCGGATTCGGATTCCTTGAAACAAAAAAATGAGCACATGATAAAACTTTTTCACAAGATACATCTTTGGCTGTCAGTGCCTTTCGGCATCATCATAACCCTGATATGTTTCTCAGGTGCGATGCTCGTCTTTGAGCCGGAGATTACCCGGAGCATCAAGAGTGATGTCTATTATGTTACTTCTGCGGAAAAAGAACCAATCTCCATGAGCGTTCTTATGGAAACCGTTAAAGCATCATTGCCGGATTCAGTGTCTATCACAGGAGTAACGGTTTTTGCCGATAAAAACCGCACTTATCAGGTCAACCTGTCTAAACCTCGTCGTGCTTCGGTATTTATCGACCAATATTCCGGTAAAATTACCGGCAAATACGAACGCATCGGTTTCTTCGGGACGATGTTCAAGCTTCATCGCTGGTTGCTTGACAGCGCCAACCCTCGTGGCGATGGAATAAAAATTGGCAAACTCATAGTTGGAATATCTACAATCATATTTGTAATTGCCCTCATTTCAGGAGTTGTGATATGGTTGCCAAGATTACATAACGGATTAATACGCAGTCTTGCCATAACTACAAAAAAAGGTTGGCGAGGCTTTTGGAGAAGTTTCCACGTAGCCGGTGGAATGTATGCCTTCATTGTTGTCCTTATAATGGCACTGACCGGTCTAACATGGTCATTCAACTGGTATCGCACAGCATTCTATACCGTATGTGGGGTGGAATATACTCCACGAAACTTACGGAATAACACTATCGATAAGAAAGGACATATTAAAAGAGAGCACCAACATTCCGAGTTCGGATGTTGGCAACAGGTTTACAATGAACTGAAAACACAGAATCCGGATGCCCCGCAGATAACAATTGGATTGGAAAACGCATCAGTCACACTTGGAACAATTGGCAACGAACGAGCCTCCGACACATACGTATACGATCATAACTCCGGAGAAATCACACCAAGTATCAAATATGCCGATTCAGTCCCTGCCGACAAGCTTAGAGGATGGATATATTCCATGCATACAGGTAATTTTGGAGGACTTCTTACCCGTATATTATGGTTTCTTGGAGCTTTATTAGGTGCAAGCCTACCTATCACAGGTTACTACCTATGGATTAAGAAGCTGTTTAAAAATTGGGGGTCGTAAGCTTGGCGCAGATTTCCTCTTGAGGAGAAGGAGCATAGCGAGCTATGCTCCTTCTCCTCAAATGAATTTCAACTTGAAGAGAGCCGCCCCAAATTTAAGTTTTATTTTTAAACAACTTCTTAATAATCCAATAATATCGGGACTTGGTGTTCTTCTGCAAAGCAGACTGCTTGGTAAAGCATAGAGTAGGCACATTGTGCGAGATCTTCAGTGCGGTATTTCTCTTCCGGTGTTTTGTTTGTCCTACGAATGAATCCGAAAAGGAGTTTAGGCTCTTTAGTTTTTACCGGAACATAAAATTTATCGTCTCGCCAAGAGAGAATAGTAGCTTCATCGGCTTTCCATAGCTGTCGGTTTAGTTCTTCCAATTCCTGTTTCAGAAGTGAGACTGTGGAGATTGCGCCTTCATTACCAGTGGGGTATAAAGTTACAAAAATAGCCTTCTCCGGAATCGGTAGCCATAGGCCTACCTCATAAAGCAATGAGTTGGTTATTTTCTTTGACATAGCTTCTTGGACTACGGGAGCTTCAAAGGCACTCCACCCGCTTTCTAAATATTCCGGCACCGGACGATTCAAAGAGAGACAAGCCTGTAACATTACCAATGCACCGAAAGCTTCCCAACCAGGTCTGTCGGTATAATAGTCGCATTCTGTTGTTTCGTCCCATAATGGTGAGGAAAGTGGCATGTCGATGTCTGCAGCAATATTTTTAGCCCATTCGGTGACTGCTTCCCGTATTTGATCTATTTCTTTTTTGTCTTCTACGGGTTTTATTTCATTACCGCAACCATCTGTCATTACGCATTTCTGCCCGTTTTCCTCTGACAGCTGCTGTACGATGGTTTTCCAGTTACGGCTGTAGTAACGAGTCAATTTTCCTGAATATATGTCTAAGCCCATATCGTATACATATTAAAGTGTTTTAC
>CASBHZ010000037.1 GCA_949123685.1 uncultured Bacteroidales bacterium | reverse complement strand
AGCCATTTCTACACCTCCCGTTGACATTCCATGATGTACTTTGAAAAATTTTAGCGGCAGCCGAATTGTGGCTTTATCCATCCGATAGAGTTCAATTCACCAGTCTTCTTTACTTATTTGAGTGTGCCGTTAATCTGCAAAGCAGCAATTCCATCCGTCTTCACACAGATCTTGAAAAATAAATAGAATCCGTCCTAAATTTTAGGACAATATGGATAAACTATATATCAAGACCCAAATTGCAATGCGTCAGGCGGAGTTCCCAACTTGACAAAACCGACTTCTATTCATGCCATTTACAGTGACATAAAATCGCGTGGTCTTCGCGATGCAGTGCTACTACTCCAAAGCGATGATGACGGCAAAAAACTTGAAAACACAGTGTTCCTCCAACTTTATCGTCAACGCACTCCGATTGACAGGATATTTTATTATCAAGGCAAAGGGGAATGTGATTTTGCGGTCTAGCGAGGCGTGGATATATATCAGCTTATACAAGTTACATGGGATATGAGTGAAGAGACTACACGCCGGCGAGAAATCAGCGGAATAATAGAAGCGGCAGAATCAACCAGTTGCAGGAACCTCCTTATAATAACGGAAGACAGCAGCAAGGAAATAAAACTTGAAAACGGAATGATAATTAACGTCATGCCCGCCTGGCGATGGCTGTTGGGAATATAGAGATCCTGCCTACGTAGAACGTCATCGCAAAGACCTCTGCGATGACTGCGGCTTAAGTTTCTGGGTTGTCGGCGACCAGATCAAGAAAGGCGCCGCCCTCAACGCAGTCCAGATCGCGCAATGGCTCCTTGCCAACGACCCGCGATTCACCAACACCTGACAAAGACTCCATTATGATATAAAAGCTACATTCCCAATATTCAACCAAGATAGGATACTCATCTATCACACATTGTATATACAAACCTATACGAATATTGGAAACTTTGAAATAAATAGAAATAATATTTTGAAGAATAAGCTATAATTATTAATTTTGCCAATATCTCTTAACCGCAGAAGCCTTGTATAGGGTAACGCGGGCAGGGATGAGTGAAATAATTAAACAGCGTTTACTCAGCGCTCAGTCTTGACGACTTGGAACTTCGCAACTTTCAGAATTGGTCAGGAATTGAAGCAGCGGTAGATGCCTTGTGGATGTGTAGTTATATTGTATCCCTGATTATGCGTGAGCATGATCGGGTATATTCTACATATTAGCGTGAGGCTTCTGCGTTGCTCGTCCTACCAATTCGGGCAATGCGAAGGCCTCAAGTCGTGGGACGAGCAATAAGTACAGACTCTCACGCTTTATTTTTTATGCTGGCAAAAGGGAGTCACCCAGCAAAACACCTTAGGAATCATGAAACTTTTCTCAAAATCTGCTCTGTATTTAATTATTGCCAGCGCAGTATTAATGACACCAACAATCCAGGCTGTAAATCCAACAAAAGAACAAATCAAACAGCGTCAAGAAATTAAGAAAATGTCGAAAGCTGAACTCAATGAGAAAGCTTCGAAAGACGCTCGCAATGAAGCCAAAAACCTTAAGAAACAAGGATGGCAATCTACCCCGGGTTCCTTACCAATCGAAAGGCAACTTGATCGTTGCTACCTGATGCAAATGGAATATGACGAAGATTTCAACCCTAAATACATCATGGGGGAAGGCATGAGCGTTGGAGAAGTGTATGATGCCGCCAAATTTCAAGCTATAGAACTTGCTAAGCAACAGATTGCCTCAAAAATTGAATCAGAAATGGCAGCCATTATGGATAATGAAATATCAAATGGTCAACTTTCCGCACAACAAGCAGTATCAGTAGCAGAAAGCGTAAGCAAAAGTAAATCTATTGTTAGTCAGAAGCTCAACCGTGTACTTACCGTTATGGAAGCATATCGCACCTTAGATAATGGAAATAAGGAAGTGCTCGTAAGGATAGCATATAATGCCGGTTCAGCAACTGATATAGCAAAAAAAGCTATCAGAGAAGATCTCCGGTCAAAAGGCGACAGAATAAATGAAGAACTTGATGACCTTCTGTCAAAATAATATGAAGGAACTTGGATTTTCTTTATTGATGCTGATATTAGCATTTGCCACATATGCCGGTTCAAATGGTAAATGTGGCGAGAACCTCTACTGGACGCTATCAGATAATGGACTGCTCTCAATAACAGGCCTTGGGGAGATGAAGGACTTCGGGTCCGGAGCTGCACCCTGGAACCCAGTTCTTGTAAAGCAATTATCACTCGAAGAGGGAATAACACATATTGGAGACAACGCATTCTGCAATACTAAAATTTATTCTGTAATAATTCCAACAACAGTTATTACAATCGGTAAAAATGCTTTCTCGAACTGCAAAAACTTAACTACAATACAACTTCCCTACGGTCTAACAGATATTGGTGCTGAAGCATTCAAGAACTGCAAAACACTTGTAAAGCTTGATTTGCCCGCATCTTTAAAAAGGATAGAAAAGAAGGCATTCAATAATTGCATGATGCTAAATTCATTAACTTTATCCAACCGTATTGAGATCATTGGTGAAAACGTATTTGGAGGCTGCAAGTCGTTAAATCATTTCTATTCCTTACCGGATATAGTAACCCCGACAAACTGCCTTTTATACGGATTAAGTCCATCTGTAGTTGCCGACTATTATAAATCTACAAACGACATCAAGAGCGATATGCGAGATTCACATCAAAATAGCAGCATCGCTCAAATTGAGACAAATTCAATAACAGATGTGCAAAAGAACAATTCAATAAATGCAGGAGTGAATTATGGAGAGTCAGACATAGACAAATCTTTGCCTCACAAACCACAGAATAATAACCATACCTTCGCATTTATTTTTGCCAACGAGAATTATAATTCGTTTCCGGATGTGCCTTTTGCCATTAATGATGGAAAATCTTTTCATAATTACTGTTCTAAAGTAATGGGAATCCCAGAAGAAAACATAACCACTAGATATAACGCAACTTTGGGCACAATACTCCAAACAATGGATTATATGAACCAGATTGACAATGCCTTCAAGGGAGACATCAGCATAATTATCTACTATGCCGGTCATGGCGCACCAGATGAAAAAACATCCAAAGCATACCTCGTCCCATCCGATGCATATTCACTAAACGACAAGGCATGTTATTCTCTTGATAATTTTTATCAAGAACTGGGAAGATTGAAAGCAAATAGTGTCAAGGTATTTATGGATGCATGCTTCAGTGGCACGGGCAGAACAGAGGAAATGCTCGCCAAAGGAGGGCGATCAGTAAAAGCCGTTCCCAAAAAAGCTTCTGTCACAGGAAATGTAGTTGTAATAAGTGCAACAGCAAGTGATCAAACAGCCTGGCATTATAAACAACAAGGACACGGACTGTTCACATACTGTTTACTCAAGAAACTAAAGCAAACAGGAGGCGAAGCATCAATGGGTGAACTTTGTGACTATCTTGAATCGGAAGTGCCTAAAATATCAATAGTTGCAAATCGCATCACGCAGACACCAACATCACAACATTCCCCAAATCTCGGTAATAGTTGGAAACTATGGCAAGTTAAAAAATAAGTAACTTACTTAAATTGAAATTGATCATTATGAAAAAAATAGTTTTATTTTTTGCAGGTATTATACTTGCAATCTCTGGCATGACAGCTCAGAACGCGAACCGTAAAGGATTCTTTTTAGAAGTCCAAGGAGGAGTAGCCTTGGGTGATATAGTAACCGCAGACATTATAAAACACCAGAATGATACATACGAGACTACAGGCATAACGTATCTGAAAGGTGGATTCGCCGGAAGTTTTGATTTCGGATACAGATTTCGGCTTTCAAATCCGTTTGCATTTGAAATAAAAGCTGGGCTATGGAGCAATCTTGCAGATTTCATTGACACTTGGAATGTAAGATTAATGCCTGGTATTCGCTGGACTTCCAAAGATTTCGGAGGCAACATGAGTTCATTCATAGCATATAACGTAGGTCTTGGGATTGGTGCGCAAGACGAAGACTGCAATTTGATTATACCATCTGAATTGGGAATAGGTATCAATTTTACACCAAAGTTTTATGCCGCTCTTGTATGGGATGCCAATATATTCATAGATCCATATGGCAGGTCTGTGTATGTTGCATCCGCAACATACACAGACTACTACCCTAAAACATATAATACAATTGCCATTAGACTCGGATTCCGTTTTTAATAATTACAAATTAATAAAATTATGAAAAAGTTTATTTTACAAGCCTTCGTTTTATGTGGTATAGTTATATGCTTCATATCATGTGAAAAACTTGATATGGAAAAGTATCTTAAAGAGAATGGTTTCCAGAATAATGAAGACCCTGAAAACATCACTGAAGACGGTGAGGTACAACGAGTGGGAGCTGTAGATCTCGGTCTCTCCGTAAAATGGGCAGCCCAAAACCTTATGGAGAATGGATTTACCAAGGATTGCACGGATATAGGTACTACACACCAATGGTCGACAGAGTACATATCCAATCCTCCCGAACAGATTGGAGGAACAGCATTTGATCCATCAACAGAGAAACTGGGATCCAAATGGCAGACTCCATCCGAAGAACAATGGGAAGAATTAAAACATAAATGCCGTATACACTACACAATTTTTGACAATGCCGTAGGTTATGTAATAACCGGGAAAACAGGGAAAGCGATTTTTATACCGACAAACCAAACAAACGAATATACAATATATTGGAGCAGTTCTTCAGCTTTTTCATCCGCTGTTCATTTCAGCTTTCAAGATGAAAATATAATTTGGGGTAATACAAGCATCAGCCATAAAAATTCTTTTTATATTCGTCCCGTCGAAAAAAAATGATGAATAAGCTGGGGTTGATTATTACAATCGTAATTTTTAGTATTGCTCCTATCAATGCAAAAGATGTAACGATAGAGGGAAACTATCAGCTTGTTATTCCACCCACAATGAGCGAGGCAGAAGCCAGAGAGACAGCCCTTAATCGCGCAATTGTGCAGGCACTTGCCGATGCATTCGGCACCATTGTAACTTCCGAAACATGGACAGATCTAAAGAATGACAACTCAGTTTCAAACATCTCCTTTTGGCAAATGGGTAATTCATTTGTCAAAGGAGAGTGGCTGAGAACCTTGTCAGAGCCACAGTATACAAAATATCTTTCCGATAAAGGAGAAATAGTGCTTGAAGTCAAAATAAAAGGAATAGCAAGAGAGTTAGAAACATCCCCCATTCAACTTAAGACATTCCTGTCATTACCTTCTGTTGATATTGAAAACAACCGTTTTAGATCCGGAAGCCGTTTCACACTAAATTTCACATCTCCAGTCAATGGTTTTTTGTCTGTATATATTGCTGATGAAGAAGGTGGCGTGACAAGACTTCTGCCATATTCACAAGAGGCAATCTCATGCACACAGATCAAAGCAATGGTAGATTATGAATTTTTCACATCACAGAATGGAACCGAGGAGCAATATACCTTTGAAACACAAAAAAATAAAGAACGTAACATAATATATGTCTTATTTTCAACCAAAGAGTATAGTCGCCCTTTAGATCGTCTCGATTCAAACTCGAATCTTCGTATTCTAAAATACAACGATTTTATTAAATGGACATCGCAGCTAAAAAGTGTTGACAATACATTCAAGGTCACTATACTTCCGGTTGAAATTCTCACAAGTCAATGATAATAAACAATCTACATTGTTGTGAAATTCAAATATTATTAAAAAATCAACACGCCGAATCCATAAACTTCGGCGTGTTGATTTTTTAGTAAGGTGTGCAGTATCAATATTATATCATCATTTGGTGCGCTTGCTGTCCCAGATCAGGTAGATGATCAGGAGGGCGTAAGCGAGACAACCGAGGATCTGCGTAAGTTCGAAAGAAAGAGGAGACACATATTCAAAGCCTGCAAAACGGGTGATTGCCGCGAACACTCCAAAGAGGGCACCGCCGGCAATCAGACCGGAAGAAATGAGCGTGCCCCTGTCGCGACGCGCATCGTTAACCTTCTTATCCTTGGATGAGTTGGACACGAAATAAGAAACGGCACCACCTACAAGCATCGGTGTGTTAAGCGACAACGGGATGAACATGCCGAGACAGAATGCCAACGCGGGAACACCAAGCCAGTTAAGGATCAGCGCGAGGATTGCACCTACCATGTAAAGAATCCAAGGTGTTTCACCTCCCATCATGAGAGGCTCTATAACCTTAGCCATAGCGTTTGCCTGTGGAGCTACAAGAGCATTATCACCGGTGAAGCCATAAACTTTGTTAAGCACGATGATGACTCCACCCACCGTAGCCGCCGACACGAGCGTGCCGAGAAATTTCCAAGTCTCCTGCTTCTTAGGGGTAGTGCCCAACCAATAACCGATCTTTAAGTCTGTCACGAAACCGCCTGCCATCGACAGAGCGGTGCAGACAACGCCGCCGATCACCATTGAGGCCACAATGCCCGAAGTGCCGTTAAGACCTATTGAAACAAAGATTGCGGAAGCCACTATCAGAGTCATGAGGGTCATTCCCGAAACCGGATTGGATCCGACTATCGCGATAGCGTTTGCCGCCACAGTGGTAAACAGGAAAGCGATCACCGTAACCACAAGCCATGCAACCAAAGCCTGCCAGAAAGTATTAATAACGCCGAACCAGAAAAAGAGAAGCACTGCCACGAGAGCGATGATTATAAAGAACACGACCTGCTTCATGGATATATCCAATTGCCAGCGTATCTGTTTTTCACCGGATTTAGCGCCACCTTTAAACTCTCGTCCTGCAAGTCCTACCGCCTGACGGATTATAGGCCATGATTTGATAATGCCGATTACACCTGCCATCGCAATACCGCCAATACCGATCATGCGGGCATATTCACTGAAGATTACATTCGGTGCCATCGCCTGGAACTCAGGACTGCCATAGGTGCCCAATAGAGGTATTATGATCCACCATACGAAAATCGAACCGGCAAAAATGACAAACGCATATTTGAGACCTACAATATAACCGAGACCAAGAAGCGCAGCCCCCGTGTTGCAGCTGAGCACAAGTTTCGTCTTCTCGGCAATGGTCTGTCCCCATGCAGATGCCGTAGAGGTTATGTTTTCTGCCCACCAGCCGAATGTAGCAACCACGTAGTCATAGATACCACCTATGAGCGAGGCAATTATCAAAGTCTTAGCCTGACCGCTGTTTTCGGCACCTGCCGACTGCTGACCAGACACAAGCACCTGAGTAGTAGCCGTAGCTTCAGGGAAAGGATATTTACCGTGCATATCCTTCACGAAATACTTACGGAAAGGGATAAAGAAGAGTATACCCAGAATACCTCCCAACAATGAACTCAGGAAGATCTGATAAAACTCTACCATAATATCGGGATAAGTGGCTTGCAGGATAAAAAGTGCCGGGAGCGTGAAAATCGCACCTGCCACTATCACGCCCGAACAAGAGCCGATAGACTGTATTATCACGTTCTGCCCCAAAGAATTTTTCTTCTTAAGGGCATTACTCAATCCCACGGCTATTATGGCAATAGGGATTGCAGCCTCAAACACCTGCCCTACCTTAAGACCGAGGTAAGCCGCGGCGGCACTGAACACCACAGCCATCAAAAGTCCCATTCCCACGGAATATGGAGTAACCTCCTTCTGATCATGCGCCGGTTTCATGACCGGAACATACTGCTCGTCGGCAGCGAGTTCGCGAAACGCGTTCTCCGGCAGCCCCGAGTCAGTGATGTAAACTTCTTCGTTTTCCTTCATATTTTGTTAGATTAGTTATTTTTCTTCGCGAATATAAGCATTTTTATAATTAAATCTATAATATATGGGATAATTTATTGGGTTTTCGGTTTTCAGTTTTCAGTTTTCAGATTCTCACGGCACCTCGCTTCCCACTATGACAAATCTGATATCTGATATCTGATATCTGAAAACCGAAAACTGAAACAACACCTCACTTACCACCATGACAAATCTGAAAACTGAAAACCGAAAACTGAAAACTGTTAATAGTTTACAATATTTTTGCCTTTATTAAAAATAATCAGTAAATTTGCGTGTTAAATACGCTTCTGACGGTCATGTGGATAATGGCATGATTAGAACTTTTTACGACAATTCTAAGTTTAATCTCTGCATACACATTCATTTCCGCAAACACATTCAGAAGTTTTTTTCATAATCAAGACTCAATCATAACAGAGCAATGGCAAAACAGGAAGATGTTTTCAAGACAATCATAGCCCATGCCAAAGAATATGGGTTTGTGTTTCAATCAAGCGAGATTTACGATGGGCTCTCCGCCGTCTACGACTATGGACAGAATGGTGTAGAACTTAAAAATAACATCAAACGCTATTGGTGGGAAGCAATGACAATGCTTCATGACAATATCGTGGGCATCGATTCAGCTATCTTCATGCATCCATCCGTCTGGAAAGCTTCCGGTCATGTCGACGCTTTCAACGATCCGTTGATCGACAATAAAGACTCCAAGAAGCGTTATCGCGCAGACGTCCTGATAGAAGACGAGATCGCCAAATTCGAAGAAAAAATCAATAAGGAGGTAGCTAAGGCGGCTAAGCGTTTCGGAGAAAGTTTTGACGAAGCCATGTTCCGTCAGACAAACCCGCGCGTGCTTGAGCACCAGCGCAAACGCGACGAACTTCACACCCGCTTCTCCGAGGCTATGAACGCCAATGACCTCGCCGACCTCAAGCAGATCATACTCGACTACGAGATCGTGGATCCCATCAGCGGCACCCGCAACTGGACCGACGTTCGTCAGTTCAACCTCATGTTCAAGACAGAGATGGGGTCTACAGCCGATGGCTCAATGGACGTTTACTTGCGTCCGGAAACGGCACAAGGTATTTTCGTGAACTACCTCAACGTGCAAAAGACAGGCAGGATGCGTCTGCCTTTCGGCATTGCGCAGATAGGCAAGGCATTCCGCAATGAAATCGTTGCGCGTCAGTTCATTTTCCGCATGCGTGAATTTGAGCAGATGGAGATGCAATTTTTCGTTCGTCCGGGAGAAGAGCTCAAATGGTTCGACTTCTGGCGTCAGACACGTCTCAAATGGCACAAGAACCTCGGTCTTGGCGACAGCAAATATCGCTTCCATGATCATGAGAAGCTTGCACACTATGCCAACGCCGCAACCGACATAGAATTTGAAATGCCTTTCGGTTTCAAAGAGGTGGAAGGTATCCATTCACGCACAAATTTCGACCTCTCGCAGCATGAGAAATTCTCAGGCAAGAAAATACAATATTTCGATCCTGAACTCAACGAAAGCTACGTTCCTTACGTTATAGAGACATCAATCGGTGTTGACCGCATGTTCCTCAGCGTGCTGTGCAGCTGCTACGAAGATCAGGATCTTGGTAATGGAGACCGCCGTGCCGTGCTCCATTTCCCGGCTCCTATAGCGCCCGTGAAATGCGCGGTACTACCGCTTGTGAAGAAAGACGGGCTCCCCGAGAAAGCGCGTGAAATCCAGCATCGCCTGCGCTTCGATTTCACTTGCCAATATGACGAGAAAGATTCTATCGGCAAGCGCTACCGCCGTCAGGATGCCATAGGCACACCCTATTGCATCACCATAGACCATCAGACACTTGAAGATGGCACAGTGACCCTTCGCGAACGCGATTCGATGGAACAGAAACGTCTAAGCATCGAGGAACTTGAAAGAATCCTCTCCGAAGAAGTGAGCTTGAACGGCTTGCTCCGCAAGCTCCTTTAAGCTTCAAAATAATTAAACATTTTTAGTATGAAAGCTTTAAAAAAAATAATATTTGCTGTCGCCGCCGTCATGGCAATGACATCCCTCTCCTCCTGCAACTATAACAGTCTTGTGGAGAAGCAGCAGCAGGTTGACCAAAGTTGGGCACAGGTTGAAAACCAATATCAGCGCCGTGCCGACCTTATCCCCAATATCGTGAACACGGTCAAGGGATATGCGGAACACGAAAGCAGCACCCTTGAGGCGGTTACAAACGCCCGAGCCGGGCTGACCAAGGCTTATGATGCCGCCCAGTCGGTAGAAAACCCGCAGGAGAATATCGACCAGTACCAGCAAGCACAAAGCGCACTCAAAGGCGCGCTTGACATTTACGTCAACGCCGTGCGCGAAGCATATCCCGACTTGAAAGCAAACACCAACTTCATGGCTTTGCAGACAGAACTCGAAGGTACAGAAAACAGGATATCCACAGAGCGCAAACGCTACACCGAGGCGGTGATGGAATACAACACCAGCATAAAGAAATTCCCCACCAACATTTATGCAGGATGGTTCGGATTCAAGGAAAAACCTCAATTCAAGGCAGAAGCCGGAGCGCAGAAAGCACCAGAAGTTAAGTTTTAAGCCTTTGGCTTAAAACTTAACTTCGATTATAAACATAAGGCAATAACAACATAGAAATAATGAAGAAACTTATATACCTCCTTCCGTTGATGTCAATCCTATTCACCGGATGCCTTAACGAAGATGACCAGCCGGACTATGTCGAATGGAAAAAACAGAACGAAGACTATGTGGCAAAAATGGAAGCATTGACGGAGAATGGTGAAAAGGTTTACACCAAAGTCATTCCCGCATGGGCTCCGTCTGATTTCGTGCTTATAAAATGGCACAACGACCGGTCGCTTACACAAAAGAACCTCAAACCGCTGAGCAATTCCACTGTCAATATAAAATATGAAATGGAAGATATCAATGGTAAATCTTTAGGCGACTCCTACTCCATGACCCAATATGGCGACAGCATATATCAGAGCATGCCAAACCAGAACATCGTCGGCATGTGGGCTGCCATGACCTCGATGCATGTAGGCGACTCTGTCACACTTGTGATCCCCGCCAACTCAGCCTATGGCTCGGCTTCCCGCAGTCCTATCGAACCATTCTCCACTCTCATATATCACGTGAAGATGAAAAGCGTGCCCAAATACGAGAAAAAGTAAGAAGCTGTTTAAACCTTATAATTAAACCTTGATGAGCAAACCTTTATTTCCGGCTCTGGCGGCAGGTCTTCTCCTCTGCTCAGGCGTGGCATCAGCCTACACTCTAACGAAATTCAAAAGCGCACCTACCGCACAACTAAACATACCGGTAGCACCGGACAGCGTGCAGAAAGAGAACGCATTCTCCAATGCCCAGCTACTCAACGCCCGCATGCCTATATCGTTAAAAGAACAGCTTGCAAACTGGACCACGATAACCACAGACACCGCCGGACGCGTCAAATTGAACAAGGCTCAGGAGATGCCCGAACTTCATACATTCTCAACGCGCTTGCGAGCATCCAGATTCTCAAAAGGTAAGCTCATCCTAAACTCCTCCTCAATGGGAGAGGTGTTTGTGAACGGAACTTCCGTCACTAAAAAAGCAAATGCCGATTCCATACCATCTGATGTAAGCGGATCGCTTTCCCTCAACCCGGAAGCCGACTATGAGATCCAGGTTAATATCGTCTCAATGCCCGACGACAAGAGCGCACCCGACTTCAAACTTGAATTTATTCCCGACAAGGAATTTGAAAATGTAGACTTGGCTGACGGTTCAGACATAGGCAGAAGATTCTCAACCCGGCTCACAATGACCGGAGAGAGGGTGAGCAGCACCAGCATATCTCCTGACGGCAAATATATCATAACTAAATATTATGAGACATTCTCAGCTACGGAGACTTCATACCGGGCAACCCTTCAGGAAACAGCTACCGGCAAGATCATAACCGAAGACCTTTCCCCCCATGCAAGCTGGATGCCCAAAGGGTCGACACTCTATTACACCAACAAGAAACCTTCGGGTTATGATGTCCTAACACTTGATGTTCCATCCATGAAAAGTCGTGTCATTGCACGCGGCGTGCCCGAAAAGAGTTTTTTCATCACCCCCGACAACAAATCACTAATCTACTATAAAGAGGTGGACGGCGCCAAAGATGCGGGGCCGCTAAAACGCGTCAAGAGTCCCGACGACCGCATTCCGGGTGACCGAAGCCGCTCTTACGTGATGCGTTACGACCTTGATTCCCATGTGACAACCACACTCACCTATGGCGGAGCAACCACCTATATCTGTGATTTTACGCGAGATGGGTCCAAGATGCTTTATATTGCCACCACAATGCGTCCTGCGGAATATCCATTATATTTCAGGGATCTTATCGAGATGGATCTCAACACCCTCAAGACCGACACTATAATACACAACGACGGATTTATAAACGATGCGATTTATTCACCCGATGCCAAACAACTCTTTATAACAGGCAGTCCTCAGGCATTCAACGGGATAGGATCTAACGCCGGAAGCCATGAAATCCCCAATGATTTCGACGGACAAGGTTTTATATACACTATTGCCAATGGCGATGTGAAACCGGTGACAAAAGGATTTGATCCCGCCTTGAAAGGAAATCCTATCTGGAACGCAGTTGACGGCAACATATATTTTAAAGGAGAGACAGGATTCTTCACTAAGATTTATTCTTTGAATCCAAAATCCGGCAAAATATCCGAACTTGAAACCAACATAGGTTCCGTCTTCAGTTTTTCAATAGGAGAAGATGAGGCTACATGGTTGTCTTATAACGGTGGCGATTTCACTGACACCGGTGTTGCATACCTCTTGAACCTTAAGAACGGCAAAAGCAGGCTCATTGACGACCCGATGCAGGCAGAACTGAAAGATATCGAATTCGGCAAGATGGAGCCATGGAGGTTCACAGCATCCGACGGAACAGAAATCGACGGATATATGTGCCTTCCCCCACAATTCGATTCAACTAAGAAATATCCCCTTATTGTTTATTATTACGGAGGCACAGCGCCTTCAACAGCCGGGATTCACCACCCTTACGCTCCTCAGGTATTTGCATCTCGCGATTACGTGGTCTATGTCATCAATCCGAGTGGCACTACCGGATATGGTCAGGAGTTTTCCGCACGCCACGTAAATGCATGGGGCAAACGCACGGCTGAAGACATCATAGAAGGTGTCACGAAATTCTGTAACGATCATCCGTTCGTAGACAAGAAAAAGGTAGGATGCCTTGGCGCTTCCTATGGAGGTTTCATGACCCAGTATCTCCAGACACTTACCGACATTTTTGCCGCAGCCGTATCCCATGCAGGAATTTCCAACGTCACGAGCTATTGGGGAGAAGGTTACTGGGGTTATTCATACAATGCCGTAGCAGCAGCCAAATCCTATCCATGGACCAATCCGGAACTATTCACCAAACAAGGCTCCCTCTTCAACGCCGACAAGATCCACACTCCCCTGCTCTTGCTTCACGGCACAGAAGACACCAATGTTCCTATCGGTGAAAGCATACAGATATTCAATGCCCTGCGCCTGCTCGGAAGAGACGTGGAATTCATAACGGTTGACGGTCAAAACCATGTCATCACTGATTTTGACAAGAAACTTATATGGCAAGATACGATAATGGCGTGGTTTGCCAAATATCTTCAAGACGATCCAAGATGGTGGAACGAGCTATATGGTAAATAAGCCTTATGTTTAGACATCTGTAAAAAAATATGAAATCAACATTTTATATTGTGGGGGCTTTAATCGCCCTCACTTTGTTATATGGATGCTCCGATAACGGAGAAAAAGGGTTATCCAACGAAATTGAAACTGCAAAGATCGAAGGCAGGAATGCAGCGCGCAATATAATAACACGCCAATGGCATGACTCCATAGAGCTTTGCAGACAGATAGAGAAAGAGCGAAAAATTAAGTCACACTACGATTCTTTGGGTCACAAACGGGCTGCGGAAAGTTTTGATTCTGCTTTCGTGTCTACCATTCGCACCGTGAACCCTATCTTAGGTAAATTCGTAGAAAAATTATAAGAAGTTGTTTAAAAATATGGCAACAAACACACCTGTTATAAACGTGCCTTCCGACATCCGGGATCTCCTCAATTCTGAAGCGACAAGAATAAACCGTCCGGAATTTATCGGCAACGATCCCGTGCAGTTTCCGCGCCGCTTTTCACGCCAGGAAGACATAGAGATTGTCTCTTTCCTTTCGGCAATAATCGCATGGGGAAAAAGGCAGATGATATGCCGTGATGCAGAAAGGATGCTGACCCTCATGGGACACGAACCATACAAATATGTGATTGACCGGGGTTATGAAGACCTTGATCCCGACATGAACCTTCATCGCACATTTTTTGCGCGTCATTTCCAATATTTCCTTCGCGGCATGCGCCGTATATTCTGCGATTACGGATCGCTTGATTCTTTCGGCAAAACAATGCATGTAGGAGAATCGGAAACTCCCGCATGGAAACTTGTGGAAGAAATGGAAAAAATAATGCGTGAGGAAAACAATGGTGAAGACTGCTCACAGTGTCTTCCCGTAAACCTCAAGTCAACGGCTTTGAAGCGCGTCAACATGGCTTTACGGTGGCTTGTGCGCGATGACGGCATCGTAGACATGGGAATTTGGAAATCAATCCCGAAAAGCAAACTTTATATCCCCCTTGACGTGCATGTGGGAAATACCGCCCGCAATCTCGGAATACTCACCCGACGGAGCAATGACCGCAATAGTGTGGAACAGCTTACAGCTACATTACGCACCCTCCGTCCGGAAGATCCTGTGTTTTATGATTATGCCCTATTCGGCATAGGCATCGGAGAATAACCAGACACCAATAAACAAGTGGAGGGTAAGTAATCACTTACTTAAATGATGATTGATCGATGAAAAAAATATTATTTAGAATCTTTTTTATCCTGCTATCAGGTGTAATAGCACATACAGCCTCGGCTTCGGGATTCGAGAATCCCAAAAGAGAGTTTCGAGGAGCATGGCTACACGTCATAGGACAGACCCAATGGCAAAACAAAACCACGGAGCAGGCTAAGGCATATATACGGGAACAGCTCGACAAGCTTCTTGATGCCGGCTGTAATGCCGTCATATTTCAAGTCCGCCCCACAGCCGATGCCCTCTACAAATCCGAATTGGAACCTTGGAGCGCATGGCTCACAGGCAAACGCGGCAAAGTCCCCTCGCCGATGTGGGATCCGCTGGAGTATTGTCTTGAAGAGGCTCACAAACGTGGCATGGAGTTTCATGCCTGGTTAAATCCCTATCGCGTCACATCAAACGCAAAAGAGACCTTGCCTTCCAATCATATGTCAAAAATGGAACCGCAACGCTTTTTCCGCTATAACGGACAAGTTCTTTTTGATCCGGCTTATCAGGAAAACCGAGATTTCATATGCAAGGTGGTTGACGACATTGTTTCACGCTATGATGTGGATGCCATACACATTGACGATTATTTCTATCCTTATCCCGCTCATGGAAAAAAGATTCCTGATGATGCAAGCTATCTTAAATACGGTCTCGGAAGAAACCGCAATGATTGGCGACGACATAATGTGGACCTACTGATAGAGCAACTTAATAAAACAATAAAGGAGCGTAAGCCTTGGGTGAGGTTTGGCGTGAGTCCCTTCGGAATATGGCGTAATAAATGCAATGACCCTCGCGGAAGCGAAAGTTCCGGATTGCAGAATTATGACGACCTTTATGCAGATGTGCTCCTATGGGCAAAAAAAGGTTGGGTCGACTATCTCGCGCCCCAGCTTTATTGGAACCTTGACACCAAGGCTGCTCCAAGCCGCAAACTTGCTCAATGGTGGAACGATCATGCTTCCGATGTTGATATATACATCGGACAAGATGTGAAACGCACAATGGATGTAGCCGATCCGGGCAACAATGACCGCAACGAACTTGATACCAAAGTGAAACTGTCGCGCAAGCTTCCAAACATCGGTGGCAACATATGGTGGCACGGATATTGGGTTACGGGCAACTACAAGGGTGCCGCTGATTCGCTGGCAATGAAATATCAATCAACTATAGCGTTGCCCCCGGTATACGGTGATTCTAATCAACGTCCCAAAACCGTGTCTGAAATAAAGATAGAGAAAGATGGCGATAAAGAATATCTCACGTGGACACCACCTGCCCACTCACACAGCGGAAGTGCGGATGACGCAATACGCTTTGTCGTATATGAGTTTTATTCCGGTGAAGAGATGGATATAAATGATCCGCAAGCTATAATCGCCCTTACTCCCTATTCCAAAGTATTGATCGATGCAGAAACCAAAGGGGCCACATATGCCGTAACCTCACTTGACCGAATGAATCGAGAATCGGAACCGATATTCCTTTATAAACCATAAGATTAAAAGCCGATGTCGGCTTTTAATCTTATGTGTATTTAGACAAGACTGAATCCTGTGATTCAGTCTTGATCTTGTTTATCCACGATTGTCAACTGCAATCCGAGCACATTCAGTATCTTTTCTAAAGTGCCGACCGAGGGGTTTGCATAGCCCCCTTCTATAGCCTTTATCATTCTCACACTGACTCCCGACATTTCAGCAAGAGTCTGCTGCGTTGTCCGTAAAGTCTGACGTCGGTTTCTTAGCATGTTTCCTAATTCCATAGCTGCATTAATATGAGTAAGTGGTCGAAAAGTTTAAATCACTTCATTATCTAAACAAGAAAAACAAGATAAGATGATGTTTATTCAGACCTCTGTTCAAAATTAATCGCAAAGATAACGATTTTTAAATTATCAACACCAATCTTCCTATTTAAATTTAGAACTTATCTAAAATTAAACAAGCCGAAAAATAAGTCTGAACACATTTTCAACAGTTTCTGAAACAGCAATCCAATTAACATTCATTAACTATAGACTGCATTTTTATGACATGTAACAATATTTACTTTGCATCATCAAAAACGACATTACAACATAAAATATCATGAAAAAGAATTTGACATCAGACCTTTATCAGAATGCAGGTATTTATGCCATTTATGCAGTAGGCTTATTGATACTTGCCCTGCAACTCCGCAGCATCTTTGCCTAAACAGCCACTAACTTATTTGTCAAAATCCCGTATAACGTCTGTTATACGGGATTTTGACAAATAACCTGTATTTTTTGATATTTTATCAGGCACCGAATTTTGCGCAACGTGGTGAATAGGCAAGTGTCACTATATTGCCTTCCGATTCATAGGAATAAAGAACGAATCGATATTCCGTGTCTTCGATCTTTACAATAGCCTCACCGGTCTGTATCGGATCAAACTCTTTTTTGTCATATACGGGAACGGCTGGACCGATTTTGGGCAGAGCAATGATAGTTATGTCCTCCCTCCAATCAAGTCCTTCCTGCATTGCTGCCTTATATAACGCCTCTTTTGCAGTCCAAGCCATCACGTTCATCCGGACATCATCTTTCGCTATCATATTCAATTCCTCATCTGAAAGGAATCTCTCACGCACGCGAAGCGTCTGTTCGCGATCTGCGCGCTCAGCATCGATACCTACCGCTGCGCGCTCCGAGAAAACCGAAAGATCCACTTCCGGTGTGGGAGGGAGTGTTGCCACTGCAAGAAAATGGTCTGTATGGGTGATTGATATCCTGCCGTTCTCTCCCATCAGGAAAGGTGCGCCATTACGGAAATGTCCTATCTCCCGATAACCGTCACGTCCATTCTCTGAATATACCTGATATGCCATCTCCGTCCATATCGGCAAAGAATAACAATCTCCTCCACAAACCTCTTCAACCTTTATACCAGGGAGCGTATGGTGCCGCCAATAAATAAATTCTGTTTCCATTGCCTCTTAATTAGAAGGTGCTTAACCAATGTTTTCTTTCATTTCCCTCATGATGCGCAGGCTGACCTTGACAATGCGGTGACGCTCCATCTTCATGACATGAAAATGCATCGCGCCAAGCACTAAGGTCTCTTTAGTTGTCGGGAAATCACCTTTGATTTCCAACAAAAGTCCGGCAAGGGTCTCCGCATCACCGACATCGCCAAGCTCCTCTTCCGGAGTCTCCGTCACGCGACAAAAATCAGCTATCGGTATCTTGGCATCGAATATATATGAATCCGGTCCTATCTTCTTATACATGGAAGTGACGTCGTCATATTCATCGTCAATTTCTCCGACAATCTGCTCTATGATATCTTCCAAGGTAACGATACCCTGAGTGCCTCCGTATTCATCGACCACTATCGCTATATGTATCTTGCGCTTACGGAAATCCTCAAGAAGATCATCTATCATCCTGGATTCTGGAACGAAATATGGCTCACGCAGCAGATTTTGCCAACGAAATTCCGGATCGTTACGGTCAATATAAGGAAGAAGGTCTTTACTGTAAAGAATACCGATGATCGAATCCTGCGACGTGTCATATACCGGTATTCTGGAATATCCCGATTCAAGGATAACCTTCATAGCCTTATCCCATGAATCATGATATTCTATCGCAGTAACGTCAACACGCGAAATCATTATCTCATGCGCCTCGATCTCTCCGAAAGAGAGTATTCCCTCAAGCATTTCTTTCTCTTTCCCATCTGATACATCAGAGATCTCGAGAGCCTTTTCAAGCTCGTCAGTAGAAATATTCTGCTGCTTTTTTGTGACTATCTTACCAACTATACTCGTTGATCTCGCCATCATTTTGGCAAGCGGACCAAACAGGGAGTACAGTAATCCTATGCCGGGAGCTGCCATCCTCACCCACCACATAGTGCGTCCCCTCGCCACGAGTTTTGGGAATATCTCGCCGAAAAGCAACAACAGGAAGGTCATGAACACTGTCTGGAGCAAGAAATTCAGCACAGAACTATTGAACACCATAGTCTGAGAAATGGCAAACGTCAGCAACACGACCATGGTAATATTAACAAGGTTGTTGGATATAAGGATAGTGGCAAGCAAGCGCTCGCTATCCTTTATGAAAGACAATGCTCTCTTGTCATTAGGCGACTCCGAATCTTCCAATTCATCTATATCCTGCGGAGACAAGCCAAAATAAGCGATCTCGCTCCCGGACACGAAAGCGGAAATCATCAGGCAAAAGAAAGCGATAATTATCAATAAAATCCATGCCGGCCAACTGGGAGGCTCATGGAAACTGATTGCCGGGAGACCGGCTTGAGAAAGTAAAATCATAAGGCTCACCATAGGTGAGCCCGGTAAAGGATCCGGATCCAATTTAAATCAAGTGTTGGTTAATGATACAAAATTACTGCTTTAATTATTCATTTGCAAATTATTCCATACCTTTCTACTTTTATGCAGCCTTATGCAGGTAGCACCTATTCGACACTCATTACCACATTCTCCTTTACATACCATAGATAACCTTTGACATAACTGAACTTTCCCGTCTTTTTCAGGCGTTCGGTATAGTCTCGCACCTGACGAAGATATTTTTTATGCGAACCGGAAGAACCGAATTTATAATCTATTACAACCGCTCCGCCATCCGGCATCAGCATAACCCGGTCAGGACGGCGCGGACCTCTCCCCCCCCCTATTATCGAACGCTCATTGACGGCTCGCGCTGATCCGTCGAACCACCCTTTCACTTCAGGCGCCGACATCCTGGCATCAAGGAAAGCCTCAATCTCCACAGCCTTTTCAGAAGAGAAAAGTCCCCTGCGTCTCAGTCGCGACACTGAAGCATGCAGGTCATCTTTATGTTCAACCCTTTCCATCACCGAATGCAATATGTTACCTTCCGACCTTGGATCGGAGTCCTCCTCTTCAAACTCTTCGGCATCGATTACAGTGGGCAGATTCTCTTCCCTATATTTCAGGAAATCGGGAGTCACCCTCGAAACATAGTCGTCGATCGCCTCAACCGGATTCTTGTCAACCTTCCTTTTAACCGGCGATTGAGCATATTTCTCTCCTACTGTCAAACGGGGCGCGTCTTCGTCGGCAGCCAGATACTCCCGAAGCAAAACGGATGTTGACAAAGCTTCTTTCCTCTTCCCCTCAGAACAAAAAACATATAATTCATTCACAGCACGCGTGAACCCTACATATAGTTTATTAAGCGAATCCATCGTGACCATATCCAGATATTCACGATATACGCGTTCATGCGCCGTTCCCTCCATGTCCACAGAGGTGTCAACAGGAACAAAAGGTGGCAATTCCCTACCGTCAAGACTAACTACCTCCGGTTTCACCCAACGCCATTCGGTCTTCCCTTTAGGCGATGACAAAAACGAAAATTGCGCGAACGGTATTATTACACAGGGAAATTCAAGGCCCTTGGCTTTATGCACGGTCATGACATTGACAGCGTCCATACCCTCGGGAGAAGATATAGAAGCTTTTGCCCCTCTGCGTTCCCACCACTTCAAGAACGAGGCAATGTCAGACGGACGAGATTCACAATATTCGAGCACTATATCCTGGAAAGCGGCTATGAATGGAGCATCGCGACGTCGCATATCCGGTGGCAGGAACGTTGCGGCTATCCCCTCCACAAGAGCTGGAAGAGTGACTGCCTGCATCTCGGCAAGCATTCCGGCAATGGCATCTGAATCGGAACCTGAAGCAAGAAACTTATCAAGCTGTTCGGGAGCAGACAATTCAGGATTACGGAGCGCGAAAACCCTGAAATTACATTTCACTTCATTCCAGTCGGCGACACCTCGCTTATTCGCCTCGCCACCGGTACGCACTTCCGGATCCGTGCCCCGTCCTATGGTGTCAAGAGTAGTCAGGATCAATCTGACAGAAGGAGACGATGCGACTTTCAGCGACTGTTCAGAGATAAATTCGATCTTTGAAGCGTTTGATCCCGCTTCCGAATTATAACGGGTGAATTCATTTATCAGCGCCTCACCCTCTGCATTCGTGTCTACCAGGAAAGCAATATCTCCGAGACGATAGCCACGACCCAACAGTTCTTCCACAATCCGGGGCATACACGCCAAAATTTCTGCCGTTGCATCCTCCTTCTTGTCAGCAGCCACCGTGTTAATCTCCACGTATCCGGCTGAATCTGCAACATCCTCTCCACGAGGTCGCGTCATCTGCACTACATTCCCGTATAATGCGGCATAATCAAGCCCGTCCTCACCATCCTCGGTCTCTCCCGACAACTTCTTGGAAAGATAGGAGAAAAATCCATTATTGAATTTAACCACGTCCGGATCGCTTCGCCAATTGGTATTTTCTTCCGGAGCGTCACCGAGAGTGCGCACCGATCCAAACTGACGCTCAACTTTCTCTGCTATCAAGGAAGGATCAGCATTCCTGAAACGATAAATGCTCTGTTTGGCATCACCTATGAGCAAATTACCATTACCTCGACTGAGGCTTTCGGAAAGCAACGGGCGAAGATTGTCCCATTGCATCCTTGAAGTATCTTGAAATTCATCAATCAGGAAATGGTTGAGACGGGCACCGAGGCGCTCATAAATGAACGGGGCGTCATCCTCTCCTATGATACGGCTAAGGAGCGCATTGGTTTCGGCAAGCTCAACGCTATTGTTGTCTTCAAGATATTCCCGTCTCTTGCGGAGCGTTACGGACAATAAACCCAGATATGGAAAATTCTTTTTATAAAGGTTCCAATGACGATATTCTGGTGAATCAAACCCGGCAAGCCATTCCTCCCGGGCGGATATCATTTCGCGATAAAGAGGCTCCGCCTTTTCATAAAATTCAGGATCTGCCTTTTTTCGCTTAATATAGGTTGCTCCTTCAAAAGAATTGTCTTTCAATGGAGAAAACGACACATCCGTGGTTTTAGGCACTTTATTCCACTTGCAACGGATACATTTCCGGGCATGATCACGGAATTTATCCCTGGTGGCATCAGAACCGGAAGACCTCATCAGCGAGTCAAGTCCGGTGGCAAGAGATTTCATCCTGTCATAGGGACCGCGCAATGGGGCATTATACTTCTCGTCAAGATCGTCATATATTTCCGGAAGATCGGGAGTCCTGTCAAAATATTCTTCAAGCGAATCCCGGATCAACTTGAAATCTTCATTTTCAAGTTTCCCCACCGACTTCATAAAACGGTAATATATAGACCTGTTGTCTTCTTTTTTCTGGAAGATATTCCATTTCTCTCCGGATTCTCGCCCCCTGTCCATGAGTATATTTATCCAGCGCATCACGCTATCGGAGGCTTTCCTTTCCTCGATGTCATTAAGCGTGGCATCAATTCCAACCTTAGCAAGATATTCCGAATCAAGTTCTATCGCGTAAGAATCGTTAAGGTCTGTTTCGTATGCAAACGTACGAAGTACAAGCTGAAAAAAAGAATCGATAGTAGACACTTGAAACTCCGAATAGTTCTCCAGCAATATATACAACGCACGGCGACATATCCGGCTGAGTTCTCCCGGTGTCACATCCAACTCCCAGCAGAAATCATCCATATAGTCAGGTGACTTTCCCACAGGAGGGAAAGCGAGTGCATCAAGCTTCTCGACAATACGCTGCTGCATCTCATTGGTAGCCTTGTTCGTAAAAGTGACGGCAAGGATATGTCCCAACGAATCATAAAGTTCCGGCACGGTGCGCAAACGTCGTGGACCATTCTCCTCCTTGACAGTCAGATAATACCACAGATATTTTTTTGCGAGCGTATAAGTTTTCCCGGATCCGGCAGAGGCACGGTGCAATTCCAGCAGTTCAGACATAGCTTCTTATATTTTATTGCAAAAATACTCAAACTTATATAAACTCCCAACTAAGAAATTATTTTTACATTCATTAACATTGCAGTGCAAATCAGTTGCATCAACAAGTAATAATTTTGCATCATAATCAACAGATAAACTCAAATTTAAAGGAAAATGACTATGACTGCCAATGTTTATTCTTCAAATAATTCGGGGATGCATGGTATCCACCGCTCATTCAATCCCAACCGCCGCAAGTCATCACATGCCGTGAAAAGCAACATGCCTATACTCTATGGCGACCGCCTTTTTGCACGCCTTGTGATGCATGGACGCACGGTTGTTGAGTTTATGGTCAATTCTGTCAACGACCTCACTGAATTATGGGGAGAGCTTCGACGCCAGTGCCGAGGCATGCGCGGACTCGCCAAGCTATACCTGCGCAACGCTTCACGTGGATGGAGCATGGAGCGCCCGTTGATGCTCTATCCGGAAAACCACTCTTTCCCACAGCAATCTCACGAAGAAAAAATATCCTCCTCTTTCCGCAAAGAGGCACGCCAATTATCATTCCCCTGGGAAATCTGAAAAGATGTGACTTGGAGCACGCAGGAGGGGACGATTTTATTCAATAAAAGTTTTATTGAATAAAATTAGACATTATAATCCATTGTTATTGCTCAAAAATTTTTCCATGGTTTCCCGTATTCCCCGGCGTGAGGCGTAGCACAAAATCTTAGGAGTATTTATTGAGTAGAGCGACATGGCATTTTGCTCCGACTCTCGATTGTATGGAAGTTAAAAAGAGGTGTATCGAAGATATTTACACATTATTTTGAAAGATTTCCAAAATCCTATCACTTGATGCCTGATACTTATTATTGGCAAGATAGGCTATGAGCGACTCCATCAACTTTATTTCCCCGATACCTTTCATTGATCTGAACAATCGCTTGAAGCGTGGATCTTTATTAGACATAACATTTTTTGTCTGAGCCGTAAATTCTTTCAATTTGGAAGATAGTCCATAATCAGCCATATTGACATTCGCAACTTCAGCACACGACAAAATAAACCCGTCAGCCGCCGGGTGAACGAGGATTATAAAATGGGGACGAACCCGATGACGAAATAGTTTGATATGTTCGCTGGATACTATCTCACAAAACTCGCTCAAGTATCCCGGACGTCTTTTGTCAGCATCAATTATACCCACTGCGAAACGGTCGGCAAACTTTTCCTGCATGACTTTGGCAACTTGATTACAGCCTTTCTGATGGTTACAGCCGCCCGTGCATACTAATGTCTCCACGAGATTGGTGTCAATATAACACTCCGGGATTATGAAATCTGCACGTTGGGTCATTTTCCAAGATATGCTTCAAGATTATAGAACATGTCCATCCCATTGTCATATGCTTCCTGAAGTTGATTGTCGGTAAGACGGTTAACGATGGTCGCGTTATCTTCCATGTCAACGACATACACTGCCAAATCATTGCCTGCGCTTTCAAGCAATGACCCCATGACATACGGGCTGTGGGTTGTTATGAAGAACTGGTTGCTGTCTCCGGCAATAATATCATTTACTACATTTGATATATAAGGCGGAAAGGTGTGGGCTTCCGGTTCCTCAAAGCATAAAACCTTGTTCCGGTTACTTTCAATCGCAGCCTTATAGAATATCAGTCTCTGCAATGAATCGGCAAGAGAACTAAACGGCACAAGAAACATATCAAGACCGTTTTCTCTCATCGCCTTTATCTGTTGAGATCCTGAATCAAACATCATCTTCAATCCATCTCCGTGGAACAGTTCCGCAAGACCTGATTTCAGATCAGGCAAATTTGCAACCGTCTCCATAAGATTTCCACCGGAGGGAGGCAACAGTAATCCTGAGTTGGAAGATTCAGGCACAAAGTGTTTCGGGAAAAAATACGCAAGTATATCCGGCAGGAGAGTGGGGTCTTTCTTTGTGGACAGAGTCAGAGAAGAAGAAAAAGCATACTTGGAAACTTCTCCTTCCATAGAGATATCAACAGACAGTCCGTTGTTCGCACTACGTAGAACATTGATTGTATTGCCACCGGCAGATACTTCCACGGGAGTTGTAGCTACTCCATTGTGAAACAAGTCTGCGATATTCTCAATACGAAGAAGGTTTCTAAGGGATTTGTTTGATGAATTTACCATATACGGCACATCAAACAATGCAAGAGCTTCAAGTATATTGCTTTTGCCTACATTAGGTCTGCCTATCAGCACATTAATACGCCGACAGTCGGAGAGCGTTACCGATTTTATGGACTTAAAGTTCTTAATGGATACGCTCGTGAGATTGCTTGGTGCGGATTTATCCATAATGTGCAAATTTACAAAATATTTTGATGTGATCATAGTCAGCGACTGTTATTTTTAATTCTTACAGCATACTCCACAGAATAAAAAAGATTCTTATAATGGTACAAATAATTGCGATTATAATTCTGCATAAGTACAAATTTTTGCTATTATAATCGCATTTTTACAAAAAACTGAGTTTAGAACAAACTGCAAATACCCGAAGACATCAAAAAAACAGAGTGTAAAAAGAGAGTAAATTGACAATCAAAATCTGCTCCCTTCCTGTACACTGGATATTGCAATATATTGCGCTGATTTGGGGTGGAGGCATAAAACAAAAATCTTCGAAAATAGTTGATTTTCAGAGGTTTTCTGCGATTTGATAAATCTTTCGGTGATCTGTCTGAGGCTCGAACCCTGGACCCCAACATTAAAAGAATCAGGATTTGACCTTTACCGGTCAAATCCTGATTCTTTTAAATATATCTCGCCAAATTTATTCGGCAATATAATCTGCGGCAACAGAGAGGACTGCATCTTCATCAACCTCCCATTTTCCGGGGTCGGAGGGACTCATCTTGATTAAATCCATTACATCATAATGGTCACCATCGGCATCTTCACTATTGACAACCGATACTTCCCAACCTTCCGGATCTATCAGAAGCTGAGCATTATCGTCGTAAGCTTCCTCATCGGCGATATATTCTTCGACAGCATCTCTGATCTTGCATTCCAATTCAGCACGTGTCATATCTATCAGTCACGGTTGCCTCCGAGTATGCGGAGAAGGAAAAGGAAGAGATTGATAAAGTCAAGATACAGGTTCATCGCTCCCATTGTAGCCAATTTGTCGGCAAGCGAGGGTTCGAGATTGGCTGCCGCCATGCGTCGAACCTGCTGTGTGTCCCAAGCGGTAAGACCTGTGAATATAAGCACTCCCACTATCGATATAATCCACTCCATCGTAGAGTTTGCCCAGAATATATTGACAACACTGGCAATGATCAGACCGAAAAGAGCCATCATCAGGTAAGAACCCATTTTGGAAAGGTCGGTCTTGGTGAAATAGCCATATACCGACATTGCTCCGAATGTTCCAGCCGTTATGAACAGGGTATAAACAATCGTACCTAATTGATAAACAAGGAATATAGGAGCCAACCAGCATCCCATCAATGCCGAAAACAGCACGAAGAGACCAAGCACACCACCCGATGACATTTTCTCCATCCTTGAAGGTATAACCCACGCCATTACAAACATGGCAATCAGCATACCCCAGAAAACGAGCCTATTTCCAAAGAAAAAGCCGAGGGCTGCAGGCGAACTTGCCACACCAAGTGCACAAAATGCCGACACAAGCAGTCCTATAAACATGCGGACATAAACACGCTTCATGACAGCGTTAGTCTGCGTCACTATCTCCTGACCACCATAGAAGGGAGGAGGAGTCATTCTTGAATTGTTGTATTCCATATTAAGATATTGTTTTCATTTTATTAGACACAAATCGTGCCAAAAAGTTTATTATAACGCTACAAGGCATCACATCCTTTCGGGCATCTCTATGCCGAGAAGCGACATTGCACCCTTAAGGGTTCTGCCCACCACGAACGAGAGCAACAGGCGGAGATTGCGTTTCTGCTCATCCTCTTCTCGCAGAATGGAGTAATCATGATAGAACTGATTGTACTCCTTGGCAAGGTCATAAGCATAATTGGCAATAAGTGCCGGTGAATAATTCCTGCCGGCTTCCGCAACAACAGACGAGAAGTCTGCAACCTTCTGAATCAGCACTGATTCTTTGGCATTTGGTTCGCTCTGTGGAGTATGTTGAGGATCAAAACCTTCCGACTTGCGAATCACCGAACGGATGCGGGCATAGGTATACTGGATGAAGGGACCGGTATTGCCATTGAAATCAATAGACTCCTTTGGATTGAAAAGCATGTTCTTACGGGGATCAACCTTCAAAAGAAAATATTTCAAAGCCCCGAGACCTACCATCCTGGCAATTTCGGCACTCTCCTCCGCCGGCATCTCCGCAAACCGCTCAGCACCCATCTCTGCCGCAGACGCAACCATTGTGTCAATGAGATCATCCGCATCAACTACGGTTCCTTCTCGGCTTTTCATCTTACCTTCAGGCAACTCCACCATTCCATAAGAGAAATGAGTCAAGTCTTTGCCCCATTTGAAACCGAGCTTGTCAAGGAGCAAAGACAACACCTGGAAGTGATAATTCTGCTCGTTGCCTACTACATAAACCATCTTGTCGATCGGGAAATCCTGATATCTGAGCTTTGCAGTGCCAATATCCTGGGTCATATATACCGAAGTGCCATCGGCTCGAAGAAGAAGCTTATGATCAAGTCCGTCACCGGTAAGGTCAGCCCATACCGACCCGTCTTCCTTGCGATACATTATACCTTTTTCCATACCGCCAAGCACAAGATCCTTACCCTCCAGATAGGTGTCAGACTCATAATATATCTTGTCAAAATCTACCCCAAGGCGACGATATGTCTCGTCAAACCCGGCATAGACCCATCCGTTCATCATTTTCCAAAGCTCACGCACCTCGGAATCTCCGGCTTCCCACTTGCGAAGCATCTCGCGGGCTTCCGCCATGAGTGCTGATTTCTTTTCAGCCTCCTCCTCGGAAACATTCTCCTTCTCCATGATTTCCTTGAGTTCCGCCTTATAATGCTTATCGAACGCTACATAGAAATCACCGATAAGGTGATCGCCTTTCTTGCCGGCGGATTCAGGAGTTACACCCTCACCCCATTTCTTCCATGCAAGCATTGACTTACAAATATGTATGCCTCGGTCGTTGACAATATTTGTTTTCACCACCTTGTGTCCGTTCGCTTTTAATATCTGAGACAGTGAATAACCGAGAAGGTTATTACGCACATGACCCAAATGGAGCGGTTTATTGGTGTTTGGAGATGAATACTCCACCATTACAAGATCCGAGTTGTCATCAGCACTGCGCATACCGAAATTATCATCCGCCGCAATTTCATGAAGCAGACAAAGCCAGAATCCGGGATTCACCGTGATGTTCAGGAATCCTTTCACCACATTGAATTTAAGAACCGCCTCAAGGTTCTTCTCCAACCACTCCCCTATTTCAGAAGCCGTAACCTCGGGAGACTTGCGCGAAATTTTCAAAAGGGGGAACACTACAACCGTGAGATCACCCTCAAATTCACGTTTTGTTGCCGAGGGGGCAACAGCTTTCGGCTCTATGTCGGCGCCGTAAAGCTCTTTGACAGCTTTCACAACGCCTTCCGCTATAATAGATTCTATTGTCATTCGGTTTTATATTTTCAGTTATATTTTTTTCAGCAAATAAGTAAACATTTCACTTCATTTGCAAAAATAATAAAAAACGCAGTGATACACAAACAGGGAGATATAAATAAAGGCCGGCTCCCTAAGAGAAGGGAGTCAGCCTTAGGTTACCTGCTGTATGCAATTTATTTTGCGAGATCTGTAGCGGGTTTGAATTTAACGACTTTGCGTGCGGGTATCTGTATCTTCTCCTTAGTCTGGGGATTGATACCTGTGCGGGCCTCCTTCTCAACTACAGAGAATGTGCCGAAACCGATAAGCTGCACCTTATCATTATTGGCAAGAGCCTGCTCGATTGATTCAAGAGTAGCCTCAAGTGCAGCCTTAGCAGCCACTTTATTCAACTGGGCTTTAGCCGCAATCTCGTTTACTAAATCTGTCTTGTTCATACTGAGTTTGTTATTTAGTTGGATATATGTAATCTAAATTCAGGTGTAAAAATATTTGCCCACAAATATACGCATTTAATGCTTAACATCAAACATGTTACATTATTTTTTTCAAAAAAATCTCTAAAAACTGCACCAAACGTATCAAAATACCAATCCAACCATACCAAAGTCCCGGTCCATAACTCTCCACATTCCGTATATAGATACAAAAAAAATCGCGGTTTAAATCATGTGATTTAAACCGCGATCGTACCCTGAGCCGGGGTCGAACCGGCACGGATTGCTCCACTGGTGTTTGAGACCAGCGCGTCTACCGATTCCGCCATCAGGGCTTTCTTGCGGAT
>CASBHZ010000036.1 GCA_949123685.1 uncultured Bacteroidales bacterium | reverse complement strand
TTTGAGACCTTGCCCCTGTTAAATTTTTGTTTTAGGCTTAAGGTTTCAGAGCCTTTCTTGAGTCGAGTTGTTTTATTTAAATTCTTAAATGAAGTGTTATTGTCTGGTCCTGTCTGGCGCGTGTGCCGGCAGGTATCGACTGAGCCACTACATATCCGGATCCGGACAGCTTCACGTTGATGCCTCGCTCTTCAAGGAGCTTGACGGCAGATGGAGCATCGTATCCTTTTACATCAGGCACGACTCCATGCGCATGATCTTTTGCTGTCTTATAATGTTTCATCCCGCTTGCGCCGATGGAGGAGGCGAGCATCTGGTTGTCACATTTCTCAGATCCTACCACTATGGGCTTACCTCCCTTCTTGTCGGTGGTGTAAGATGATGAATTATTCAGTTTGCCGCGTGAATACATTTTTACAGCCATGTTTTTCACCACTTGCCCGGAAGTGCGGTTGGCTGATGTGCCGCTTGGACCGAGCACAAGGGTGATGCAGCTGTATTGAGGATTCTCATATGGGAAGAAACCTGCGAATGCATATCGCCGTTTTGCAGTATTGTATGCACCTTTCTCCACGGGATATGCCGTTCCTGTCTTTCCCACGACCTTGACTCGGTCATCGCGGACTGCGCGGGCTGTTCCGTGCTCTCCCCATACCACTTCGGCAATGCATTCACTGACTTTCCGTGCTGTTTCCTCTGAACATATGCGGTCCCGTATGTATTGTATCGGTATTACCGAGTCTTTACCATGTTCGTCTATGAGCCCTTTCATCAGATGAGGACGGACGTAGCGTCCTCCGTTTGCGATTGCATTATATACGGCGAGCGTGAAAAGGGGAGGGAGCTCGGTGTTGTATCCATATGCCTGACGTGCAAGGTCAAGATGACGTGCCGTCATGGTTATATTGTTGCCTCGAGAGTCTTTGGGCAATAGTTTACGGATTCTGGGTGTGCATTCTCCTGCAATCCCGGATCGAATCGGTTCAAAGAAACCGAGTTCCTTAAGACGGTCATGAAATCTTGCCGGGTCTTTCTCATATCCCTTGAATATCACCCTCGCTATTCCCGGATTTGAAGACTGTTCGATCACTTGCTTCATGGTTTTCATTCCGGCACCGTGAGGGTCGCTCGTGCGCTGGAACGGAGCGCAACTCACTTGGTCGTTTACAGATTTTACGAGCCCGTCCTCAAATGCGATCATGAGCGATATGGGTTTCATCACTGATCCCGGCTCAAAGGGAAGCACGGCGCGGTTGAGCGCTTCGCCATATGTGCCGTCTTCAAGTAGCTCAATATTTGAGATCGCCTTGATTTCTCCGGTCTTAACTTCCATCAAGATTGCAGTTCCCCATTCTGCTTTCGAGTCGGAACATACTGTATGTAGTTCTTCTTCGAGCATGTCCTGAAGGTCAATGTCGATTGTGGTGCGGATGTCATAGCCTCTGATTGCCGGAGTTGCCACCCAGTTGGTAAACCCGTTTGTCAAAGCAACTTTCTTGGCAAGACCCGGATGCCCATATAAAAGGCTGTCAAGGTCTTTTTCAAGTCCTGAATAGCCATGGATCTGTCTTGTCTTTGCATTTTCGTTGACCCTTCCGATGCTTCGGTATGCCATGCGTCCGTAAGGATACATGCGAATATTCCTCTCCTCCTTGTAAAGTGGATTCCTGAATCCCTTTCCCTTGAAGTCTTTTAAGAATGGAAAACTTTTAACTTTTTCGAAATCTTCAAGAGTCTTGTTTCTCGCCAGGCGTAGTGCCCTGGTTCTTTTGTCCGGATCTTTTTCCAATTCGCGGCGGAGACGTGTATGCCAGGAGTATTTTTTGAATGTGTCGGGATGGGCATGAAGGTTTTTCACGCGAGGATAGTGCACGTCAAGGGAGTCGGCAAGAGAGTCGACTTTTGCCCATGGTATTGCACGCAATGCCTTCACTTTATTATGCCGGAGGTCAATTTTTATGTCGTAAACCTTCAGGTTGCAAGCTAAGATGTTGCCGTTGTCTGCTAAGATATTGCCTCTTTCTGGACGTATCGTATCAATGCGGGAAAGTTCCCGGTGGGCGCGATCGTTCCATGCACTTGCCTCAATCACTGTGGTGTTGAACAATTTGATCATCACCAGGATACCGAAGAAAATGAAAAAGAGGCTTATCAGACCATAGCGAAACAGGATATGTTTTTTATTATTTTGCTTCATCGTCAGTTAGTTCGTAAGGAGGTTGTTCTTGAAATTCAAGGTTGAGATTCTTTTCCCTTACCATTTTCACCATTTCCGATTCGCGTATAAGCGACATGTAAAGTGATTTTTCCTGAAGCTTTCGGCTTTCGGCTCGCTGGAGTTCTATTGTTAGCTGCTTTATTTCTCCCATTTTGGTTTTTGTCTTGTAACGGAGTCCTATCAATGCGATAATTGCTACTACAAATAGAAACATCAGCCAGGCGTTTGCCCTGAAAAATTCGATTGACAATGAGCGTCCGTAGCGGAGTTCACTTATCCATCCTCTTTTAGACTTCTGTTTATTATTTTTTTTTGCCATTCCGGAGAGATTCTATGAGTTTATGTCTGCTGCTAATTCTGCGATTCTGAGTTTTGCCGAGCGCGAACGCGGGTTGCGTTCAATTTCTTCTTCCGAGGGGACGATAGGTGAGCGGGTTATTATCTTCCACGGTGAGTGGGTTCGCCCGAAAAAGTCTTTCTCCTCTTTCCCTTCTATGTTTCCCGTCTTCATGAAATTCTTCACTATGCGGTCTTCAATGGAATGATATGTGATAATGGCTAATCTTCCTCCTGGCTTTAACACTTTGGAAGAGTCGTTAAGCAGTCGCTTTAAAGCCTCCATTTCCCCGTTTACCTCTATGCGGAATGCCTGGAATACCTGTGCAAGCTCTTTTTTCTCAGACTTCGGATTGATGGCACACCTTACGGCATCGGCAAGACGGAATGTTGTGTCGATCGGGTTGACGGCTCTTGCTTTCAAGATCGCTTCCGCCACTTTCCTTGGTCTTTTGAGATCCGTAAAGGCACGGAATAATCCTTCAAGCTGTTCTCCTGTGTATGTGTCTGCGATTATGGCAGCCGTGGTGGGAGCATTCCTGCTCATTCTCATATCGAGGTGAGCGTCTGTGCGGAAAGAGAATCCCCTTTCGGCATCGTCGAAGTGATGGAATGAGACTCCAAGGTCGGCAATGATTCCGTCAAGATGCTTCACGCCGTGATACCTCATGAAGTTTGTGATGTATCTGAAGTTGGAATGTACAAATGTAAATCGGGAGTCGTCGGGAGCGTTCTTGAGGGCATCCAAATCGCGGTCAAAACCGAAAAGATGTCCGTCTGCACCCAGGTTTTCGAGAATGGCACGAGAGTGTCCGCCACCGCCGAATGTTATATCGGCGTAGATTCCGTTTGGTTTGATGTTCAATCCGTTGATTGAATCCTCAAGGAGCGCGGGTACATGATAGATCTCGGATGTCATTTCGAAAATGGTGACTATTGGTTAAATGAGATGTAAAGTTAGTTATTTTTTGTAAATTTTTGAAGCTAAATTCACAAATTGTAGATAAATTTTCAACATTTTCATCTCATTTTTCAATGACCGATATTGAAGTTGTTTAAACAACTTCAATGGTAAGCACTGTAGTTTCTAATAGGTGTAGAAAGACTCAGGGGTGGTGTCAGCTTCGGCAGCCTTTTCTATCATTTCGCGAATGAGGAGTTTTAGTCTGAGCATAAGGTTAATATGCTTGTTATCCATTACTGAAGACGTTATTTCTTCCCCTTTCCTTATTTTTAAAGTTACACCTCCGAATTTTATTTCCGGATGCTTGAATTTGCCGATTATGTTTATCCCGAAAGGGAACGGAATAGGGGACTTGTTTACTCCCAGATGATAGTACATGTCACCATCGAAGTTGTTGAGCCCTCCGAACTTCATCCGATAGCGGTCAAAACTTATATCGAAAGGATATACTTCCACGAGATTGTCGTGAACGGATGCATGTATGTCCATGTCGGCAAGCCGGATGTATTCAGAATCAGGTATGAGCATCATTTTTGTTATGCGGCGTATAAAAGGATCCTGACGTAGCATCATGTTATTGCCTTTCACATTCATGTCAGCCCATATTGAGGGCATATTGATATACATATTTGGGAAGAGGAGCATTTTTGCATCCACTCCTGTCGAAATGTTTCCTTTGAGGTTTCTCATTTGTGGCATCATGAGGAGGAGGGTGTGGAAATTGCTAAAGAAGTTAACAAGATTTACATTGTCAAGATTCATCTGCATTTTCATTGCCAACCTCTGAATGTCGGATGTGTCGTATTCAAAATTGAATTTTAGTGCCCCGAAATTAGAAGACACATCAAGATCTTTAACTTTTAAAATTCCATTGCGGAGAGAAACAGCTGTCGACAGGTTGTGGAGATATAGGTTGGTGTATTGAGTCATCATTGCAGAAGCTTTTATGTCGGCAATAATGTTTCGTGGAATCATAAGAGAGATTGTATCGGAAGATGTGAGGGTGTCAGGTATAACGGTCAATATTGAGGCGGCAGGGCCGTGAGTCAGCTTCAGTCCGTGATTATATGCGCCGCATAACTGATTTATCCTGATCGTGTCCATATCTACATTTAGAGCGAGATGCAATGGCGCGATGGATTCCGATGTGAGGAATTGTCTGAGATTAGATACTTTGCCTGTGGCTTTGAGTCTGGTATCTTGCGAGTTGAAGTTAATGCCATTTAGCTTTATGGAGTCGAAGGATGCCTCAATGTCAAGGTTTGCGAATCCGTTGCGCAATGGTAGCGCAGGATTTAATATTGTGCCGCTTTCAGCTTTTATTGATACTCCTGCTTCCCACTTGCGGATTATGTCAAATATCTTTTTGTTGAGGTTTAATTTCAGGTATTCGGGAGAATGGTCAATAAAATTTAGGCTGTGCCTGTCTGCCGTCCATTCTTGGGGAATGGCATATTTAAGGGGGATGATATTTTTTTTCATTTCCGAAGCCGAGAATCGTGAAGTTATATCTTTCATGCTTATCCTGGTTCTGCCAGTTGTGGCTTTTACAGATCCGCATGTTGTCTCGATCGCGAATTTATGGGCATATGCTTGTCCGGGACGGGTATTGACCTTCCCTTTTATTGCAAAGTCCTTCACAGATAATCTTATTGAGTCCCGTTCATTTGCCATATTGATTGATGAAGCCTTTAGATTTACATCATATGGGAGTGACGAAGGAATATCAGAGAGCCTTATTCGATGGTTTTCCGTTATTACACCTGACATGTCGAGATTTGAGACATTTATGTCATAACCATTTGTATTGAAGTGTATTTCAGGTGCATTTATTTTTACATCAAATATGCCGTTCTCTATAATTTTATCAGTTATTTCAGTGGATTTGCCTCCAAAATTAATATGGAGTTTTTCTCCGGCTACGCATAGTCCGGTTGAAGGGAGTTTAAGATTGTAATTTTGTAACGCCACATCTCCGTTAATCATTATCTTCTCAAGGATTTCTCGGCTGATGTCTGAAACATTGAAGTCAAGGAGAGCATCGCATTCGATTAAGCCTTTGAGGTTATAATGGCGTAATGGCTTCACGAGCCTATTTGCCAATCCGGTATCAGCCGTCCCTTTCATTGCCAGACGGATTCCGGGGTCGTTGAATAGGTTTGACGCATGTGCTCTAATCTGTAGGTCTGTGCCTTCTCCTTTTAGCGTGAAAGGGTATATGATTACATATGATGAATCGGGATGACTACCGTTTAATGCCACTAAACTTTTAATGTCCGAGTGTCTTAATGTGTATGTGTGTTTATTGGAAGCGACATAAGATATTTCACCATTAAGCATATTGCAATTTATTATCATGGATGGCAATCGTTTTGATGAAATGTCGTAAGGCGTTTTCAGCTTTGCTGATGCGTTGACAATGATTCCCTGTTTGATGCCTTCCGGTATTTTAATCTGTATCTTGGGGAAATATTGCAATAGTGTTGATGGATTGAAATTGTCAATCTTACAAGACATACTTTTCAGTTCTGGTTTGTCATTTGCTTGAATTTCAGCATCTATTGTGCCCGAAATGTTGCCAAGGCTAATACTGTAACCTGCAAGATTCATTCGAAACGGATCGAACTCTAAATTGGTTTCTCCCGAAATACTGAAAGGTAATTCAGAGACAACCGGACCATACTGAGAAGCATTTATCCTGCCTTTGCCCGATAATACATACGAATTGTTGGAAGAGTCAGAACGCAATAGGGAAGTATTTGAAAGACGCATGTCGACCTCTGTCTGTTTGCGGTGATCGTATATATTTATTTTGGCATTGTTTTCAATAGATATTTTCTTAGCTGTAAAATAAGGGATCTTAGTTGGCTTTTCTTGATTTTTCAGTATGTTGAAGTTGGAAATGGAGTCGGATACAGTAACGAGATTGAGGTTGAGTGAATCAATTTTCAACTCTTTGATCCAGATTTGTTTTTTTAATAGCTTGATTATGTTGGCGCTGCCCTGCACTTTTCCGGTCGTGGCAAGTAGGTCAGCATTTTGTGGCAACTGCTTGCGTATGGCGGGTGAGATTCCGTTGAGAGAATAACTTGTGATTTTAAGGGAGTCTATGTTTATGCAAAGCTCGGGAAAGGAGGACCATAAAGTGAAATTGATGTTGGAGGCTGTCACTTTGGCATTTAGCTGCTTATTTATTTCCGTGTTTATGATTTTGGAGAGACGCTCCGGTGTCAGATACCATGTCGCCGCGCATAAGGCACAGACGATCAAAAGCAGTATGCCCCCTACCACTCCCGCGATAATAATTCCGGCTTTTGCCACCGTATTATTGCCGCGAGAATGTTCCTGAGATTTACTTTTTTTATTTTCGTTTAGTTCAGACATAGTTACAGCGGATTTGTCACTATAACAAATCCGCTGTAACTTAGGTTTAAAGGCTTCTGAAAGGTGAGGGCGAACTATTTCTTGCGGGTTCGGGTCTTCTTGGCAGGAGCTGCATCCTGTTTCTCCATCAAGCCCTTTATCTCTTCAAGGGTGAGGGATGCAGGATCTGTGCCTTTGGGTATTTTATAGTTTGTCGCTTTCTTTGCCCCTTCCTTTTTATATGCAATATATGGTCCGAAACGTCCGTTCAGCACTTCTAATCCGGGCATTTCCGGGAACTCCTTGATTAGCCTGTTGGCTTCGGCTTCTTTTTTTGCTTCTATCAGAGCAATGGCTTCATCAAGGGTTATTGTTTGCGGTGCCATATCTTTAGGGATGGACACGAACATTTTTTCATAATGTATATACGGACCGAACCTCCCTATTGCAGCCGTGACGTCTTTGCCGTCGAATGTTCCTACCTTACGCGGAAGCTCAAATAGCTTGAGTGCATCGGCAAGTGTTATGTCTTGAATGCTCTGTCCTTCAAGAAGACTTGCAAATTGAGGCTTTTCCTCATCTGCCGCGTCACCGATTTGCACAACAGGTCCGAAGCGTCCGATTTTGACTGAAACCGGTTTGCCGGATTTGGGGTCGGTGCCGAGGATTCGTTCGCCTACCTTATGTTCAAGACGCATGGAGTCAACTTTTGTGATTGAAGGATGAAATTGAGTGTAGAAATCCGCCATTTCATTCTTCCAACCCAGTTTGCCTTCTGCAATTTCATCGAATTTCTCTTCTACGCGAGCAGTGAAATTATAGTCGAGTATGTCCGGGAAATACTGTGTCAGGAACTCGTTTACTACCATGCCAACATCCGTTGGCACGAGTTTGCCTTTCTCACTACCGCTGTTTTCAGTCAGTGTTTCCTTTTTAATGTCGCCATTGACGAGAGAAAGGATGTCATATGGTCTGGGTGTGCCTTCTTTCTCGCCATGACGTATATAATCGCGGCTTTGTATCGTGGAAATGGTAGGGGCATATGTTGACGGACGCCCGATTCCAAGGTCCTCCATCTTTTTCACCAAAGATGCTTCGGTGTATCTTGCCGGAGGCATTGTGAAGCGTTGTGTGGCGGTTATCTCTTTGTTAAGGAGCGTTTCTCCTGCCTTTAAGTGTGGCAAACGGGTGAAAGATGTGGAATCGGAGTCTATTTTCCAAGCTTTCATGAATCCCTCGAATTTCACTACTTCACCTTCAGCCCTAAACTCTTCGGCAGAACCGCTTACGGCTATGTCCACGTTGGTTTTTTCAAGCAGGGCGTCACTCATCTGCGAAGCCACGGCGCGTTTCCATATAAGGTCGTACAGCTTCTGTTCTTGAGGAGTTCCGGGTATGGAACTGTTTGATATATATGTAGGTCTGATTGCTTCGTGCGCTTCCTGGGCGCCTTTCGAGTTGGTGTGGTAATGGCGCACTTTTACGAAATCATTCCCATATTCAGAAACAATCGCTGCCGAAATGTCTTTTATGGCAAGCTCAGACAAGTTGGTAGAGTCTGTACGCATGTATGTTATGCGTCCGTCTTCATACAGCTTCTGAGCTATGCGCATGGTGGCGTTGACTGAGAAGCCGAGCCGTTTCCCCGCTTCTTGCTGCAGGGTGGATGTGGTGAAAGGTGGTGCCGGTGCACGTTTCACAGGCTTTATGCTCAAATCGGAAACCGAGAATCCTGCTGACTTGCATGTTTCAAGAAATGCGAGAGCCTCCTTTTCCGAATCTATGCGTCGTTTAAGTTCAGCCTTGAAAGTCTCTCCGGAAGGGAGGGTGAAGACGGCGTTGACACGGAAGAAAGGTTCCGGTTTGAAAGCTTCAACCTCTTTTTCGCGTTCGCATATGAGTCTCACGGCAACGCTTTGCACACGTCCCGCCGAAAGCGCCGGTTTAATTTTCTTCCATAAAATAGGACTTAATTCAAAGCCTACGATGCGGTCGAGCACTCGCCTTGCCTGCTGGGCGTTAACCCTGTCAATATCTATAGAGCGTGGATTCTCTATGGCATGAATGATTGCAGGCTTGGTTATCTCGTGAAAAACGATGCGTTGTGTGTTGTCCGGTTTTAACTCCAACACTTCATATAAATGCCATGCAATAGCCTCTCCTTCACGGTCTTCATCGGAAGCGAGCCATACGGTGTCAGCTTGTTTGGCAGCAGCCTTAAGTTGCTTGACAAGTTCCTTCTTTTCCGCAGGGATTTCATACAGCGGAGAGAAGTCGGATTCCACTTCCACGCTCATCCCTTTTTTCTTCAGGTCGCGGATGTGTCCGTAGCTTGACATCACCTTGAAGTCTTTGCCTAAAAATTTTTCTATTGTCTTCGCTTTTGCCGGAGACTCGACTATCACAAGATTCTTCATGAAGAAGTGTATTAAACAGCTTTAGTTTTCGGTTTTCAGATATCAGTTTTCAGATATCGGTTTCAGTTTTCGGATTTGGGGTCTATTTACATCTATAACAACCGTATGACGGAATTTGTCATTTATAAGGGTTCTCCTTACGCGCCAACAGGGTGTTGATCATGAGTGAGCATATCGTCATAGGTCCTACACCACCCGGTACGGGAGTGATGAAATCGCACTTTTCAGCTACATTCTCGAAGTCTACGTCTCCGCGCAGTCTCCAGCCGCTCTTCCGGGTAGCATCAGCTACGCGGGTAGTCCCGACATCAATGATGGTTGCCCCGGGTTTCACCATATCTTCAGTTACAAATCCCGGCTGACCGAGAGCGGCAACTATTATGTCTGCCTGCAGGCAGATCTCTTTGATATTGGGAGTTGCCGAATGGCAAACGGTTACCGTGCAGTTCCCTGGATTGGCTTTCTGCATCAGGAGCGAAGCCATGGGCTTGCCAACTATGTTGCTTCTTCCCAACACCACTGCGTGTTTCCCTTTGGTCTCCACGCCATAACGTTTAAGAAGCTGCATTATGCCGGCGGGTGTTGCAGGAAGGAAACCTGATAATCCGACAGACATTCGCCCAACATTGATGGGGTGGAATCCGTCCACGTCTTTTGACGGATCTATTGCGCGGATAATGTTCTGCTCGTCAATATGACGTGGGAGGGGCAGCTGGACAATGAATCCGTCGATGGTGTCGTCTTCGTTCAAGCGTTTGATTTCCTCTATAATCCTCTCTTCGGTGACATCATCTTCGAAACGGATCAGGCTGCTTGTGAATCCGCATTCGCCACAAGCTTTGACCTTGTTGGCTACATATGTTTCCGAACCTCCGTCGTGACCGACCAGGATTGCCGCAAGGTGAGGTGCCCTTTCGCCGCGTGAGGTCATTTCTGCTACTTCGGCAGCTATTTCCTGTTTTATGTCAGCGGCTGTCTTTTTTCCGTCGATGAGTGTCATGTGGTAATATTTTTTATGAAAAATTTGTTCTTTATATAAAACTGTTGTCATTATACGAACTTGTTTTATATAAAGAGGTGTGTGGGTTTTGTTTGAAAATGCAAAATTAATAAAAAATCGGTAAATCAAAATTTCTTATATGAAAAAGAAGCTTTTACATATATTCGTGACTATTGTTGCCTTCGGAATGATTCCATTTCCGGGAATTTCTGCTGTTAAATATAAAAGTCAACCCTCAATTTATAGCGGTTCGATGATGCCATATGATTTTTCAAGATGCGATTCGGTTGTAGCCTGGGGTGATTCCTTGAAGCCTGTGTATTTGGGATATGTTGCAAGACATGGCGCGCGTTTCCTTTCATCCCCTAAGAAGATTGATGAAATATCGAAAGCTCTTGTAGCAGCAGAGTCAAAAGCTAAGCTGACTGCTCAAGGGGAGAAGTTTCTTGCTCTCTTGCGTGAGGTTTCCATGCGTACAGACGGAAGATGGGGCTTGCTGTCGGAAGTCGGGATAAGGGAGGAGCAAAAACTTGGGACCGATATGTCGGCAATGCTTCCGTATCTTTTCAGTAATGGAAAAATTGATGCTAAATCTACTTATGTCCCGAGGGTTATAATGACGATGTATCAATTCCTTCATTCGCTTGAAATTCACCATCCTCATGTTGAACTTTACACTTCTTCGGGAATGCAGAACGATTCTTTGCTTCGCTGTTTTGTTACCGACACGGCATATGCCTCATATCGCGATAATGGAGAATGGAAACCGGTATATGAGGATTTTTTGAAAAAACATGTGTCGAGTGCACCGGCGCGCCGGCTTTTTGTAAAAGGATATGAAAATGACCGGCAGCATCTGCGCCATCTTACAATGAGCATGTATGGACTTCTTCAGGCGAATCTTGCGTCGGGACTGCCTGCAACTACTACGGAGTTTATGAGCGAGCAGGAATATAAGGAATGTTGGATTGCCTCTAATGTGCTTCATTATCTGCGTAATAATGTCAATCCGGTTTCGGATATCGCAGGGAGGGCGACAGCCCCTTTGCTAAATCGGATAATATCTGATGCCGATTCAGCCCTTGGGAATATTAGGGATATAAAGGCTCATGGATATTTCGGGCATGCCGAGACGCTTCTTCCACTTTTCTCTTTAATGAGATTACCCGGATGTTATGTCATGACAGATGACTTCGAAAGCCTTGCTGACACATGGCAGGTTCAGGAGATCACTCCATTAGCTGCCAATCTTGCTATAATTTTGTTGCGGGGAGATAGTGGAGAGGTTTATGCTTCATTGCGTCTTAACGGACGTAATATATCTCCGCTTCCCGATAAAGGTTGTCTGGTGAAATGGGATGAACTTAAAGATTTCTGGATGTCACTGTTGGATTAAATAGCTTCTTAAGAATCTTCGCGATGTGCCTAAACAAGTTTTGCATGTGGCAAGTTGATTGCATATCGGTTAAGATTAAGTTTTGTAATTGTAATTTGACTGTTGTTTTGGCGAAATTTGCATAAGACCTTAAGTTCGTGTAAGCCAATGCCCTGAAAAATTTAAATAAGGAAGAGCGTGTCTCCCGACATGCTCTTCCTGTTGCGCTTTAATAAACTGATTTATCAGTTCCCTAATTTTATTTACACCTAATTATCCATTATTATGATTCTGAAGCGAAATAAATTAACGTTTCAATGCAAAAATAATACTATTTTTATACTTCTGCCAAATATTATCGTAAAAAATATCAAATGATCAATTTATAACGATTGAAAAATCTGCAAACGTTATAAATTTAAAGTCTTATATGACAGATGTATTCAATATTTAAAAAAATAAAGAAAAAAGGGAAAATAATCTGCAGTTCGGTTGCAGAAATGTAAAATTAGTATTATCTTTGCAGAAGACGGAGGGTAGTTGGATTGTCAACGGATCTGCGTCTGTGGAATTTGATATATAATTGAGTTTTTAAGTTTGGAGTTCTAATATCTTATTGCTTGCTTATATGTTGTTTTATTATTTACTTGCTTATCGCTAATCATATGAAGCGCACCACGATAAAAGACATTGCCAATCATCTTTGCCTGTCAGTATCTACTGTATCCAGGGCACTCGCCAATGATAAGAATATACGTAAAGAAACGAAGGAGCGTATTTTTGCAGCGGCTCGGGAGTTGGGATATGCCAGAAATGTCATAGCCGCCAATCTGCGCACAGGCAGGAGCCACACGATAGGGGTGATGGTGGATCAGATGATATCGCCTTATGCCTCTAAAGTGTTGAAAGGTATTAATCGCGTGATGCGGGAAAATGGAATTTATGTAGTCACATGTGATGCCGACAATGATCCCTTGATAGAGAAGGATTATTTAAACTTGATTGGGACTTCTTTATTCGATGGCCTTATCATTGCGCATTGTAATCATGAGGATAACAGGGAGTTGTTCAAGAAACTGTATGAAAGTGGCATTCCTATGGTGTTTCTTCGCAGTGCCCTTGACGGAGTGGATGCCCCTATGGTTGGTGTTAACAGCTATGATAAAGGTTTCTTCCTTGTGGATCACCTTGTGTGTTCCGGACGCAAACGGATAGTAAATATCAAGGGTCCGTCAATCAGCTGTGAGATGAGGAACCTTGACAAGGCTTATAATGCAGTCATGAGGAAATTTTCTATTCCGGTGATGCCTGAACTTCAGATAGAGGCAGGGGTCGATATGGAGTCCGGGAGGCAGGTGGCAGATAACCTTCTTGACAATGGCGTTGAGTTTGATGCCGTGTTTGCTATAAATGAGCTTGTGGCGATAGGCGTGATGAATCGCCTGATGGAGCGAGGGATTAAAGTGCCGGAGGATATTTCAGTTGTAGCGTTTACCGGTTCGTTGCTGTCAGAGATGGTGCACCCTAAGCTCACCTCTGTGGAGGCTCCTCTTGAGGAGATGGGGGAGCGGGTTGCAGAGTTGCTGATCCATATGATTCGTCATCCTGAAGCCGAGCATCATGGGATTCTGATTGATGCCAAGATAAAGCTCCGGGAATCATCACACCCGAAGAAATAAAATAGAAGGAGTCTGTTCAGACTGATACGATGCCTTTTATAGCCGGATAAGGGTCGTAATTCTCGAGAGTGAAATCTTCATATTTAAAATCGAAAATATCTTTAATATCAGGGTTTATTATCATTTTTGGTAATGCCCGGGGAGTTCGGCTGAGTTGTTCGCGTACTTGTTCCAGATGATTGGTGTAAATATGCGCGTCTCCGAGAGTGTGTATGAAATCCCCGGGTTGCAGTCCGCATACCTGAGCCATCATCATGCAGAGCAATGCGTAGCTTGCAATATTGAACGGCACTCCAAGAAAACAGTCGGCACTGCGTTGGTATAGCTGTAACGAGAGTTTGCCATCGCTGACATAGAATTGGAAGAAAGTGTGGCATGGAGGCAGGTTCATGTTCTTTAGATCGGCAACATTCCAGGCGCTGACAATTATTCGACGGGAGTCAGGATTTTCTTTGATCGTCTTTACTGCTTCCGATATCTGGTCTATAAAACCTCCGTCATAATCCTGCCATGATCGCCATTGGTATCCGTATATGTGACCAAGACTTCCGTCCTGATCCGCCCATTCATTCCATATCCTTACACCATGTTCCTGAAGATAATGCACGTTGGTGTCACCCGCAAGGAACCAAAGCAGTTCATATATAATACTTTTCAGGTGCACTTTCTTTGTGGTCAGCAATGGAAACCCTTCGCTGAGGTCGAAGCGCATCTGATAGCCGAAAGTGGAGATTGTGCCTGTTCCGGTGCGGTCTTCCTTTATTTTGCCGTTATCAAGGATGTGGCGTAGGAGCGTTAGATATGGTGTCATTATGGGTTGGTTTGTTTTGTTTTTCTGAAAAGTGGAGTGGCCGGTCGATTTCGGTTTGGCTGATACCTGATCGCCTCTTCCGGGCATGCGGCAAGACAATCGAAGCATCTTACACATCTTGAGTTGTCTACATGTCGGCTGACTACTTTTATGCAGGCTGACTTACAGATGTTTTCACATATCCCGCAAGAAGTGCATCTGTCCGGATCTATTTCGATATGATATATGTTATGCTCATGAAGCAGTCCCATGGCAGTCCCGATCGGGCATATGTCTGTGCAGAACATGCGTCCGTGCAGCAATGAGTATACTGCTATAAATATCAGTGACACTGTCCCTGCGATCATGCCCGTGGCAACGCCTATGCCGAGGTTTATCCATGTGGCTTCAACGGCTGACGGCTTCACGATCGAAACGATGTTGCGCATTATGTTCCATGGTTCCAGTATATACGGAACTGTCAATACTCCTGCCAATATGCATATTACATAAACAAGCAGTATGTGGATCGACCACCGTCTTGACGGGCGGTATGAATACTTTTTGTCAAGTTTCGGTATTTTTCTGCGTATTCGTATAAATATGTCGGACAGTGTGCCTATGGGGCACACTGTCGCGCAATATATACGTCCGAAAATGAATGTGAGTATCAACCATGCGAGCAAGGCTCCTATGGCGGTGGCTCCGGCAGACAGAATTATCTGCGTTTTTTCTGACACGGCTGCCATCGGATGCACTTGCGGTCCGATTATCAGGTATGCCGTGGTGGCGATAAAAAAGAGCGCCGCCAGAAATATGCGAAAAATTCTTATCTGCCTCACTTCTTCTTAACGTTTGCCTCGCTGCTGCTTCTGCTGTTCGCGGAGCATTGCCTGCTGTTGACGCTGCATCTCTTCAAGTCGCGCCATGAAACCTGATTTCTTACGTGGTTTCTTTGCAGACTCAGCCATCGCTTTCCTCACGTCTTCCTCTTTTATTATATAGCGGAATGCATAAGTCTGGATTATGGTGATCAGTAGCGAAAGGAAATAATAGTAGGAAAGACCGGCGGCATAGTTGTTGAAGAATACCAGGAAGAACACCGGCATCAGATACATCATCCATTTCATGCCGGGCATGGTGCTCGGTTGGTTCTGCATGTTGATGTATGTGTATATGATGTTTGTCGCAGTCATGAGGAGACAGAACAGCGAAATGTGATTGCCGAAATATTCGGTTATCAATGGGATATTGCCGCTCCAGGATATGATTGCGTCAGGCGCTGAAAGGTCGTGCGCCCAAAGGAAACTCTGACCGCGAAGTTCGATACAGCTTGGGAAGAAACTGAACATGGCAAAAAGGATTGGCATCTGCAGCATCATCGGCAAGCAACCCGACATCGGGCTTGCTCCTGCCTTGGAATAGAGAGCCATGGTTTTCTGTTGACGGGTCATGGCGTTTTCAGTTCCGGGATATTTGTCGTTTATGGCTTTGATATCCGGGGCGAGGACGCGCATTTTTGCCTGGCTTTTGTAACTCTTGTATGTGAGCGGGAAGAGCACGAGCTTTATGAAAAGCGTCAGTATCAGGATTATTATGCCATAGTTTGAGATGAATTTGCCGAGGAACGTGAATACCGGGATCACAACTCCCGTATTGATCCACCGGAATATGCTCCATCCCAATGGGATAAGCTTGGTCATGTTTAGGTCTTCTCCCACTTCTATCTCCTTGTCGAGATGTGAAAGAAGGGGATAAAGGTTAGGTCCGATGAAGAGATGGAAATTTACAGGGTTCTCGGAAGACCAATCGTAGTCATTAACAATGGCGGCTGCTGAAAGGCTCTTGAGGTAATCCTGCCCTTTGATCACTTCTGATGAGAAATCTGCGGTGTTGAAAGGGCGGTCAGCTATCATTACGGTTGAGAAAAACTGATTCTTGAAGCCGATCCAGCGCACTTTCGACTGACGCTCTTCCGAGTCATCCTTTGCTTCAGAAAGGTTTTCGACAGAACCTCCGGCGAATTTGTAATAAAGTCCGGAATTTCTCTCTTCAAACATTCGTCCTTTCTCTTGGCGGTGTATGTCTTGTTGCCAGTTCAGTCCGAGATTGCGGACATTGCTTTGCACAATGGGTGCCATGCCGTGTTGCACGACTCTCATGCTTACCACATAGCTTTCACCCTTTGGCAGCGTGTATTCAAGACCCCAATATGCTCCATTGCCCATGTCGAGAGCCATCAGAACGGTAGAGTCGTTCAGTTGGCGCGGCGTGAAGTAGAGGTCTGCAGTCTCTACCGGTTGGGGCAGAGGGAGCTGGAAGTTGAACCGGTTACGATCCCCTTCGAATATGACAACCTTTTTCTTTTGGCTCTTGGTTTCGTCAGAGGAATATTCGGTGTCATATTTTTTCAGTTCGGCGCGGGTTACAGATCCAGACTTTGCACTCAATTCCAGTTTGAGCACATCGTTTTCCAATAATACCTTAGAATCCGAACCTGCAAGGAATTTTGAGAATTTGCCATATTTGCCGAGGGATTCCGACATTGATTTGATTGCGGCTATCGCTTTGCGCTGGCGGTCTATGCCCACCTTCTTAATGTCGGCGCTATCTATGTCACCCCAAGCAAGTTTATCGCCGTCAACCTCTACCGTGCCCCAGATTGAATCGCCGGCAAGGGTGAGATTGAGAGGACCTTGAGTTAGGTGATATGCGCGAGTAGAATCTGATAGAGTCTCCGGAATGCCATTGTCAATAATGTTTTTAACAAGCCATTCGCGCTCTGTCGTATTCAGCGAGTCTGCCATGACAGCCAAGGGAGTGCCCTGCGTAGTGTTTTCAGACTGAGATGAATTGTCAGTTTCATTGTTCTTCGGCTGAAGCCACATGAAGATCAGGAAGACGGCGAGCATCATGAGCAGGCCGTTAAGTGTATTCTTATCCATTAACCGGATCTGTTAATTAGTTGTCTTTAATAAAATTCGTTATGATATGCAAAGTTAATCCAAATTCACGAATTTTGCAACTGTTAAACATTTCTGACCAATCCATCTTTATTATTTATTCTCCAACCACTAACAACCACGGAACAACCACCTCAAGATGCATAAAACCGATTGAGAGTAAATGTAAAAATGGTTGTTCTGTGGTTGTATGTGGTTGGAGCTTCTGTGTGAAGAGGTTTGACATGGTGATTTAAACACTGAGACACAGAGGTACAGAGTTTTTAGCTCAATATGGTGTTTAATGCGAGATTGATAATGGAGTAGAGGCGCGGAGGCATCTTGCGATGCAGACAGAGGCACGGAGACCGATGGCATTTTCATCATGGTCCTCAAGCTCCGTGCCTCCGCAAGGTCGCTTAAGACCCTCGGTGCCGGTAAATATCCATGCCTGCTCTTTCATCTGAAACTCTGTACCTCTGTGCCTCCGTGTTAAATTTTCGAATCAGATTTTGCCTTTCCACTCCACTCCATATTTTATTTATTCTCCAACCACTAACAACCACAGAACAACCACCTCAAGATGCATAAAACCATATGAGGTTAATATAAAAGTGGTTGTTACGTAGTTGTTAGTGGTTGGAGTCATTAACGCTTAGGTTTGAAGTCAAAGCGGTAATGCCGCTAAGATCAGTTTCTGGCGGATGTGCGCCCTTCGTAGTAGTTGATGAAGGCTTTGCAGACGAGGCGATTGCCACCGGGAGTAGGGTAGTTGCCAGTGAAATACCAATCGCCCGGATGGTTGGGAATAGACTTGTGCATATCCTCTACCGATTGGAAAACGATTTGTATTTCAGCGCGTGTGCCTTCGGGTGTGAGTAGCTGCGCGATCTTTGCCGCTACCTCTTCATCGGAGAATGGAGCGTAAATCTCTTTGACGTAGTTTACAATTCTCTCTTTAGGCAGAGATTCCTGTGATTTGCAACGATGATATACATCATCTATCACATATCGCATGCCACGCTCTTCAAGGAGTGTCATTGCCGCCTTGAACGCGATGAATTCTCCCATACGCGACATGTCAATGCCATAGCAGTCGGGGAAACGGACCTGTGGAGAACTGGAGACTATTACTATCTTGCGGGGTGAGAGCCGATCGAGAATGCGGATGATTGACTGCCGGAGAGTAGTGCCACGCACGATACTATCGTCAATTACCACAAGATTGTCACCATTACGGATAGAGCCGTAAGTTATGTCGTAGACATGTGTTGCAAGGTCATTGCGGGTGGATCCTTCAGCAATGAATGTGCGGAGTTTTATATCTTTTATAGCTACTTTTTCGCGCCGTACACGCCGGCGAAGCACATTGGCTATGTTCTCGTCTGTAAGATTTCCCGTTAATGAGAGTCGTTGGATATCGTTGATCTTATTCTTTATCAGGTAATTTTCCACACCTTCCACAAGTCCGTAGAAAGCCACTTCCGCAGTGTTGGGAATAAACGAGAAGACAGAATTGTCTATATCATGACCTATGGCTTTAAGCACCGGATCCACGAGATTGGCTCCGAGAGCCTTGCGTTCGCGGTAGATGTCATAATCAGAACCTCTGGAAAAATATATGCGTTCGAAACTGCATTTGGCGTTCTTACCTTCGGGCATAATGCTGTCGATACGTACTGCGCCGTCACGGTCAACTATAATTGCATTACCCGGATCCAACTCTTTTACCTGCTCAAGCCGGAGATTGAAAGCCGTCTGAATTACCGGGCGTTCACTTGCAACAACAACGATCTCTTCATCTTTATAATAGAAAGCCGGACGAATACCGTTGGGATCGCGCATCGCCCACATGTCACCGTTGCCGACTATTCCGCAGATCACGTATCCTCCATCCCACGCAGGAGCGCAACGTTTGAGGATATTGGTGACATTGAGGTCGCGCGCTATACCTTCAGAGAGGTCGATGGCTTTCAACCCGGCATCGCTGTGAATGTTGAAAAGGCGTTCATTCTCCCGGTCGAGGGCATGTCCGAGTTGTTCAAGGAGAATGAAAGTGTCGGCGAAAAGGCGGGGATGTTGACCTGTTGCCACTATTGAGTCGAAGATTTCATCCACATTGGTCATGTTGAAGTTTCCGCACAGCAGCATATTGCGCGAACACCAGTTGTTGCGGCGCATGAAGGGGTGCACGTAGTTAATGCCGGAACGTCCGGTGGTGCTGTAGCGCAGATGACCCATATATACTTCACCTACGAAAGGTGTAAAACGAGGGTCAACGCCCTCCTTGCGGTCATCATCGATCCGGCGATGGGCTTCGGCGAAGATCTTGCTGATGGCATCCGAGCCTTGCGCCCGTTCGCGGAATATATACTCCTGCCCCGGGGGCATGTCAAGCTTTACGCAGCCGATTCCGGCGGCTTCCTGTCCTCGGTTATGCTCTTTTTCCATTATAAGGTAGAGCTTATCGAGACCATATAGCTCAGAACCGTATTTATCTTTGTAGTAAGACAGAGGCTTGAGCAGGCGGATCATTGCGATGCCGCATTCATGTTTAATCTGTTCCAAGGGATCTGTAGTTTAGGGTCTGGAGTTTTTGATTGCGGCTTTAATAAATGATATGAAGAGAGGATTTGGAGAAAGGACAGTAGACTGATATTCCGGATGATACTGTGTGCCCACAAACCATCTTAATGACGGGACTTGCACTACTTCCACCAATCCCGTTTCAGGATTCTCACCCACGCATTCCAGACCTGCTTCCTCAAAGCGGGTGCGGTATTCCCCGTTAAATTCAAATCTGTGGCGATGTCGCTCACTCACCACCTCTTTGCCATAGGCTTCCGCAGGTATGGATCCTTTCTTCAGGCGACAGTCGTATGCTCCGAGACGCATGGTGCCCCCCATGTCGGATATGTTTTTCTGATCTTCCATCAGGTCAATCACGTTGTGGGTGGTGTCCGGATCCATTTCTGTAGAATTTGCATCTGCAAAGCCAAGCACATTGCGGGCGTATTCGATCACCATGCACTGCATTCCGAGGCAGATGCCAAAAGTGGGAATATCATGTTCCCTGCACCATTTGAGAGCCGTAAATTTACCTTCGATTCCACGCTGTCCGAATCCCGGAGCGATTATTATTCCATCCATTCCCTCCAGTTTTTCATTTACGTCGGCGGGTGTAAGTTTTTCGGAATGTATGGATACGAGATTCAGTTTGTGGTCGCAATATGTTGCTGCCTGCATCAAGGATTCATTGATTGATTTATAGGCATCCTGGAGTTCTACATATTTGCCTACAAGCCCGATTGTGACAACCTTTTCAGCAGAGTCGAGCTTGCGGAGAAACTCATTCCATGCCGCATGGTCAGGTTCGCCGATGTTTTCGGTGCCGGTGAGTTTCAGCACCAGATTGTCCAATCCCTGTTCGTGCATCATCAAAGGCACTCGATATATTGTGGAAGCGTCTACACTCTGTATAACGGCTTCCGGAGCCACGTTGCAGAATTGCGCCACCTTGCGACGCATAGCCATGGGTATGTCTTTTTCGGTGCGTAGGATAAGTATGTCCGGCTGTATGCCGATAGCTTGCAATTGTTTTACAGAATGCTGAGTAGGTTTCGTTTTGAGCTCTTTTGCTGCTTTCAGATATGGCACGTAGGTAAGATGGATGCTGAGGGCGTTTTTGCCGAGTTCCCATTTGAGTTGGCGCACAGCCTCAAGGAAAGGTGTGGATTCGATATCGCCGACGGTTCCACCGATTTCAGTGATTACGAAATCGAATTTGCCCGTATTGCCGAGACTTTTGACGTTGCGTTTGATTTCGTCGGTGATGTGAGGTATGATCTGTACTGTCTTTCCGAGATAGTCTCCGTGGCGCTCCTTCTCGATTACCGACTGATAGATTCTGCCGGTTGTCACATTGTTGGCGCGGGTAGTCTGTATGTCGGTGAAACGTTCGTAATGACCGAGGTCGAGATCCGCTTCATGACCGTCAATTGTGACATAGCATTCCCCATGTTCGTAAGGGTTCAGAGTGCCGGGATCGATGTTGATGTAGGGGTCAAATTTCTGGATAGTGACAGAGTATCCTCGAGAGAGGAGTAGGCGGGCAAGAGATGAAGAAATGATGCCTTTGCCTAATGAAGACACCACACCGCCTGTGACGAAAATATATTTTGTTTCCACGTCTAATATGTATTAGTACGGGATGCAAAATTAACTATTTTCATTTAAACTTACCCAATCCCCGCCAAATAAATTTTATAAAAATTCAAGCGAACATGTTCCAACTTTCACTCTAACTCCCTGTTTATTTCTCTTGACCAATCCATATTTTATTTATTTTCCAACCACATACAACCATGGGACAACCACTTCAAGATGTATAAAACCGATTGAGAGTAAATGTAAAAATGGTTGTTCTGTGGTTGTAAGTGGTTGGAGCTTTTGTGTGAAGAGGTTTGACATGGTGATTTAAACACTGAGACACAGAGGTACAGGGTTTTTAACCCAATATGGTGTTTAATGGAGTAGTGGCGCTGAGGCATCTTGCGATGCTGACGGAGGCACGAAGCTCGAAGGTGTTTTCATTATGGTTCTCAAGCTCCGTGCCTCCGCAAGGTCGCTTAAGACCCTCGGTGCCTGTAAATATCCATGCCAGCTTCTTTAATCTGAAACTCTGTACCTCCGTGCCTCCGTGTTAAATTTTCGAATCAGATTTTACCTTTTCCAATCCATATTCATTATTTATCCTCCAACCACTTACAACCACGGAACAACCACTTAAAGATGCATAAAACCTTTTGAGTGTAGATATAAAAGTGGTTGTTATGTGGTTGTAAGTGATTGGAATTATTAACGTTTCGGCTTGAAGTCGAAGCGGTAATGCACCGAGAGCATGAGATAGCGGGGTAGGACTGTGTTGAGGGTCTGTGTGCGTCCGTTGGCGTTCACCCTATAGCTGATGCCTTTGTTCTGATTGAGGATATCCTTGGCATCGAGGGTTATGCGCCATGTGCCTTTCGCGATGCTGTACCCGAGTTGCGCATTCCAGATATAATTGAACGAATTCATTGAATCCTCCACGTATCCGAAACGTCTCATCGCCCTCAGTTTTGTGCCTATGCTGAAATTGAACGGAAGACTTGCGTTCAGTTCTGCTCCCCAACCCCAAAAACCGCTGTTGTTTTTGGTGATCATTTGACCTTCGGATTTCGATCTGTCCCAATCTACGCCCCCTGTTAAAAACGCCTGCACTTTTTTTGTCCTATAACCGACACGCAGGTCATATATAATGCCCTTTGAACTCACTTTCTGTTTCTCCGGAGCAGCATCATATCCAACCATATTGGCATAATTATTGAAACTTCCCACAATAAAACTGTTGATAAAAAAAGATTTTTGCGGTCCGAAACGATAATAAATTGAATATTGCAACGACCCGAAATTGTTGTCTGAGACATTGTAAGTCCGTGTGGTTCTGATGCCGTTTGTGGAATTGTAGCGATATCCTGTCACAAAATCATTTAATGTCCACATCAGATCAAGATAAACATCCTGTGATAAATCTTTTGAAAGTTCGTGGTAATAGATTGCCCACAGCTCGTGATTTGTAGAGTTTTTCAGGTCCGGATTTCCCAGTCTGACGTTCAATGGATCGGTGTTGTCCCGTATATCTATCATGTTCAAAAGGTTGGGAGCTGTCTGTCTCATTTTGTATGAAATCTTTATATCCCATTTGCTTTTGTTGTCCTTTAGAATGAAACGGGCGTTTTCGATGTTGAATCTCACGAATGAACGACGCGGGTCTGTGTTTGTTTCTCCCCTGTGATAGAAAAGATCATGACGTTCAAGGAAGAACTTAGGTTCAATGGTTATGTTCCAGTTTACATTGCTGTATTTCTTTTTGTAATACCATGTCAGTTTCAATATATGCTGGTTCTTATAAAACTTGCTTGTATAGCTGTTGGCAAGGTCGGGCATCGGCAATTCCCCGGGCTCAAACTCCGCCATTGAGTTCTCCGCCATCGCTTCAAGAAGGGAAATGTCCGTATTCTTGCGGTTCTGTGTATGAATAAACTCATAGCTTGCATTCAGGGTGCCGAATGGTATGTTGAAATAATAGCGTGCCAATCCCTGAAGCTTCAGATTATAGTGGGGACGGTTGTTCTGATATCGGTTCTGAAGCAGCGAGGAAGTGGGGGTGATGCCGAAACATATATCCTGAAGTGTATTGTCAAAAAGGCTTTTTCTGTCATACTTCGCTGTGAACTTAAATTCCACGGCATCGGGACTGTTGGGTATCCTTATCTTTGATGCACCTTGCAATTGGGCGTCATATCCGTGACCGTCAGCTTCGTAAATCTTCAGATTGCGGTTGATCAATGCTGACTGCAGGTCTCTGTAGTTGCCTGAATATATCGCTGTTATTATGTTTTCGTTGAGATTTTGTATCTCACGGTTGAATGTTGCTGCCACAGTCTCGTCGTTGTTGCGGTTCTTATTATAGGTGAACTTTGGCTTCAGCTCAAGGTTCCAACGGTCTTTCTTTATTTTGAAATTATGAAAAGTGGACATAGAGAAATCGCGGGCACGCGATGTGACTCCGGAGAAATCGAAATTGTCAGCGGTTTGCAGATAATTGACGGCATTGGTCACAGTGTTATTTCTGCGGTCGATATAATTTGCATCGACATTGCCTGAGGCTTCCCATGTGTGAAGCGCATTGTCGGCGAGATAATCGATGCCGCCATTTATCTTGCGTGTGATTCCATTATCACTATAATCATCATATAGACGTTCAGACTGCGCCAGCTTGTTTATCAGGTTGATGTTGTTGGCGTTGCCATAGAGTGAGACGCGGCTGTTGTTGGTGTAATGCATGGCGAACAATCTGCCAATGTATCGAGACTTTGTTCCTCCTCCTGCTTCCGCATTGATCATGTTTCCCGCCATATGGTCTTTCTTGAGACGCACGTCCATGACGTATTCCTTCTCCACATCTTCTCTTTCCCCCAGAATGGCAGCCAAGTCTTCTTTCTTCTCATATACAGCCACATCCTTCACTGCATAGACTCCTATGTTCTCAAGCATTACATCCTGATTCCCTTTGAAGAAATCCTTGCCGTTGAGAAGCAGGGACTCGACAAACCTTCCGTTCACATATATCTTTCCTCCATCTTTTATCTCCACGCCCGGCATCTGCGCGATGAGCGCGTCAAGCATTGATCCTTCCGGAAGCATGAACGCATCGGCATTGTAGACGATGGTGTCTCCTTTGTGATAGAACATCACCTTACTTGCCTTGACAGTAAACTCCTCGAGATTTTTGACTCTTATCCTGCTAAGATAAATTTTCGGGGCAGTGCGTTCATCATCTCTTTTTTTGAGATCGATTAGGGCATAGGGCACATATTTGGTTTCATATCCGTTCTTGCTGACTCTGATTATATAATTCCCTTCTATCTTCGGGAGATTTACAGTATAATTTGAGACAGAATCCTCTACAACACCTAAGTCCCGGCGCCAGAACCGTCCTTTCCATCCTCCCTGAGTGCTTGTGATCAAGGAACTGTCAGGACGCAGTATCTCGATTTTAGTTTCAGGCACATGCCGGGTAGTCATTCGGTCATACACCTCTCCCCGCAACTCTATGCTGTCTACCTTTTCCTTTATCGTTTTTTTCTTAGCTGCGGTTTGAGCATAAACAGTATGGCTTTCGCTGAATCCGAATGCAGAAACAAGGAACAATACATAAAGCAAGGGAATAAGATTTTTCATGGTGTCAAAATTTTACAAAATATTTTCATTTCTCATATCCGCGTTGAAGAGCTGTTTTCCGTCGCGGCATATGAAGATCTGCTCCTCTCTCCCTTTTGTGAGGTTGCGGAGCCAAAGCACAGCATTCGCAGGCACGTCATATGTGATGTCAAACCCCTCGGCGGTCTTCTTACCAAGCGATTTCCAGCCGTCCCTGTCGAAATAGAACAGTTCATACTCTTCTCCCGGAACAACATAATTGTCGTCATTACGCGGAATGATGAATATGTTGCTGACTTCCTTGTTGGAATTTATCCGAAACACCAGATCCCGGTATCCGACCTGATAGTTAGTCCAAGTGAGGATATTACCGTCCACGAGCTTTTTCTTTCCAGCCGTGAGATTGTCGGTGATTACAGACAGTGGCAGGCGTTCAAGCGCGAGAGAGTCAACAGAAGCAATTACCTCACCGATCTGGGAACGCTGCAAGGGAGACGGCAGAAGACGAATGTATCTATCCTTGTCGCTCATGTTCACAGGTATGTGGTAGAAACTATGAGTTGGCATGGAAGATATGCTGTCAATATTGCGCCAGGGTCCCGTCGCGCTTGGTCCGGTCTGTGTCCGGATGCCTATGACAGAGCTCATGCGTCCCGTATGGTGTAGCCAGAATGGCATCTTACGTTTCAGGGACAGTCTTTCCCTGCGGGCAACATCCGGGACGAACTCATGTACTTTCCCGTCACTTTTCAGCATGAAAGGATTCCCACATGTGCGATACCCGTTGCCATCGCGGGTAACCGGGAAATATATCAGGTTCGGTTCAATGTCACGGAACACGACTCCTCTTCCAGCATTTTTCTCCGCGATATCTATCGGTCTGTAGCCGTCAGGTGTAAAAAGACCGAGGAACACTGTGCCGGATTCCTTGTCAGTATTTATTGTTGCTTCGTTATGACCGAAATATTCTGCCGTGACATCCTTAAGCCTCGGGCTCAATAATTCGACGGGAATATCAGGAATGGAAGAAAGCCGCTTTATCCTGTCGGTGTTTATCGCCCACATCCTTCTGTAGATCTTCCCTTCCCGTCTCCCGTCATTGTGAACGGAGTCTCGGGTCGGAAGGAAACGGTCGTTGTCGAACATACGGAATGTGTTGTCTTCGGTATCCGACACCACACACCATTGGTGAGGGGTGCCGTTGTCGGGAGATACAAGTATCTCGTCAATAGTCACGGGAATACCGAATGCTCTCATGGCATATACCGTGCGGTCGCAGTCTTCGCGGCAGAACCCGGCGGGAGCGGTAATAAGTCCGGTGGCGGGTCTGTGTGGCGTTTTCAGTTTGTTGTTGTAATGAATCTCGCCCAGTGCCTTGGAAACAACTGCTGCTGCAGCAACAGCATCGGTCGCGGAATCGATTTTGTCAGACAGGGAATCATAAGCCGCCCGATATGCCTTTCGCCATTCTGTCAGCGGTTCGTCTCCGATGCGGTAAGGCAGGAGCAGTTCGCAGAAATCTGACAATGAAAGATCTCTGTTCCAGCTGCGTGTCTCTTTCTGTTCCCACGCGTCATCGAGGTTCCGGATGAGATAATCGGCATTCAGGGTTTGTAAGTCAGCGGTCTTTTGGCGAGGCATATCCGTGTATATCTTCCCCGTGGCAAGCTGCAGGGAATCGAATTGCCAGCTGCCGTTGGGCTGCGGAAGCTCCCTGTAAAGCATCTCGATTGAGTCGAGTCCCGGACCTGTCAAGGAATATTGTCCCAACATCCCGCGAACCAAGTATTCCGCAGCTTCTTTTTTCTCCCCATCATAGGAATTCAACACTTTCTCAATTTCCGAAGCATTTGATCCTGCCTGCGACATTGCCTGATCCGTCAACGTGTCTTCAACAGAGACGCATGAGACAAAAGCAAGCGGAATAACTAAAAACAATAACTTCTTATTATTTAAACTCTCAGACATTATAATCAGTTTAACAGATCTTCAAACTACCGCAGCATCGACTTTATGTCATATTTATAGATATATTCATTGTCTCCGAGTGGGTTGAAGGCATACAGGATCCCATCTTTGTCTACATACATGGCGGTTATTCCCTGTCACAGAACATTGATTCACTGGCAATGAGACGTATTCTCCGTCTCCGCTTGAACAAAGATGCACTCTACTTCTAACGAAACCGTGCTTTCATATTTCTATGGAATCTGGTATCCGGTAAACCATAATCCCTGTTTCTTCCTCATTGGGATTAACTGCGATTACCCTCCGTTTTTTCCTGTCTATGGCGAACTGATGAGCCGGAGATATGCCTAACTCTGCAACCCCATTACCTTCATAATCAACAATGAAGATCCGACTTTGATTATCCATATGTGGATCGCCATACAATATCCATATATGATTGGAAGTCATTTGCATGTCCATGAAACATTCCGCAAGCATACCCTGGGAGTCAACCCGCTCTTTATAATTGTCATAAGTCAAGACCTTGATAACCCTTCCTTGTTCATTATGAAGTATAATCCTTGGAAAACAACCATACGTTTCCGCAACCATCCCGTTTTCAAGACAATATGCAACCAATCTTTTAGAGATTATGTCTTCTTTGGGATTTTGGGAATCCTTGAAGTCATAACCCACCGGCCACTCTTCTATTGTTCCTGTCTTGGAGTCGAAAGAAATCATTCCGTAAACACGATCCTCACGAGGTGCGACATAGCAGCCATCTTTAATTTTGATTACTTCTCTCGGAATATACTTTCTGAAATTATCCGGAAATTCATAGTACAGACTCACTGAGTCAGGAGTCTCAGGATTAAAGCCATATAAGGCTATGGCATTGGGATCAAAAACAGACAATAAACTTTTGTCATCAAGTTCCTGACCAAATGTGCCGCTGACCTGAGACAATTCATTCGGACCATTTCCTTTCTTAATAATCTGTCTGAAATTATTGAATTCATCGTCAGATATAAGTAATAGATAATCCGACACGTATGTGTAAAACAGATATCCACCCTCTATTGCTGCTACAGAACCAATAACTGCAGGGATGGAGTCGCCAATGGATATAGGCTTACCCACAAGACTTATGTGTGTATTAAATTCACCAAATCCGACTTCTTCTGAACCGCCATCTTTGCCACAAGAGTTAAACACGGTTGCAATGAAAAACATTGCAACCGTGCTAATACATATTTTCATTAGTTTGTACATCTTGCTTCTGTGCCTGTCCCTTTATAATTCTCAATTCTCTCACATTTTGAACAATCGGTATACGATCTGTGGTAATCTATTGTTGCGGAGCTGTGACAAGGAATCAGGTCTCCTCCTTCACCACTTACCAATGCCTCGACATTCGCCATCTGAATGTCAGACATTGCATCTCTCTTTTGGGCATTGATTCCGACATACGTGGAAATACCCATGACTGCCACCACTGCGGCTGCGATGATCTTCTTTTTCATTTTGATTAAGTTTTAGTCAGTATTTTGATTACTTTACGAATCCGTGGAGAACGAGCCTCTGCGGGTTCGGTCTCTCTTTGAACCAAACATCGGCATAGCGGTGGAACTGCTGCGGGATCGTGTCGGCTACATAGCTGATTTCAATATCCGCATATTCTCCGCTTTTCAGGACTTTCCAATCAGCTTTTGCGCTCACGCAATGGCACGAAGGGGTGACCTCCTGCAGTGTCAGGTCTGAATCCGTATTGTTGTTAAGTCTGAAAAGCCTGGTTATTGTGTCGCCCCTGTTGACAACCCCGAGACTCCGCACGGCATTCTTACATAATGACGAGGTTTCATCCGGAAACTTATGATCCTGAGAATCGAAGATAAGCTGGGCATACAGTTCCCTGATTTTCGGATTCTGCACGGGATTTCCCAAAGCGATGACTTTGTTGTCTGCGTCAAGAAGAAATGTCTGATGTTCCGGTTTGGAAGGAAGAGGATTCGCCTTCCTGAAAAGTCCTGCGGAATCAATTGATACAGGATGATGAAAGTCATTGTCTTTCACGAGTCTTTCAATCTCCTCCCGTTTGTCGGAATCCACTATCATAAGGAAGCTGACATCAACATCGGGAGAGGATTTGAAACCGTCAATCACCTTTTCCCAGTCCTTGAGTTTCATCCGGCAGTTGGTGCATCCGGAGGAGTCAACATATGTGACGATCTTGAAATCGGCGGCATCGAAATCGTAATCCACGGGGATATTACCTACCTGAAATCCAAGTTCACCGGGAATTACGATTTCCTTGCCTGCCAATTCTGCAACAATGTCCCGCTGCTCCTTGTTAGAGCCCGAACAGGATATAATTAATGGAAGCAATAATGGTATTAGACGATAGTTTTTTCTTAAGGAAAACATGTATATATGTTTTTTAGCAAATCCAATATGCATCAAACAGCTAATTGCTTTTGTCAATAAGATGCACAGGACTTGGAAGCAAATATATACATATTTATCCAAATGGGCAACAAATATGCCCAATAACATAAGTTGCTTTATATTCCAATCCATATTTTTATCCTCCAACCACTTACAACCACAGAACAACCACCTATGGATGCATAAAACCTTTTGAGTGTAGATGTAAGACTGGTTGTTCCGTGGTTGTTAGTGGTTGGAAAAATTAAATTGGTCTGGCTTATACGGAATGTTGATATTCGGCATTATGTCACATTCTGGTTAATTCTGAATCACGACTTGTCCGAGTCCCTTTTCATTGAGACTTTCACCAGCTTTCCGGGAACTCCGAAGATGATTTGTCCCTTATGGTAGGCAACGGCGTCTCCAAGGTTTTCATGCTCCTCTTCAGTCAGATAATACAGGCGTGATGCATATGTGTCCGTATTGACGATAAGGACATAATGTCTGTCTCCGCTATTGAAGGTA
>CASBHZ010000035.1 GCA_949123685.1 uncultured Bacteroidales bacterium | reverse complement strand
GTATAAACCAGCAGATTTACAGTCTGCCCCATTTGGCCACTCTGGTATTCGCCCTAAATTTTGAGCCTCTTGTCGGATTCGAACCAACGACCCCGAGATTACAAATCACGTGCTCTGGCCAACTGAGCTAAAGAGGCATTTGGTGATTCATCAGCTCTTACATTCAAGACTCAGATGAAATCGACTGCAAAGTTATAACAATTTTTCAGTCCCACCAAATTTTATCGTAAAAAAATTATTAAAATTTTTCATTATCATACTAACTCCCTATTCCACAGTGACCGATTTGGCAAGATTTCGGGGCATATCGACATCTTTACCCTTATTGATCGCTATGTAATACGAAAGTAGCTGAAGCGGAATGGACGTAATGATAGGCGACAGACATTCCGGCACCTCGGGAACTTCCAAAACATGATCGGCAATATTGCGAATCACGCTGTCTCCTTCCGTGACAATTGCAATTATACTTCCGCCACGAGCCTTGACCTGCTGAACATTGCTGACAATCTTATCATACAAATGATCCTGGGGAGCCACAATCACTGATGGCATCTCCTCGTCAATCAATGCAATCGGTCCGTGTTTCATTTCCGCCGCAGGATAACCCTCGGCATGAATATATGAGATCTCCTTCAACTTCAACGCGCCTTCAAGGGCAACCGGATAGTTATACCCCCTGCCGAGATAAAGGAAGTTGCGTGCATAAGTGTATATGAGCGAAAGCCTCTCTATCTTGTCATTAAGTTTCAAGACATGTTCTACAAGTTCCGGTATCTTTAAAATGACTTTGCCGAGGCTTTCGATCTCTTCCGGCGTAATCGTGCCCCTCAACTCCGCGACAGCGAGAGAAATCATGGTAAGCACCATTACTTGTCCTGTAAATGCCTTGGTTGAAGCCACACCGATCTCCGGTCCGACATGGATATATGCGCCACTATCCGTTTCGCGAGGAATTGAGCTCCCCACGGCATTGCTTATCCCAAACACAAAAGCGCCCATGCTTCGGGCAATCTTAACTGCAGCCAAAGTATCGGCGGTTTCTCCACTCTGAGAAAGGGCAATAACTATGTCATCTTTATCAAGGACAGGATTAGAATAGCGGAACTCGCTGGCATATTCCACCTCTACCGGAATATGACACATTTCCTGAATCAGGTATTTACCTATAAGTGCCGCATGCCACGATGTGCCACATGCCACGATCACTATCCTTTTGGCACTTTTAAATTTCTCGCTATTATCCCTGACACCGCTGATTATAACCCGGCTTCCGTTCTCAACGACACGTCCGCGAATACACTCGCGCAGCGTGGTAGGCTGTTCGAATATCTCTTTGAGCATAAATGACGGATATCCACCTTTCTCGAGCTGAGAAATAGACATTTCAAGAGTCTTGACATCTATCTTGCTTTCCCGGTTCTCAAGATTAAATATCTTGAGCGGTTCATCCCTCTTTATCACGGCAATCTCGCCATCTTTCAAATATACGGCATCTTTTGTATATTCCACGAAAGGTGAAGCATCTGAAGCCAGGAATGTCTCCCCTTCTCCAATACCGATCACAAGCGGACTACTCTGACGCGCAGCAATTATGGTATCAGGGTTGCTTTTCTCAACCACAGCTATCGCATATGCCCCTACTACTTGATGTAGGGCCTCCCTGACAGCCTCAAGAAGAGAACAGTTGTTCTCCACTTTGATATATTCGATCAGCTGCACAAGAACCTCTGTGTCTGTTTCAGATTGGAAACTACAACCATGTTCCTCAAGCGCATCCTTGAGAAGTTTGTAATTTTCGATAGTTCCATTATGAACCAATGCAAGGTTTCCATCCTCACTATAGTGGGGATGGGCATTGCAATCCGAAGGTTCGCCATGGGTCGCCCAACGGGTATGGGCAATACCTATTGATGCACCAGTGTCTTTGCCATTGCATATTGACTCAAGGTTCTCAACCTTGCCTTTTGCTTTAAACACGTTGAGCTTCCCGTCAGAAGACACCAATGCTATACCGGCACTGTCGTATCCCCTATATTCAAGACGATGAAGACCTTTTATCAAGACATCATAAGCGTTCCCGTTACCGAGATATCCTACAATTCCACACATATTATTATCTGATTAATATCTGAATTTACTATGGCCGCAAGTCAATACAATCCCAAACATAGCAGAATCCTGCTAAACAGCTCAAAAAGCTGATCCGGCCATTTACTTTATTATATTTACTATTCAATGTGTAAAATTACCACTTTTATGACTAAAAAACAAGAAAGGCTGTCATTTTTGATGACAACCCTTCTCATTAAGCGTATCATAGGGGAATTTTATTTCACATTTTATCAACAGCAACCCCATCACCGGTGGCTATAACATCCGTAGTATCGTTATCCGGCATATCTTCAATAAAACCAACGTCTCCGGGAACAGAAAGGTCCGGACCCGAGCCGTCAGGAAGCGGGAAAGCTTCATATTGCTGATACTCCTGAACCTTCTGTATATTCTTTTTACCGATCTGACTGTCGGATGCGGAATAGATTGCCGTGCGGAACATGTCAAGGTATGGAGAACGAGCTTTCAATCCGGCAAGGTCCCTTGCTGCTCGCGAATATTCTGCAGTGGAATCTGTCGGCTGTGCATTTATAATATCGAAATATTGCTGAGCATTGCGGGCATATTCTCCACAATAATCTATCATTACGGAATAATCAGTTTCAGTCAATGGTTCCCGTAAATCAAGCTTCGCGGCAACTTCCCCCGGAGTAGGCACGGAGTTTGTGCATGCCGCGAAAACCAGACACAAAAATGTAATACAGATAGTCTTAAGTGTTTTCATAATATACTGTTTTAAGTTTAAAATTCATCACCAAGCGGAGTCAGCGCCGACTCTCTGAGCCTATAAAGCAACATCTTTTTTAATTGCGGATTTTCCCCGGTAATGGTAGAAAGCTCCCAATGCTGCCCCACTTCATCACGGAGCAACGGAGATGTAGCATCTACATCCGTAAGATTCCATGTCAGCAACACCGTCTTAATTTTCAATGCCTTAAGCTTACGTATCAACATCTCGTGATCGGCATCACCCGTGATCAAGACAACATAATCGAATTTCCTGAACGTAGCAAGCTCATAAGCTTCGAGAGCAAACCACACGTCAACCCCTTTTTCAATAACTTCCGTCTGTCCGTCCCTGTCTACCTCCCTAAGATGTTTATAATGAAAAATCACGTCATTTTCAATCAACGTGTCTTCAAATTTACGTTCATTATATAGAAGATGTTTATCGTAAGCTTCTTTCACGCGAAACCTGCCCCTAAAATAATGAGCTTCCGTGATCTGACAGTCAGAAACATGAATGTCCTCGGCATAAGCAATCGTTGAACTAATAAATTCAAAAAGTGCACGCACCTTGATAATAGAGCGTTCCTGAGCTTTCAAAGCCCTGTTGACTTTGGCATAGTATCCTCCGTCAATGAATACGCCTATAGACAGATAATTAAGCATTTTTCAATTCTTTAACTTTTCTTTTAATATAACGACTTCTTAAACGCTTAAGTTTTTCATCAAACGTTAAAAAGGAGTGTGGCGTATCAAATTTCATAAAACTTGACACGCCATCACAAATACTTAGAAAAGTCTCTATTTCCTATTCTGCAAGCCTGCGAAGAATATCGGTTAAAAGCTGCCAGAACTCCCCTACCGAAGCTATGTTCGCTTTCTCGCTCGGAGAATGAATATCTTTAAGGGTAGGACCGAAACTCACCATATCAAGACTGGGCATCTTTTCAAGAAACAGACCGCACTCAAGTCCTGCATGAAGAGCCTCCACTTTAGGCTTATGGTGGAACAAATCTTCAAAACTCTGTTCTGCCACCTTAAGCACCTTCGATTCTGGATTCGGAGCCCATCCGACATAAGCATCATCAAACATGACATCCGCACCGATCATACTGAAAAGCGCTTTAACCCTGTCGGCAATTTCATCACGACGTGAATCAACCGACGACCTTTGATGAACAGTAATCTCAATCCTGTCTCCACTAACCATTTTAATAGACGCGAGATTGCACGAAGTCTCCACAAGTCCCGGAATAGCAAGCGACATTCCCTGAACCCCATTAGGACAAGAGAACACCGCTGCCACAAGATTGCGGGCAATAGACCTCTCTATAACTCTCGCGGGTGCTTCCTCCGGCTTAACTTCAAATGAGAAATCCTCACCTTCCGCTGCCAGGAACTCGGCATGTACGGTTTTATTGAAATCTTCTGCAAAATTAAGGAATGCCTCCACATGCTTCAAAGGAACACCTATTATAGCATGCGAATCACGTGGGATCGCATTTGCAAGATTACCGCCGTCTATCTCCGCCAATGAAATACCGAATTTACAGTCAGACTCCCATAAGAAACGGCAAAGCTGCTGATTGGCATTAGCCCTACCGAGACCTATCTCCATACCGGAGTGTCCGCCTTTAAGGTTACGGAATGCCACACGATAGAAAACATGACCTTCCGGAGCATCCTCCATATTATATGGAAGCGAAGCTACGGTCACTTTACCTCCCGCACATCCGATCACCAATTGTCCCATCTCTTCAGAGTCGAGATTAAGGAGGATATCTCCCGTAACAAAACCTTTCTCAAGTCCGTTGGCACCTATCAAGCCCTGCTCTTCATCCACCGTGAAAAGGCATTCTATCGGACCATGAACAAGAGATTCGTCAAGAAGAACCGCCATACCGGCAGCACACCCCATACCGTTATCGGCTCCAAGGGTAGTGCCTTCGGCACGAACCCATTCTCCATCCACTACGGTAACTATAGGATCCGTCATGAAATCATGATCGACCCCCGGTCTTTTTTCAGCCACCATATCCTGATGTCCCTGAAGTATGACCACGGGTGCATTTTCATGTCCGGGGGTTGCAGGCTTACGCATCATCACGTTGCCCACCTTATCGGTGTGAACTTCTATATTATTACGGGTAGCCCAATCCACGAGAAATTCACGCATCTTGTCAAGATGGTGCGTTGGGCGAGGGATTTTTGTTATTTCATCGAAGCATTCCCATATAAGCTTCGGTTCGAGATCGGTGATTTTCATCATTATTTCTGTTTTTTGAATTTGGCGTATGCTTTAGCCATCTTTGTGTGATAACCCCTACGCGCATAACTGGACCCGTTATACTTCCGGGCAAAACCGGACCAGTTTTTGTTTTTAAGGTCAGTAAGCATTCCTGCGTTAGTAATAAAGGTAGCGAACAGTTGGAGCTGCTCCAATTCCGAATAAGACATGCGACGAACCATTTCATCTACAGATTCGCAGCCACACAATTTATAATTGAAACCTCCTATCTGGAACATTCCCCAGAATGTGCCCATATTGGCACCCTGCGCGTTTGCCTTGCGAGCGTTTATGAGAAGAGTCCATTCCCGAAGTGCATAACCTGTCAATCCCGAAGGCACCTTCTCCCCTTTCGCCCCTGATTTATTGGCAGCCTTGGAGCGGAAGCGATTATACATCGCCCTGTCGAAATTAATTACCGGCACCCCGGGTGCCCAGAAACCTTTCATTTGCGCGCCTGCCTCAATAGAGACAACAGCTTTTATTGCCGCAACCTCTATGCCGAGTTCTTCCGCTACAATCCGGAAATCCTCATCCGTAAGTTTCGTATATCTGTTTGCGTCATCCTTCGCAGACACCGAGTCAACCCTCTCCCGCTCAAGCTTTTTCACTTTCACAGTGTCAGGCTGAAGAGGCGTCCCGCAAGCCGGACCCACAGTGGCTAAAGCCACCAGGGTCAAGCAGAGGATGTGCAATTTCATAATACCGCTACTTTTTCCAGCACCTTGCACAGATGGCGCCAGAATTTTTCAACAGTAGGAATATACAATTTCTCGTCAGGAGAATGGACTCCGGTCATCGTAGGACCGAAACTCACCATATCCAGATTAGGATATTTCGCAAGGAAAAGTCCACACTCAAGACCTGCATGTATAGCCTTTATTGCCGGCTTCACACCGAAAAGTTCATCATAGGCTTCGGCAGTGATCTTCATTATGGAAGAATCCATATTGGGTGCCCAGCCGGGATAGCCGTCGCTATGAGTCACTTCGGCACCTGCAAGCTGGAAATGAGCTTCAACCTGGCTCGCCATGTCATTTTTGCGGCTTTCCACTGAAGAGCGCTGAGATGTGGTGATAACGATCTTATCATCGCCCACATGTTTCACGCTCGCGAGATTGGTTGAAGTTTCAACCAAGCCTTCAATGTCTCGGCTCATGGAATAAACTCCGTGGGGAGCTGAATAGATTGCCCGGATCAAAGCGATAGACGTTTCTGAGTCAAGACAATATTCAGGACGCTCGTTCTCTTCAATGCGCAGATCCATCGAAGGTTCAACACCCTTATATTCATTACGGATCTCTTCCGCATATTTATTAAGGCGACGTATCAACGCCTCATGATGGTCACTATGGATCCCAAACACAGCATGAGCCTCACGGGGAATCGCATTGCGCAGGTTTCCACCCTCAAAAGAGCAAACCGTGATATCCCAGCTTTGCGAGCATTCCCATATGAAACGAGCTATAACCTTATTGGCGTTTGCGCGACCGAGATTTATGTCGCTTCCGCTATGTCCGCCAAGCAGACCGCTCACCGACACTCGCATGTATTTGAAATTCTCAGGAGTGAAACTGCGGCGGTATGTAAAAGTGGCGGTAGTGTCTATACCTCCGGCGCAACCAACGAAAATCTCACCGTCATCTTCCGAATCAAGATTCAGAAGCATAGAACCTGATATCATGTCTTTTCCAAGGTTTTGCGCACCTTCAAGACCAATCTCTTCATTCACTGTAAAAAGAGCCTCCACCGGTCCATGCTCGAGTGTATTATCGATCATGACCGCCATGGCAGCTGCCATGCCTATGCCGTTATCGGCACCGAGAGTCGTTCCGCGAGCTTTCACCCAATCTCCGTCAATATATGTCTGTATCGGATCTTTGAGGAAGTCATGTTGCGTATCGTTATTCTTTTCTGCAACCATATCCATATGCGACTGGAGAATCACCGTAGGTGCATTTTCATGACCCGGAGTCGCATCCTTACTCATCACCACGTTCCCCACTTCGTCAGTGCGGACTGCAACATTGTGATCAGCTGCAAATTTAAGGAGGAAATCTCGTATTTGCTCCTCATGGCAAGAGGGACGCGGAATCTTGGTAATCTCGTCGAAACATTTCCAGATCAATTCCGGTTTAAGGTCTTTTACTTCCATATTCTTATAAAATTCTTATAAATTATTTATTGTATAATATTCAATTATCTACCGCCCGCTAATGCGGGTGAACACTCCAAAGTTAGCAAAATAATTGGAGAAATAGACGCTTTTTTCAATTTTTTAGTTAATTTTGCATTGCAATAACCTTAAATGAATTAAAAAAAGTGAAATTAACGCTTCTTATTACGCTATTTCTCGGAATATCGCTACTTTTGCTCTCCTTTCGCTTCGCCGGAGAAAAATCGGTAGGCTGTCATGGGCATAACAGCAATTCCAAAATGGCAAAAAAGCAAAGGAGCTGACGTCTCCATAATAATCGGTAAAAACAACATCAAAATAAAATGAAAAAAATCAACTCATTTATTGTGTCATCGCTTGCAATACTCGCGCTTATAGCTACGGCTTGCGGCTCTGACAACGCCAAGAAAGCAACCCCCGCCGACAAGGCAAAGACAGCAAAGACTGAAGTCAATCTTCCGAACTACCGTTATGTGGATCTTGACTCTATCCTTAGCAAATACAACCTTGCCAAAGATTATAACGAGGAAATGCTCCGCATGCAGACCAACATGGAGAGTGCCGCAAAACGTCATGAGAACAAGATTCAGAATTTTGCCGCAACAATGCAGAACAAGATGCAGAACAACGGCTATCTTTCCGAAGCTTCATATCGTCAGGACGAGCAGACTATCAGCAACATGCAGAACGAGGCTCAGCGCAATATCGCCACTCTGCAGAATAACTATCAAAGTGCCGCAATGCAGGCGCAACAGGCTGTGATCGACTCTATCACCCTCTTTATAAAAGATTACAACAAGACACGCGGTTACGACGCAATATTCCAGAAAGCTTCAACACTTTACATCAATCCTGAGCTTGATATCACGGATGAAGTGGTGGAAGGTCTTAACGCCCGCTACAACAAAGTTGCAAAGAAGTAAGGATAGGCGTTAGGTTTTAGGCTTTAGGCTTTAGACGACAGCTCCCCCAGAATTTATACAAAAAACATCATACACGAACGTCGGACAAAATCTTAAGCGATTTTGGTTCGACGTTTGTTGTATAAGAAATTGATTGCTATCTTTGCAATCGAAATTTGCTTTGAACCTGAAATTTATATGATTGAGGATAATATTATAAACAAGGAAGCCAACGAACGGACAGTGCTCGTGGGGCTTGCTACAAAAATACAGAACGAGACAAAAGCCAACGAATACCTCGAAGAATTGGCATTCCTTGCGCGCACGGCTGGCGCGGAGCCGGAGAAACGTTTCATTCAGAAACTTGACTACCCGAATCCGAGAACATACGTTGGCACAGGAAAACTTGACGAAATCAGGCAATATGTGGAAGATAACGACATAGGTCTGGTAATATTCGATGATGACCTATCCCCCAAACAAGTGGCAAACATCGAACGCGAACTCAAAGTCAAGATTCTTGACCGCACAAGCCTGATCCTTGACATATTTGCGAAACGCGCACAAACGGCAACTGCACGAACTCAGGTGGAACTCGCACAGTATCAATACCTCCTTCCGCGTCTTACCCGCATGTGGACACACCTTGAGCGTCAACGGGGTGGTATCGGAATGAGGGGGCCGGGTGAAACCCAGATAGAAACCGACCGCCGAATAATACTCGACAAAATCTCGCGACTGAAAGAAGAATTAAAAAGCATTGACCGCCAGAAAAGTATCCAGCGCAAAAACAGGGGGAAACTGACTCGCGTGGCACTTGTGGGATATACAAACGTGGGTAAATCCACATTGATGAATCTCCTGAGCAAAAGTGACGTATTTGCCGAAAACAAACTTTTCGCCACTCTTGACACAACCGTGCGCAAGGTAATCATCGACAACCTCCCATTCCTTCTTACCGACACGGTCGGCTTCATCCGGAAGCTTCCTACCCATCTTGTGGATTCTTTCAAGTCTACACTCGATGAAGTGCGGGAAGCCGATGTGCTGGTGCATGTCGTGGATGTGAGCCATCCCCAGTTTGAGGAGCAGATAGAAGTCGTGAACAAGACTTTGGCGGAAGTATGCGGAGCTGCCGAAAAACCGATGATTCTCGTTTTCAATAAGATCGACGCTTTCACTTACACACCCAAGGATCCGGACGACCTCACGCCAAAGACTCGAGAGAACATATCTCTTGATGAGTTCAAACAGACATGGATGTCAAAAATGAACAATAATTGTGTGTTCATTTCAGCAAAGGAGAAAACGAATATCGACGCGCTCAAAGATATGCTTTATGAGAAAGCTAAAGAGATACACACTGAGCGTTTCCCTTATAATGATTTCCTGTTTCAAAAATATGACGATCTCGACACAAACATATAAACCTTTGCGATGGTGGGAAATACGCCAGCTTGAAAGTCAGGGTTGCTCATGCTCGGATTGGAGCCGTGTCCATATCTGCAACGACACGAATCTTGAACGAATACGCAACGTGCATTTCGATGGAGACATCCGCATAGGTGCTGATGTAACCATCGAGAATGTCGGGCTATTAAAAATGGAACCTGAGGCTTCTTGCGGCATAGGCACTGAGGTTTGCGTGCTTGATGAGACAGGATCCAGAAGCGTCAGGATATATCCCGGCATTTCTGCCCAGACGGCAATGCTGATAGCCAGAGACCCGGCTTGGGCACAAGGACCTGCCAAAGAAAAGATATATGAGCATGTCAATAGTTTCGAAACAGATCCCGCTATAGGTAACGGTGCTACAATACGCAATTGCGGTTCAATTGAGAATGTAGCTATCGGACGGGAGGTAAAAATAGAAGGAGCCGCCCGATTGCGTAACGGTTCGATCATCAACAACGCTGCATCGGGACGCGCATTAGCGTATATCGGGACCGGTGTCATTGCCGAGAATTTCATCATAGAAGATGGCATTGCCGATTCCGGAGCAATAATACACAATTGCTATATAGGTCAGGGAGCACACCTTGCCAACGGGTTTACAGCACATGATTCCTTGATTTTTGCAAACTGCAATTTTGAAAACGGAGAGGCATGCGCCCTCTTCGCCGGTCCGTTCACTGTCAGCATGCATAAATCTTCACTACTGATCGGCTGCCAGACAAGTTTCATGAACGCCGGCAGTGGCACAAACCAGAGTAACCACATGTATAAACTCGGTCCTGTTCACTGGGGGCTTCTTGAGCGTGGCGTAAAGACATCTTCAGGCTCCTATCTCATGCTTGGAGCCAAGATAGGAGCGTTTTCCCTGCTTATGGGACAACACAAGACCCATCCCGATTCTTCCCAATTTCCATTCTCTTATCTATTCGGCGACGACAGGGGGGCAACCGTGGTTGTTCCGGGAGCAATGCTGCGCAGTTGCGGATTGATGAGAGATGAAAAGAAATGGCCGGCACGTGACCGCAGGCAGAAACGCAAGCTTCCCCTGCACGACCGCATTGTTTACGATGTATTGAATCCGTTGACAGTTGATTCAATGCTCAATGCTCTGGAGGTTATCCGTGAGCTACTCTCTCGCCCCGCCGATGATGACCGCTTCCTCCGCTACAAGGGAATGAAATTCACCCGTGCCGCACTTGAACGCGCAGGTCACCTCTATAAACTTGCCATATATAAATATCTGCACATCCACACTGCTCAAAACGGTTTTCCTCCACGAGAACCGGGAAGCGAACCGGCACAATGGGTAGACGTTGCCGGTTTGCTGATGACTCGAGCCTCCATGAAAAGAGCGATGGACAAAGAAAGCATCGAGGAAATGGAACAGACATTCGATAATGCAATGAAACACTACCCTAATCTACAAAGGGCATGGATAGGGTCCAGATTTAACGACCGTTGGCGTCGTCCGGCGGAAGTCATTGCCGACTATGCCAACGAGTTTGACAGAATGATTGAAGAAGACCGCCACAAGTATCTCGAAGAACTCGCCACCCAGAACCAGATGCTTAAACTTTGATTTCTTTATAAATTTATTGCAAATATATTGCAAACCCCATAATAAATGTTTACTTTTGTCCTGATGTGCCAAGCATCGGGACAAAAGTCGTTTATAAACCGCCCTAACCAATCAAACGCCATGAAAAAGACACTCCTCTACGCGATACTCGCCTTTGTTGCACTCAGCTCGGCAAAAGCATCTAAAACCAATCCCGACATTGGAATTAAAGCTGACACATACCCTATCCTTGACCCATCCCGAGATTGGACAGACGAACGTTTCAAGGAATACGAAGATTCCCTTCTAAAGGCTCTATACCCGGAAGTAAGAGAATGCCATCTACCTGACAGTCTGTTTAAAAAGATGGAAGAAGGAGAGGAGCGTCCATTCAGAGTGAACTCCGGTTCCGGCATAAATAACCCTATAATTCCGGACGTCGCTATAATAAATAAGTCTAATGCTGTCGGTGACATCGAGATAAGATCCGGTGTAACCCCTACAGGTGCAAAGACATATGAGGTTCCCATAAATGTATATCCGGGCATTAACGGATTCCAGCCTAATCTATCCCTGTTATACAACAGTCAAGCTGGGAATTCCGTCATCGGACAAGGATGGTCACTTTCCGGTATTCCCAAGATTACAAGAAGTGGCAAAAATCTTTATTATGATGGTAAATGTGAAGGAGTCCTTATGGACATGTCTGATTCCTTTTTTCTTGACGGAACTCGTCTAATTAAGAGCGGTCCTATTAGTGGCTCTTGCATCACATATGAATCTGAACAAGGAAATATTCTTATAAATGCATATGTATCAGGGGAAACAGTTAAATATTTTAATGTATATTATCCGGATGGAAGCTTTGCTCAGTTCGGATATGAAAGCAATTCCCAAAACAGACTCCATTACCCCTTGGTATTAGCTTTAGACATCCGCGATAACAGAATAGACTATATATACGATGACATAGACAACCACTACCGCATCTCCAAGATTGAATATAATGATTCCCACATAGATTTTAACTATAAGACAAGAGAGGATCCAATCTCTCGGAATTCGGGAGGCACATGGACAATGGAGAGAGAACTTCTTGAAAGCGTGTATTGCTTTCATGGGACAACATTCTTGCATGAATACACTCTTTCGCACTCGCTGCACAACGGAGTCTCTCACCTGGACAAGATAGGTTTCAACTCAGCGAGTGAAAGTTTCAACCCAATCCAGTTCATATATGGCGAGGGTGCGGAAATAGGTGGCAACAGGGCGTGTTATAATTATAATACCACCCAACTCCTTGACTGGTATGAATCCGACAACCCGGATATGATCAAGACCGTAAAAGGTAGGTTCGATTACGACAGCAACAACGATGGGCTTATAGTTTTACCCAACAAGAATCCATATTGGCAACACTACAGGCATTCCACCGCGTTCCGCCATTCGCAAAATCGCTTTGATAATCAATATGGTTCATCGGAACGCATATTCCTATATGCCGGATTGTCAGAGGACTTTGCCGATCCTATGCCGGAATTAGTCACAGGACCGGGATTCATTGACATCCTTTGCGCCGACCTGCAAGGAAGGCAGGAGGAGTCAGTTATAAAGATCAATAATAATGTTATCAGAGTAACCACTGGAGTCAAAGAACATTTAAAATTTACCGTTTACCGTCCTAACCTATATGGCGGTATGGCACTCGCATATGAACGTTCTTACTATTTTCCCACAGTCTATACAGATGCTGACGGCGGTAATAGCATACAACCAAAATTCTATTATACCGGAGACTTTAACGGAGACGGCAAGATAGAAATCCTCGCGGTTTCAGCACACCAGCCTTTCAATGACCCATCGAAACCGACGAATTGCTACCTTTTCGATCTGGAGAATAATAGTCTCCTATATCAGGGTCACGTATTCCCATACGTTGTGACGTTTGTGGGCACAAGTATAACAGATTCATGGGATGCCGCAAACCGTTCAGACAAGCTTATACCTCTTGATGCAGACGGTGACGGAAAAACAGATATATGCCTCATAAATGACACTGGAATTCACACATATACATTCGATGTGGATTCTTCAGGTACAATAAGCCTGAGGCTGTTGGCATCAGACAATGGCACTAAAAAAACTCTGTTTGAGAATAGGCTCGTAATGACAGGAGACTTTAATGGTGACGGATTAACCGACCTGCTTCTATCTTCTTACCGCGGATCCACGGCCTCTCAAAACCAATGGTACATATTTCGCTCAAAAGGTAACGGACAATTCACAAGATCATGGTTTTACGGTACTAATTTCCCTAACGACAGAAGAGAGGGATTCATTCTTCAGGACATTGATTGCGATGGGAAAAGTGACCTGATCAATTATACTAACACTCATTTCTTCACCACGCCATGTGAATTCAACGGATTTGAAGGGACATCCCATACCATGCAGGTCAATACCAATTCGATAATAGTCCCGACAGATATAAACAGCCATAATAAATTCAACCGATTACTTGCCATCAGGGGAGGGATCGTATATAGTTATTCATTCACTCTGAACAAGGCTCGAGAGCAACTTCTCACCGGCATGATCAGCAGCGTCGGATTGGTTGAGAAAAACGAATACAGTTCACTCTGTAACTCTTCATATAAAAGCGGAGTATATACGCATGGCGGCATCTTGCCATTTCCATACGTGAGCCTCAGTGAACCCGCTATGGTAATTTCACGCACGGAGACGCTATGCAATGGTAATTTGTGTGATGCTTCAAATTATGAATACGAAAATGCTGTCTTCCACCGTCAAGGACTCGGTTTTCGTGGATTCGAGAAAATTACTTCGTTCGACAGTCGCGGCAACCGTACAGTTCGGACATATGAGCCGTATAACCACTCCGTGCTTAAAAGTGTAGTGTCTACCGCTTCGGAGACTGTTAATTCATATTCCATTAACATTAAGTCCAACAAGGTCAAGAAAATCCTGCTTAATACCAAAACTGAGAGAAATCTTCTGACGGGATATTCAGCCAATTATTCATACTCCTATGATGAATATGGATTCCCGACATCAGAAATCGCCACACACTCCGACGGTATAACTGTAAAAACTGACTTGTCCTATGGAGGCAGCTCTGAAACAGACGGGGCATACAGTCTCGGTTTCGTAACGGATCGCACCGTCACTACCACTCGTGGCGATGATGAATACGCAGAACGGACGCATTTCCAGGAATTCGAATATAGGCATCCATACGTGGCTGTGAAATATGTCAACGGTTATAAAGTTGAACGTATTGACTACACATATGACGACTACGGTAATGTCACGAAAGAAGCGGTTACACCCTATGATTCCCCTAACAGCCTCACTAAACGATATACCTACACAGGAGACGCGCAGTTAACTGGTGAAACTGACCCTTGGGGACTCACACACACATACACCCGCGACAGCTTCGGGCGAATCTGCGGAATTCAGGATTACACAGGCACCACCTCAATCATCTATGACTCCTTCGGAAGAGAAATCCAAAGAACATCTCCTGACGGGACTAAAAGGAACGTCAATTATGAATGGATTAATGACGGTTCACCCGGAGTGTACAGGGTCTCGACTGAAACAACAGGAAAACCAACCATCTCAGAGAGTTACGATGCCCTTGGAAGGATTGTGCGATTAACCGACACGCGTTTCGACGGAAAAATCCGGAAAATTGACAGGGAATTCAACATCCGGGGAGATCTGGTGCGTGAATCTGAGCCATATACTGGGAACGCCCCTACGGCATGGACCACTTATGAATATGACACACACGGCAGGATGCTGACCGCGTCCGAGCCGTCAGGGAGGGAGACAAGACACGTATATTCGGGCGCATCAGTAAAGACATGGGAGGACGAGGTGGAAATAACGCGCACATATGACTCGCAGGGGAACTTCATGTCGTCCTCGGACGATGCAGGTCCGGTGAGATATTACCTCACTGTCGACGGGAAGCCGGATGTCGCTGAATCTCTGGGCGGGATAATGATATGGATAAACTATGACAAGTACCGCAGGTATAGCAGCATCGGGGATTCCGGATTCGGGAATATACGATATGAGTATGACTCATGGGGCAACGTCCGCAAGAGGGTATGCGAGGGGAAAGAAATAACCTATGAATACGACAATAAAAACCGTCTTAAAAAGATGGTTACACCGGAGTTCTCCACCTCATATACTTATGATGCATACAACCGCCTGACTGATGTAATATCCGATAACGGAACGTCCCGCTCTGTGACATACGACGGGTATGGAAGAATCAAATCCCGGCGGGAGAATGCACCTGACGGGAAATGGTTACTCAAAGACTACACTTACAAAGACGGGAACATCAGCACGATAAAATACACTTCTCAGTCGGGTGAACTGCTGACAGAAAGCTATATATATTCCAACGGAACTTTCTGTGAAGGGAAAGTCGGAGATGAATCCGTATATAAGCTCATATCTGAGGATTCAACTGGAATTCCGACAAAGATTGAGACTGGCGGAATAACCCGTGAATACTCCCACAGCCATGGGTTTCCGACAACTCGTAAAGCGAGTTACGGAGAAAAGGCTCTTCAAAATGTAGCCTATGAATTCGACTATGCAACATCAAATCTGCTATGCCGCAGGAATCTGCGTCACAACAACAGCGAGAGTTTCGAATATGACTGTCTGAACAGGCTTATATCCGCAGGTGACCAGAGCTACACATATGACATTCTGGGCAACATGACCTCCCGCAGCGATGTCGGCAGGATGGAGTATCACCATTCCTACAAGCCACATGCGGTTACGGATTTTTTTCCGGATGGTGATTTTGTTCCCGCCGCGACCCAGGAGTTTTCTCACACCTCATTCTCAAGACCGGAAAGTACGAAGGAAGCGTATTGGAATATACTTTTCTCATACAACGCCGACTTCGACCGCGTCAAGATGGAATGCGACTACGGAAATAGCAACGAAACACGGTATTATCTCGGCAAATGCTATGAATTCATAGATTATGGCAACAGCAACGAAAGACTATATCTTTTCGGTGATTATTACGATGCGCCGGCAGTATTCACCAAGAACAACAATGCCAGTGAGATACTGTTCCCTCTGAAGGATTACCTCGGAAGCATTACACATATTGTAAAACAGGACGGGAGAATCGTGCAGGAAGTTGACTATGACGCCTGGGGTATGCTCCGAAAGCCGGATAGCCACGAATATTACGGAACCGAACCTTCCGATGCCCCCGACCTAATACTTGGAAGAGGCTATACTGGACATGAGCACATATGGGAAAACGGTCTCATAAATATGAACGCCAGACTGTACGACCCCCTGATGTGCAGGTTCCTGTCCCCGGATCCCCAGATGCAGTTCCCCTATTTCTCGCAGGGGCATAACCGTTTCTCATACGCACTGAACAATCCAATGCGCTATGTTGATGAGAATGGCGAGTTCTTCTGGACAGCAGTAGGCATAGCAGCTCTTATCGGCGGGACGATAAATGTTGCGACACACTGGGATGCGATCCAGGCAGGAGGTTTCTGGACTGGTGCCCAATACTTCCTTACGGGAGCTGTCGCCGGCGGTGCGGGAGCTGCAGTAGGCATCGGTGCAGCAGTTGGATTCGGCAGTATGCTCGGAGTGACAGCGGCAAGCTACACCGCGGCAACCACCGGTTTCATAAACGGTGCCCTGTCAGGTGCGGCAGGCGGTGCAGCGAGCGGCTTCATAAGCGAAACCGGCAATAGTCTTATTGAAGGTCAGAATCTCGGCAATTCCCTCCTCAACGGTCTTTGGGGTGCGGGAACAGGTGCAATATCAGGCGGTATTACCGGTGGTATCGCAGGAGGCATTCAGGCCACGCAGCAGGGTAAAAGTTTCTGGAACGGAACAGCACCAGATCCAAGCAAACATTTCTCTACATATTACGGTTTAGATCCTATAACAGGAGAGGTCAAGTACGTCGGCATGACAGGCAGAGATCCGGAAATTAGATTTGCAGAACATCTGAAGTCAAAAACTAACCGTGCTGACTTAGATTTTGTTGTAAAAAAAGGTAATCTCAGCAAGCTTGATGCTCGGATATGGGAACAAAATCAGATAAATAAATTTGGAATGATGAAGAACGGTGGTCAACTTTTTAACCTCCGAAATGAAATCGATCCTAAATATTGGTATTTACACAATATAAATAATAATCCATTCAAAACTAATCCGTTTCAACTATGGCTAAGAGAATCGTTACGAAGATAGGGGATGTTTTCTGTGTTGATTTTCAAGATGGGACCAAGGGATATTTTCAATATATTGCGAATGATCTCACTATTTTAAATAGTTCAGTAATACGTGCTTTCAAGACTCATTATCCGAAAGACATGGACATATCAATAGATGATATTGTCAAAGATGAAATAGCTTTTTATGCCCATACTGTTCTTCGTTCAGGAATTGACCGAAATGCATGGTATAAAGCAGGTAAATCCATGGAACTTGGTATCGGAAAATTGGAAAAAATAATCTTCGGACAAGTAGACGAAAATAAGTATAGTGATAATAAAACCATAGACGTAGACCCTCTAACTAATTGGTCTATATGGCACATTAATAAAGAATTAGTTAATATAGGAACCCTTCCTAAGCATTATATTGACAATATCGAGATAGGATACATATTTTCATCTATTAATATAGTGCACCGCATGAAAAGCGGGTATTATCTCATGACAAACGTAATGTTCGACATTCTTAAAAGAGTGCCACGCCCTGAATATCTTAGTTTTATTAAGTGCATTATAGATAATATAGAATATTTTATATGCTTTAAAGGAAATTATTTTAACAAAGGTATTATTTTTAAAGAAAGTAAAATTGTTAGGGTAACACGAGACGAAGCAGTCGTCAACAAAATTGATCTCGTGCGCAAAAAATTCTCTGATACAAACTGGACACATAGAAATTTCATCACGGAAGAAGAATTCAACTATGTCTGGAATTTAGCAGATAACAAACTATAGACAGTAATGGCTAAGAGAATCGTTACAAAGATAGGAGATATTTTCTGTGTTGACTTTCAAGATGGGACTAAAGGATATTTTCAGTATATCGCAAATGATCGAACACAGCTAACCAGCTCGGTCATACGCGCTTTCAAAACTCATTATCCTGTTGATATGAAAATATCAATGGATGAAATTGTTCAGGATGAAGTTGCATTTTATTCGCATACCATACTTCGTGCTGGGATTGTAGAAAACGCTTGGTACAAAGTAGGCAAATCCCAAGAACTCGGGGTTGATGAATTAAAAAAAGTCATCTTCAGCCAGACCTTAGAATGTCTTGCAGATACTCTTGAATGCATCCCTGTTGACCCTTTGACAAATTGGTTTATTTGGCATATCAATGAGGAAATGATCAATATTGGCTGTTTACCAGAATATCTACATGACATTGTAGAATCCGGTGTAATAATACCTTATTTTGAAATAGTTATAAGAATGAAATATGGATATTTTACAGACACATCACGTGATTACGTAATTATAAAAAGGATTCCGCGCCCGGATGCCATAAGCTATATAAAGGAAGACATGGAAAATTGTATTGTCTATACGTGCTTTAAGGGGGATTACTTTGACAAGCAGATCATACAATCTGACAACAAGTTTATGAGATTAACGCGTGACGAGGCGGTTATCAACCATATGCCCGAAGTTCGCAGGAAATTCTCCGATATTTATTTGGAATATAAAAATTTCATAACTGAGGAAGAATTCAATGCGGTTTGGGATTTGGCCGAGAACAAGATTTAAAATATTATAATTATGAAACCAATAATAACAATTCTATTTGTTTTGCTTCTGGCTGTACCATCAAATGATGCTGCAAGCAAGAAAATACAATTCACATATGATGATGCCGGAAACCGCATCAAGAGGGAGCTTGTCACGATTCAGGAAGTAAACACGCAAGACAGGAAAATGCAGAAATTCTTGACCGACAACAATCTCGACAGTGAGATAACCATCAACACTGACAAGTCTTCAAACCTGATACACATTAACGCTAAAGACCGTACATTGCAGGGTGAATACAAGATTGCAATGTACAGCATTGCCGGATATATGGTGCTGGATAGTCAACTACCAATAACCGGATATGCAGAAGTGGATATAAGTCAACTTCCCAAAGGAGTGTATGTACTTGTAGTAACTAACGGAACGAAATCCAAAGCCTGGAAGATAACCAAAGCTGAATAGTCAGCCAAGACAGTTGAATAATACTTTATAATTATGAAAACAAATTACAGTAATGACCTACAAGTAGGTCCATTTCAAAGATTGAAAAATTTCTTTTGCCGTACTAAAAGCAATAAAAAAATGGAAGCATACGAACCTGCTTTCAACAGCAAGCAAACCGCTTCTTATGACAGCGAGCCGGAAATTGAAATCCCGGAATCCGAAAAGAAAGATGCCTCCACATTGATGACAGAGGATAGGTTCTGGGAGTTGATCGGAAATTCACGCTCCTCCGGCAACATCTATGAAACATTGTCTGCTCTTCCGGACGATGAACTGTTTGGATTCAGGTATTGGTGGGAGCATTTCTGCAAAATATCATACCGACAGGATCTCTGGGCAGCCATATATATCTATCGCGGTGGATGCGGCGACGACAGTTTCGACTATTTCCGTTTCTGGCTCATCACGCAAGGTCGCGACGTGTTCTACAATGCCATGAGAAATGCGGACTCACTCTGTGATGTGTTCGCAAATGTAAGAGATGAAGATCCCACAGACGAAGATGCGGATTACCTCGTGATGGACATACTCAACAGACGCAACAACGACAGCGACTATTACTACCGTGCTTTAAAAGGATACAGGATGCCGGAGGAGGAATTACCTGAAATCGAGTTCGAATGGGAAGACGGAGACGAGGAGTCTATGCGCAAAGTGTGTCCGCGTACTTTTGACCGATGGTGGGGCGAATGCCGTTAGGTGCTAAAGTTCAAACACCCTCAAAACTTTTCGTTTTTTTTGTTGCAAATATCAAAATATTTGCATAACTTAGCGTCAACATCAACCTCTCCCGCCTATGCCGACGCTCTGCCGCATACCCCTCCCCCTGCTTGTGCTCGTTATCACGGCTTTCGCATCGTGTCCCCAAGCGCACGCTGATGGCATCCGGTCGATTCGCGGCAAGTCTCTGGCTTCGGTGCAGATACACACAGCCGACGGAGACTCTTCTGTCATCGTCCTCTCAGACGCCGAGGCTCTGAACATCGAGAGTCTCAAAATCCTTTTGTCTGGCGATACTCTGAAGATGTTACAGTTCCCGGACATGCGTCTCGATTTTATGACCGATTCCACAGATCTGCATCTAAACCGCATCGAGGGCCGCACCTGGAGTCTGACTCCGGAACGTCCGGTTACCGTCGCTCCCTTCCCCTCCAGCACACTATCCTTCCTCGACTCTCTGAGATATTCCCGCTTCCTTACCGAACCGGCGGAGTTCCACGGCAAGTGGACCGTCAACAGAAGTGTCGCCCTCTCGCTTGTCTGCGAGGAGGGCGATACTCTACGCGACGTCACTTCATTTTCTTTCAGTTTCGCGGGTAATACCCGCAGTCTGCGACACATCGCCGCGACATCCGACAGCGTTCCCGCACCGGTGTCGTTCCGCGCCACTTTCTTTATTACGGAGCAGAGCGCCTATCCTGTCGCTGTTTACAGAGAATACAAATGGAAGGATACGGACTTCTCTGCCTTCTCCTATTACCCCCTTCCCGAGCACCCTGCCGATTACGACGTAAACAATAAAGCAAAAGGTAAGAAGCGCGGGGTCAATCCGTCGCGCGATTCCGAAGACGAAGGTTCCAATCCCCTATCAATCGATGAGCTGTCAGTTAAAGTCTCGGGAAACGATGTATCTATCACCTTACCGCCAGATTTCCCAATTGGCAACGGCAACTCCACCCGAGGCGGTAATTCGGCAGACATCTTTTCCGGACTTGTCTCACTTTGCGATATTCAAGGCAGAGTCTATCCATCTGACTATATCGATGGCAATACAGTCAGATTCCATTCTCTGCCGCCGGGAGAATATCTTGTCACATTGCATTGCGGTACAAATATTCTGACCCGAAAATTTTTGATTTATTAGAATCTATCTTCTACAGACTGATGAAACCAATAACGATTTACGAACTAACGAACAACGAACTAACGAATGATGACAACGACAAGAGGCATACACTTTTTATTAAGGGCTATCGTACTGACGGTCCTTACAGCATATGCCGGCATGTCGGAGTCTATGTTCGCGGTGGCGCAGTCGGCCGACAATGCATCGCGGCCTTTCTGGCCTACGGCTGCTGCCGATGAGCGCGTTACGTTGCCGTCACCGGAGGCGGCTTCTCTCCCCGTGGCTCCTGAGCCGCAGGTAGATCTGGCCACCGGTCGCGGCTCGCTGTCGTTTTCTCTGGCACAGTGGCAGGTCGGGGCGCACACGATGTCGCTTGGACTAAGCTTCCGTTTAGGGGCGTTCCACACCGACGAAAGGCCCGGCTGGCTCGGTCTGGGCTGGAGTTTCGAAGGTCTCGGGGTGGTGACCCGGCGCATTGTGGGATTACCCGACGAGATGATGGAGTTTGAACTGCGCGAGAAGAAAGATGCCGATGTAGACTATGTCCGCGACCTGGCACGCTGGCAGAAGGATGCTTCGGTCGACCGCTATTCTTACCGGCTGCCCGGTGCCTCAGGTGAATTCATTATCATGAACGGCAAAGTGCTCCATCTGCCATCTTCGCCCAATATTATCGAACTTATCGGGAAGAAGTCGGAGGGCGTCTACGATTTCAGAATCACCACGCCCGACGGCACTAAGTATGAGTTTTGCGAGCGCGAGCATACGCAGCATAGCTATTCGTCGCAGTATATCCAGGCGGGCATCCCTTCGCATCCCGGTTTCACAGCCGTGAGTGCCTGGCATCTCAGCCGCATCGTCACACCGGAGAGCGCGGACCAGATTGACATCTCGTACAGCGTAATGCCGTCTCTTACGCGCTCGCTCGACCGACCGGCTTACGCCGTGTCGGTGCGCGACGACGGTGGCCAGAAGCTCGGTATCCAGTGGTTGACTGAGTCTATCCTGAATTCCGGTTTTTCGAAGGCGGTGGCCGTATATGCCGACCGGCGCATCCCTCTGAGTATTACTTCGCGCACCGGGTCGGTGGATTTCTCTTATTCATCTACGGCTTACAATGGACGGCAGGAGGTCTACCTCGCCGGTTTCACGCTTTCTAATTCCGACGGCAATACCATAAGGTGCGTATCTTTCAAAACCGAGGGATATGAAAACCGGATGCCGAGACGCAAGCTTACGTCATTCACAGTCAAAGACGACGAAGGCAAACTTGTGGATTCGCATGAGTTTCTTTATCAAGATGACAGAGTCTCGGAATATGGCGACGTGTTCGGTTATCCGAACGCGCCGTCTTCAGACTCTTCAAGATCCTTAAGCGTGATTGACGAGGTATTGGTGAAGCTGAATCCACGTCGGGCATCCAAGCCGATGTACATCGCTGCGGGGGCGATGACGAGACACACTTCTGCTGGTGGCGTAATCACCGATTATGTCTATGAGCCGTCTACGGTCCAGGCCGGTGATTCTGTGGCGACCATCGGTGTGCGCATAAAGTCTATAAGCGCGAAGGATCTTTCCACCGGGCGCGTCATAAAGCGGGAGTTTTCGTATTCTGAGCCACAGTGCGACATGAAACTTGAGTGGCTAACGCTCTCTGACTTCACCGCGCTCTCGGGGATGAAGTGGTACACGCCGGGCAACGGTTCTCTGCCTACTTACGAGCCGGTCTACGACACTACGGCAACGTTGATGTTCGGTTGTCGCCGTCCGGGAGCACCTCTGGAGTCGGCTCGAATTCTCTACGGCAGCGTCGACGAGTCGGTCTCGGGTACGGGCATAGACGTGCCGCTGCTGTCTCGCTATGAGTATGACCTGTCGCGATGCAAACTCCGTAATGACAACGTACTCCAGTCTTCGGGGACACCGTCTTTGGCTCACACCGACCGTTCGCTTTCCATTAAATTTTTCCCTATATATGGCAATTCTTTACGCCATAAGTTGTTCGGGTCTTCATCCGTGCAGACTTACCACCGCGAGAGGATCGGAGGCGCACCGGAACTCCGTCGCCTCACCACATTCCGCCACAATGGCAGCGCTTATGAGGCGGTCAAGACCGAGGAACGGTTCTATTTCACCGTTGACTCCACAAGCCGCATGGTGGATTTCTTTCAGGAACCGAATGTGCGTCAGGTCAAAAATATCTACGGACTTGTGAAAGATGACCTGCAGACGATGCAGGATGTCAACAGCTTCAACGTCTATGTGGATGCGCAGGTACGGGTGCTCGACTCCATCGCCGTGACACGCCATTTCCCTGACGGTGAGTCAAGGGTGCGCACCACGCGCTTGCACTATACGAGAAAGACTTTGGGACAGGTAATACCTACTGACACATTCATAATCAAGCGCAAGGATATCGGGGACTTCGTCATCAAACCGTCGAATACCTATAATCCATGGAACTCCAGCGAGTTCAGAACCATGGCTTCTTTTTTCTGCCAGACGGGCACCACCGTGCGAGAAGGCGGGCATGAACTGCAGCATCACACGGCGATTATGGACATGTCGCTGGCACAGGCCGACAAGGAAATAGCTTCCCGCGGTCTGCGCTCGCTTCCGGTGCGCGAGATGTGGGTGCTGGACCGTTGCGACACCCTGACCCGCGCTTTCTCTTATGCCGGTTTCCAGTGCGGTTCGCGCTCGCTCACGCGGCTTTCGTCTATAAAGACTCTGGTGGGTGCCGATATCAATGATGCCGGTGGAATGCTGGATCGCCTTGATGTCCTTTCTTATTCTCAGCATGGTTTGCCAACGACCGTCACACAGACCGGCAAACCGAAGAAGTCGTATGAGTGGGGATATTCGGGCGATGAACTTACGGCGTACATCGAGAGCGACGCATCTGTCGGCGGTTCCGCTCCGGACTCCGGACAGACATCCAGTTCCACGCTGCGACACGAGTATGAGCATGTGCCGCTGGTGGGATGCACAGGCATTTCATACCCTTCTGGCAAGTCGATGGGGGTCGTGTATTCGGGGCAACGGTTGAGCGAGGTCCGCAATTCTGCGGGCAACATTGTGCAAGATATCGAGTATCTTCTGTATCAGGAGAGGCAGGACGGCGGCATACATGGTGCTAATAAAATACGGACCACGGATTATGGCAAGTCTGCTACTCCTGGCAACGCGGCTTCTGTCGCGAAACATTATGATGGCTTCGGTCTTGAATCTGCAGTAATCAGGGAGGGATATGGCGGTGATGGTCAGGATAATGTCTCGGTTTGCGTATATGATGCCTTGGGGCGTGTCACGGAGAACTGGTTGCCGTTCTCAGAAACCACAGCCTCGGATCTGCCGCAGCTGTTTACTAAGCTTACGAAAAGGGAGGAGGCGGCTATTGCCACTTACCACGATGCTGAGGCGGTTAGCCTCAGCGTGTATCCGCGGGAGGTGTCAAAAACGCCACTGTCGGTGACGTTAGGGGGCACGGGTTATGCGGAGCATCCCGCCAAAGCATGGGAGACATGCAGTTCTACGACGGTGACCGAGCGCAAGGTAAAACGCTGGAAGTGGAACGGTTCGAGACTCAGTCTGGCAGGCATCTATGCAGACGGCGAACTGGACTGTGTGCGACGCGAAGACGGCGACAGGCGTGTCTCGATGGTGTTTACCGATTGTCTGGGGAGGCAGGTGCTCAGCCGGAAGGTTCTATCTGACGGTGAGTTTGCTGACACCTATACGGTATGCGACGCCTGGGGCAATCCACTGATCGTTATTCCTCCTGAACTCTCATCGCAAGCAGGGGGCACGACGGGGTATGTCTCGACCAACCTTATCCGCGACTATGCATTTATCCGTAGTTACGACAGGAAGCGCCGTTTGCGCATGAGCAAGATGCCGGGGTGCGAGCCGGTGAGGTATGCATATGACGCGGACAACCGACTTGTCTTGTCTCGCGACGGAAATCAGTCGGTGGATGGCACTATGTCTTTTGTGTTGCGCGATGCTCTGGGTCGCGAGGTGCTGGCGGGCACTTGCGCGTCTGAGAACGGGGATGTCTTTGACATCGGCTCCGACGACCTTGAGCCGCCTGTCTGCTCGCTGTCTGCTTCGACTACGGCTACTTCTGGGTCGCTGACGGGCACTGCGGTCTCGGGGTATGCTGTCGGTGGCGGTTCGCTGTCGCTGCCCGAGAACGCGCAGGTGCTGACGGCGGGGTATTACGACGGCTATTATTTCTTATCGGGGGACGCGGGCTCTCCATTTGCGGCTGTGGCTTCTCACTGCGCGGCTCCGGTCGGGGCGCTGACGTCACCGAAAGGTCTGCTGACCGCGACGCTGTCTGCGGTCTCTGGGAAGGGTGGTGTCTCCAAGCTATTGCCCTGCGTCAACTATTACGATGATGAGGAGAGGCTCGTCCGCTCTGTGGAGCTGACTCACCGTGGCGACATCCTTACGCGCGATTTCACGTATTCTATGGCGGGTATGAAACTTTCGGAGAAGCAGATCCTGCTCATGCCTGACGGCACTTCGCATTCCGTGATGACTTCCAACGCTTACGATGCGTTCGGAAGGCTGACCTCTGCAACGGCGTCGTTCGACGGCGGTCCGGCGCAGACACTTCATCGAATGGCGTTTGATGCGCTGGGACGCGTCATCGTTGACTCCATCCCTGCCAACACGACATATTTCGAATACGACTGCCACGGATGGACCACACAAATCGGACGCACGGGACTTATTCAGAATTATGATTACGCTGACGGCGCGAATCCTTCTTATTCGGGCAAGATAACCCTGCGCTCAATAAATCAAATAGTTATCCGGAATAAGCGAATATTCAAGTCTAGAAACATCTATAGTTATGAGTACGATGCCTTGGGAAGATTGTCTTCCGCCGCATTCACTCGCAGAAACGGCACAGCTCTGACTTCCACAGACTTCTCTACTTCTTACGACTACGACCTGAACAGCAACATAACACAAATTTCACGCAATGGTTTAATAGCTACCAACACTTACGGGGAGATTGACAATGTTTCCCTCTCCTTTTCCGGCAATCAGCTCACCTCCATGACCGAGGAGGCGGGGACTGTGTTGCTCGAGAATTCTCTCGACATACCGGAGGGGATTTGGGAGAACGGTGACTTCGGGTATGATGCCAACGGCAACCAGACACGCGACATGAGCCGGGACATCGAGGATATTCAATATGATTCGTGCAACCGACCGGTAAAAGTCACGACCGCTGACGGGGAAATTGACTTCCTTTATTCTGCCGACGGTACAAAACTGGCGCAGATTATTCCAGAGAACGACACCCGGCGCGACTATTGCGGAGCATTCGAACTTTGCGATGGCGTACTTGAGCGCGTGCATGTCGACAACGGGTTCTTCACCGCTGCGGACTCGGTGCTGCATGTATATCTCCGCGACATCCAGGGCGGAGTGCTCGCAGTCTACAATACAGCGGGGTCACAGATGGAGCAGATTGTGGAGACTTACCCATACGGAATGCCACATTCGTCGGAAACGTTGTCTGAGGTGGACGTCAACCGCCGGTGGTTCGGAGGCAAGGAGTTCACTGCCGAGTCGGGGGTGAACCTCTACGACTTCAACGCCCGCTGGCTCAACCCCGCGCTGGCGATGTTCACCACTCCCGACCAGCTCGCCTTCAACACCCCCGATGTCTCCCCCTACACCTTCTGCGCCGGCGACCCTATAAACTACTCCGACCCAACAGGGCTATTCCGAGATAAAAAGGAAGGGGAAAAATACGCTGCAAAATACTGGCCAGGGTGTCCGGTACTTACTGATAAAGCTACAGGAGAGGCTTTCATATCAGTCACCCTTAAAGATCACATTAATGAAAATGGTGAATTCACCATTACAGTTGTTCGAATAACGAAACACATAGATCCTCCTCCAATAGACCCTGATGACGCAACCAAGATTGCAGGAGGGTTAGGCATCTCGCTCGGCGTTCAGAACGAGTTGATTAAATTTGCCGCTCCACCGGCGCAGATAGGCAAAACTCTGGGCGCATTCTACAATATCAGCACTAATATTGCAAGAGGATGCGGAATCTTAAGTATATTAAACAGCGGCTGTAAGCTTTATGGCTATTACATCGAGGGTGGAAGAGATTCCTCAATTTACGCGAAATATCTACTGGATATCGTCATAGGTGCTGCCTCTTTATCAGGAGGATGGATACCTCTGACTATTTCAGCCGCCTACTATTTTGTTGATATTGCAACAGATGAATTTAAAAAGAATCCATTTAAATCTGACAATGAATATGAGACTGATAAAAAAGATGATGAAATATATGAAGCACTTCATTAATAGTGTATTCTACCATCAATATTGGGTAAATTATAAAAATGGAGAAAGCCATAGATGGTCATGCATCTATTCGGTTCTAACCGTTTCTTCATCCAAAGTACCTTATATTATTCTGATGTTTTTTATATTCGATATCAACGGCATTACCTTAACTAAAGTAGGTGTCTATTCCATCGGAATAGCGACTATGCTAATTTCGTTTACTCTTTATTCCATATACTTTTATCGGGGCAAAAGATATTTAAAAATAATTTATAATAATCAATTGTATCGTCTAAAAGTCTGCAGATGGTACAGTCTGATTATGCTGCTTAAAACATCTATATTAGTTGCAATTTTCGGATTAATATTATTTTCGGATTAATATTAGTAATGGTGCGATAAAAATCTAACCACTGTTATTAAAATGATGTTCATAGAATTACATCGTTTGTTGATGACTTGAGTGATTTTTTTAGAAAACATATTAAACTATCTCCAGATGAAAGCGATTAATACATCCAATGGCATGTGGATATATCGGAATCTAATTGCCATGTGCGTGATTTTCATTTTCACGTACACTTTCTGCACCATTATATTTGGCTATATAATAACTTTTGAAGGAGATTTAAATATCGCCATTCTGTGGAGAGCCACCCTGATGCAATTTGCGCTAATCTTCTCCCTGTTCGCATGGCTTTGTTATAAATTTAACATCGACAAGGCAATATTGCTGAGATTCAACCACTCAATAATTATCTCGTTTGCATTCGGCTTCATTTTTTACACGGAAATGAATATCGGCTCCAATGCTGACTTTTATACAAACAGCATCGTGTCTGGATTTAATCTTAAGTATCTCTATTCGGAATACATGTCTGTTATTTTCTATTCCATTCTACCTTACATTATAATGTTACCATTCATTTTACTATATTCAAAAATGTATAGGAAATCTCGGAGGAGAAAAGACCGAGAAAGGGCAAGGAACACAGAGACGGACGATCACCAAGGTTTATTTCTCTGACAAGGCATTCACATCAACAAAGATTGCAATGAAAACAATCAACACATATAAAGGCACTTGGATATATCTAAATCTTATTGCCACGTGCGTAATTTTTATTCTCTCGTATACTTTCTGCGCCATAATGTTCTGCTATATTTCTGGGGTGGATAGCATTGAGGTAATCGGATTATTGTGGGCAACGACTTTTATACAGCTTTCCCTTCTTTTTGCACTGTTCACATGGCTTTGTTATAAATTTAACATCGACAAGGCAATATTGCTAAAATTCAGCCATACGATGTATATTTCGCTTGCATATAGTATCATCTTTTATGCAGAAATATCCATAGGCAACAACGTCGACTACCACATACACACAATTATATCAAAAGTGACTATTCTGTCTAAATATGTCGAAGCTGCGATGATGACTATATATGCTATTGCACCATATATTTTAATGTTGCCGTTCATCCTACTGTATTCCAAAGTGTATAGGAAATCACAAAGGAGAGTAAATAGAAATAAGTCATTGAAACTATGATGACTTTACACATGAGAAGATTAGGTTTAAAATTACCACATAATCAGGAAATATCTAAGAAAACGTCGTAGACAGAGAAATGCCTATTCAAAATAATTCAACCATACGCCATCACGTCAGCGCGGAGCGCGTGCATGTCGACAACGGGTTCTTCACCGCTATGGACTCGGCGCTCCACGTATATCTACACGACATCCAGGGCGGAGTGCTCGCAGTCTTCAACACCCCCGACGTCTCCCCATACACATTCTGCGCCGGCGACCCTATAAACTATTCCGACCCAACAGGGCTATTCCGAGATAAAAAGGAAGGGGAAAAATACGCTGCAAAATACTGGCCAGGGTGTCCGGTACTTACTGATAAAGCTACAGGAGAGGCTTTCATATCAGTCACCCTTAAAGATCACATTAATGAAAATGGTGAATTCACCATTACAGTTGTTCGAATAACGAAACACATAGATCCTCCTCCAATAGACCCTGATGACGCAACCAAGATTGCAGGAGGGTTAGGCATCTCGCTCGGCGTTCAGAACGAGTTGATTAAATTTGCCGCTCCACCGGCACAGATGGGCAAAACCCTGGGCACATTCCTCAATATCAGCACTAAGATTGCAAGAGGATGCGGAATCTTAAGTATATTAAACAGCAGCTATAAATTATATGACTATTTATACACCGAGGGTGGCAGAGATCCCTCAATTTACGGGAAATATCTACTGGATATCGGCATAGGTTTTGCCTCTTTATCAGGAGGATGGATGCCTCTGGCAATTTCAGCCGCCTACTATTTGGTAGATATTGCGACAGATGAATTTAAAAAGAATCCATTTAAATCTGACAATGAATATGAGACTGATA
>CASBHZ010000034.1 GCA_949123685.1 uncultured Bacteroidales bacterium | reverse complement strand
GTATCTTCATTACATATCCTCCAAAGTCAATAACTTTGCCTCGATATCATATTTCATGAGGAGGCATGACTTGATACGCTCTATTTTATCCATGAATAACTTATGGTCGTAGTTACGGTGCTGACGTTTCACTTCAGCGACTACAGCGGTTTTGTCATCTGTCTTGATGCCGACTATATCTATTTCGTTGGCTTCCTTGCCCTTTTTGCGCTCCCACCACGAGCCGATGTTAACGTACTCATGGCTTTCCATCATTTTGAGCCGGAAGTATTTTTCAAGAATATGACCGGAATATGTCGGATAATCTGATACGACAATTTCACGAAGGCGGTCGTAGTTACCCATTTCAACCAGTGTTTGGTTGCGGTCAAAATAGTTGAACCAGAATTTCAAGAAATTGTCGGTTATCTCATACTGCACATTCTGAGAGCGTGGCTTCGACATAATCGGACGCACCCGTTTGATTAGTGAGTAATCCTCAATCAATCGCTTCAGATGGCCTGCCACAGTCACGCCCCCTAATGCACTTTCAATCGCCCCCTGGGTGTTTGTCCCTGATGCTATACAGCTGAGAACTGAGAAATATAACCCATGATCCTTGCCGAATTCTTCTATCAGCAGATTGCGTCCTTCATATATAAACGGAGAATTTTCCCTGACTACATAGTTGAAAATCCCGTCAATAGACAAATCGGTATCCTCGCACAATAGTTCGATATATTTCGGCACACCTCCGGTAAGGCAGTAAAAAGCAAGCAGTTCATCATTGTTGTAGTCCGGACGGAAATCACGCATAATCTCCTTCATGGTTTCCGTCCCGAAACCTGACAGACGTATAGTAGCATCCGCTCTGCCGAACAATGGTTCATGGTAACTTTCAAAAATCTTGTGCATCATCGAATACACCGAACCCATCAGCAGAAGATTCACGTTCGTATCGTTGCGGTACATATCCCAAATATTCTGCATATCGCTGAATACCGATGGGTTAATATTGAAAAATTCTTGAAATTCATCAATAATCAGATTAAACTTACGGGCCTTTGCAAGTTCCATCATCATATGAAACAGCGCCTTGAAAGTTTTTATCTCCGATGGTACATAACAGTTGAGAGATGTCGAGATTAATCCGACGAACTCTTCGCACAGGGCTGCCTCATTTTTACGACTGACAAAAAGATATACTGTAGGATACTCCCCTTGCGTGGCACGCAGAGCAAGCGATGTCTTACCGATGCGACGCCGGCCGGTTATCACTGTCATTCTTGACCGAGATTCAAAGGCTCGCCCTTGTATCCGCTTTAGTTCCTCTATTTCCTTAGTGCGATTATAGAACTTCATATTTTATTACTGCAGTAATTATTACCATGGTGATAAAGTTATAAATAATCTTTGAACTGACCAAATCCAATTAGGATATTTCCCTGAAAATAGTTACCTTTGCGGTGAGTCTTGATGGCTTAGCCACCGCGCACATGCCTTTGGCCGACATGCGCTTCAAGCCTAATCGCGAATGACAGAAAGGCATTTGCCGATACAAAAACGCAGGCCCAGGAGGGGCGGAGAAAGCGATTTTCAGAAGGTAAAAACGGAGCATTTGGGGGCTGTTTTCTAATGTTTGCAATCCGCTGAGCGACAATGTGCTCTGCGCACTGTCGGAAATTTACCTGAAGAGAAGAGATACGCACAGCCTACTTACTTATAATTTAAAGATATGGATACTGAACTTTCAAATTGGAATGGCTACGATGTTTATGGTGACATCAAAGAACTTGACGCGATTGTAGAATCAAATGGATTCATCAATTTGGATAAAGATGATGTTATCGGCGTTCTGTCAGCAGAGGGAGAAAATTGGATAACTACAGGGACTGACTCTAAAGTTGAAGAAGCTTTTACGAAGGCGATAAATGAGCTGCCTTACTCTATTGATAAAATAAAAAGTCTCCTTATTAGTTTTCATTGTGGCAAAAGACAGCCAAACATGACGGAAATCTCTGTAGTTCCTTCTGCTTTGTCGGAAGCAAATCCCGATATCGATGTTAGATGGGGTATCACGAACGACGATTCTTTAGGCGAATCATTCAAAGTGGTTATTGTCGCTTCAAACACTATTTAACAGCCTTATTTATACGGTGGAAATGAAAAATCCAATTCCATAGTTCAAAAAACGGCGGGAATGTTATGTCAGATATATCAAAGAAACCGGGGTCAAATCGGCAAAAGAGTTCTTTGACAAGTTTAGAGAACATTTTGAACTTTATGGAATCGAACTCGCTCTTAACGATAAAGAAGTTGTTTAAAAATAACTGTGAAATTTGGGGCGGCTCTCTTTTGAATAAAATTCATTTAAGGCAAAGGAGCATAGCGGGCTATGTGACTGCGCCGCGAATGGATTTTAACAAAAGAGAGCCGGACATAAAGTAATATTTTTAAACAGCTTCTAACTCTTGAACTCAGAGATAACTACTATGAGGGCTATGCTGTAATATCAAATCCCTGACATATATGAGCAGTATGAAAGCCTCAAAAAATCATAGCGAAACCCGAATAGGACATAGGTATACACAAAATGACAGAAAAGGGCTGACTCCTGCAAATGGCAATCGATTTTAGTCGTTTGTTTTGCAAGAATCAGTCCTAATTTATCTCGCTTCAAAAAGTTTTATCCAGACAGCAATACATGAGAATTGCGATAGAACTTATTCTCATTCAAACCTCATCATGTCAGCCAGCTGAACGAAATAATCATTTGACCAGATGTTAAGTTCTTGAGGATTTTTTACGAACGGAAGCACGTCGTTTTTTACCTGATTCAGGTTTGCCGACTCCAGTTTTTCTTTCAGTCGAAGAATAAACGACTCCTTGTCAAGAACTTCATTATTGAATTGCAAGGCACGTTCGGCAAGATGTGTAAAACCCAATGGCACATTGTGACGGACATACCATTCAAAGTCATACCAATCACGCCCTTTCACGCGATTTTTCCAAGTTCGATAAACCAAAGCGTGCATTTTACCGGCAAACAAATCCGGTAATGAGAAGCAGCGTGTCATAAAAGAATGTGGTTGTAGCAGAAGTTTCTGCTCAGTCCTGAAATTCAACGGCGGCTGAGTATCAACCTCGATCTTTATCTTTATTGATTTATCCGTCTGGAATGACACATCATATACATCTGTGGTATCTTTAAGAAATGCAGATTCCACTTTCCCGAAACTCTTCTTGTCCTTTTTTGTTATCTCTACCTCTCTGCCGACAATGGCAAATTCATTAATGATTGGCATAAAATACTTCGTGAAATCGAAATCGTCATCAGGGGTCAAGAGAGAGAAATCCATGTCTTCCGAGAATCTCTGAAGTCCGTGGAAAATTCTCAGGCAAGTGCCTCCATAAAACGATGCCACGTCAAAGAATCCACCATTATGAAGCCCGGCAAGTATCACCTGCTGGTTGACCTCGAAAATAGCATTCCGCTTTTGCTGCTCTGTAGATAAATCGTATGCGGAAAGCATACTGTCATATATATCATTTTTCATTGCTTCAGTAGTTTTAATAATGTTCGGATAGAATCAGCCTTCTTTCCGACTTTTGCATATGCTTCCAAAACTGCAGAATCCATTTGTCTGAAATCATTCAATTCCATTCTGATATCTTCCTCCAGATAAATAGCCGCATCCTTGGGATATCGAAGATTCACTCCGGAGGAGTTGGCGACCAAATCGCACAACGCCTTTTCCGGCGTTGCAATCACAAAGGCATACCCCGTTTTTATGATACTTGATAACCCCACGGAGAACGAATCCTTGGATATGCGGGTATATTCAAACCTGCCTACAGGAGTATCGAAATCGCGGGAATGCTTCAGCGTCATGGATTGCATGACATAGACTCCTTCCGGTATCAGCCCATAATAACGCAGAGCCGATGACATAGAGACATACGACGGAGTGTAAAGATGATTCGCGATCAGTGCTGTAGACAAGGCGATACCGGTCTCCTCTGGGCTACACACATATAGCCCTCTCTTGAGCCTGATGACTTGTTTGTCACGCTCAAGCAACCTGATTTTCTGGTTGCTGCCTTTTATATTTGGAAAAAGAGATTCTAAGGCAGCAGCAGTGACAGGTATGTTTCCTAAATGTTCCAATGGACTATTCATGATGCAAAGATAGTAAAAAAGTGAATATTAAAATATATTCAATATATTTTTCTGTTCAAAATTTTACAGTCAAATGTTATAATCCTCCTTGGCTTCAGTATAACGATTTTGTACGCGCATCTGTATGGCGCGAAAGGTTTAAAGTTACTATATACCTTTGATATGCTTTTCAGGCGATCGCTGTACGCTCGGCATATTTTAAGTAAGCTTAATTCTGCACTCGCTTGTTGCGATTTCTGAGTATTATTGTATTTCAGATATATGGTTTAAAAGTCGATTTGGTAGAGGACGTGGGTGCGCAATGGGGAATCATGCGGGAGGTTGGGATGTTCAAATTCACCGGTCTTGGTCATTCCAATTTTTTGCATCACCCGTTCGGATGGTTTGTTGAGTTTGGAGGTGAAAGAATAAATGCGTTGTAAGCCTGATGATTTTGCTATTCTTAATACCTCTATTGCTGCTTCTGTTGCGTAGCCATTATTATGATGATCTGCGGCTAACCGCCAGCCAATCTCGATTCCGGGGGTAAAATATGTCTCGAAACCGATTTCATGTAGCCCGACATATCCGATGAACTCTCCGGTGGATTTAATTTCAACTGCATAAAGTCCCCAGCCATTGCGATTGATCTCATCCTGTATCCGGTTGTAAAACGCTTCCGTATCTGTTTCGCTGAGTGTTGAGGGAAAATGACGCATGACACGGCTATCCTTGTTCATCGCAATGAACACGGATAAATCCTCCTGCTTCCATGAGCGCAGAATCAGGCGTTCTGTTTCAAAATGAATCATAAAATATGCTTAAATATACTCTCGAAACGTTTGCTGATCTATTTTATTTGATTTGCTTATCTGTTTGTTTAGATTGGAATGAAATGAAACAATCTGATAAGGTCCAGGATCGTTATTAAAATTGGATGGTCTGTTTTTGATCAGCCGATAAATGTTTGGTACGTATGGATTGCAAGGAACACTTGATCATTATTAAAGGTAAGTATAAAACTGGAAATATTGTTGACATTTCAGTTGAGGACGGGAAATATTCTGTCAAGTTTGAAGGCTCGGAGTCTGTATATACCTATAATCCCGAAAACGTTTTGTGGCTTAGTTCTCCCCGGATCGTGGACATATCTTATAGCCGTGTCTTGATTAAAGGAAAGCTGAAGTGGGATGTTGAAGAGGTCCGTGTGTTCGGGGCAGGGGACATGCATTTTTATACCATCGTGTTCAAAGCCAAAAAGATAAGTCTCAATTTATTTTGCAATACCCCGCTTCGGAGGTTGAGATCCGCAGGTCATGCATTCAGGGAGATGAAACGGTCTCTTTGTTTCAATATTTCAGTAAATGTGCCTCGTTGAACACTATAGGTAAATCTGAAGATGTTAATGAAGATTGCCGGGGCACGTTGGAACGGATGTATTCAAATATTAACTTTGTTGATCCTCAAACAGTAGCATCTCTCTATCTTAATCCTGCAAAAGAGATTGGACACAGTTCTTCAGCGCCATTGATTTTTCCTTTCGGATGTAATTCGAGTCAGATGAAAGCGGTCAGGAATGCGATGGAGTGTCAATTGAGTGTGATTCAAGGTCCTCCCGGCACCGGTAAAACACAGACCATATTGAATATAATTGCAAATCTTATTCTGTCTCGCAAAAGTATATTGGTTGTTTCAAGTAATAATTCCGCCACCCGTAATGTATATGACAAATTAAAGAAATATGGATTGGATTTCCTTGTTGCACCATTGGGTAGCAAGTCAAACAAATGTGCTTTTATAGAAAATCAGCCGGAAGTTAATCATGATTTGGCGTTATGGCAAAAGTCGGAAGATGAGATAAGATCGATGTCGGGAATTGTTGCCGGTAACTTGAAGTTACTGGAAGATGTGTTTTCTACACAAGAGAGTCTTGCCATATGCCGTCAGGAGATCGCGGAAATAAGAAAGGAGAAAGAGAATTTTGAGAAATGGATTGCCGGAGAATCTTTTGAATATATTGGCAAGTGCAAAATGCTTTCGCGTGTAGCCTTGAAATATCTACGTAGGCTAAATCGCTTGTCGGAGATCCTTGTCAAAGTATCTGACAGCAAAATCCGCAACTTATGGATTGCTGTGGAACGATTGAAATTAACTATCGAATGCAGGTTGGGACTCAGGATAAGGACAAAGCTGACAGAAGATTCTGTTTATCTGGTTATCGCGGAGGGTGAACGCCTGTTTTTTGAGAGCCGTATAAATGAGTATGAAAAGAAAATAAGAGACTTGGAATCCCTTTTAAGCAAGTATGATTCAACGGCTCTTGTCAACGGCATGACAGAAAATTCAGAGTCCATTTTGAAAGCACGGCTTGCCGAGAGATGGCTTGCCGAAAGTCGGAAAGTGTTCAATTCGATAGAAGATCTTTTCAAACAAGGGGAAGAGGTTATTGAGGAATATCCCGTGGTGCTCAGCACCACCTTTTCTGCCAAGAACTGCTTTAACGACAATACGATATTTGACTATGTTATCATGGATGAAGCATCGCAGGTGGCGATTGAAACGGGTATGCTTGCGTTGACATGTGCGAGGAATGCTGTGATAGTGGGAGATACCATGCAGCTTCCGAATGTCGTAAAAGAGGAAGATGTTGAGAAAATGGAAGCAATCAGGAATGGTCTTGAAGAGATTTGGAATGGATGCAAGGTTAAGGAATGTTATAATTGTGGCAGGCATAGTTTTCTCAGTTCCGTGCTGGATGCGATTCCGGATGTGCCCCAAACTTTGCTTAAGGAGCATTATCGGTGTCATCCGGATATTATAAATTTCTGCAATCAGAAGTTTTATGGAGGAAATCTCCTTATCATGACCCGGAGGGGAGTCGGAGATTCCCCGTTGCTTGCGGTTTCCACAAGCGAAGGTCATCATTCATATCGGATTCCCGGCAAGGGGAGATTCAATCAGCGCGAGATTGACGTTATGAAAGAAGAGATTATACCGCAACTGCCTCAAGATTCGGATGTCGGTATTATCGCCCCTTACAATTGTCAGGTAGATAAGATAGGGGAGTGCATTCCTGGATATGAATCGGCAACGGTTCATAAGTTTCAAGGCCGTGAAAAGGATGCGATAATCTTCAGTGTCACGGATGATAAAATATCCGAGTTTGCCGATGATGCAAATCTTTTGAATGTGGCAGTGTCGCGGGCAAAGAAAGTGTTCGGGATTGTGGTCAGTGGAAACGACCAGAAATTAAAGGGTAATATCCATGACCTCTGTCAATATATCAGATATCATGAAGGGAAAATGCTCAAAAGCGGGTTGCTCTCAGTGTTTGATTTCCTTCATTCGAATGTAGGATACAAAAGGGGAGAAGGGGATGTATCGGAATTTGAATCTGAGAATATCACCAACAGGTTGATTCTAAAGATTCTTTCCTCCTATCCTCAATTCCGGGATATTGCAAGTAGCTTTGCTTATCCGCTCCGTTATCTTTTGGCAGGTTCCATGCAATTTGCGGATAAGTTGAGCGAGGAAGAGAGGAGGTATATATCGCGAACGGGAACGCATGTTGACTTCATGCTGTTCAATAAGGTGTCAAAGGCACCGGTAATGGCGATTGAGACTGATGGATATACATATCATAGGCTCTCGGCGGAACAACGTCGGAAAGATGATATGAAAGACCGGATATTGGGAAAGTACGGTTTGCCCATAGTTCGTCTTCTTACCACCGGACATAGCGAGGAGCGGACAATCGTAAAGGAATTGAACAGGATTCTGAACATTACGGATGAAATTGCCGGTAAGGAATCATTTATCGGGGCGAGTCTTCATGTTTAGATGGCGGAGTGTCAAATTGAAGTTGTTTAAACAACTTCAATTTGACACTCCGCCATCATAATTTATTTAACTTCCTATTATTTCTCGGAAGCTTTATGGAGGAGGATGTATGCAGAAGCGGAAGCTCCGTTAAGCTTAACGGTTGAATCGTTTTCAACGCTGACTGTTGATATGTTCGGGATTATCTGGCGCAATGCATCTTCTGTCGCCATATTGTCGCATGCCATCAATGTTGCCGGTCCGTCTCCCAATGTGATTGAATCACCCTTGAGGATATATGATCCTGAAATTGTATTGCAGTTTGTCTGGATAGAGTAGGTGCTATCGCTGAATGTAATATACTGCTCTGTGCCAGGCACAGCTTCGGAAGGACGGACAGACAAAGAATCGTTAACAACGATATTTTCCATGTGCCACTTACCTGTAAGGTCTATTGCAGCTACTACGTCCTGATCATTCAGCATATCAGCTGAATCTGCATTTGATGCACTCTTGTTTCCTGAACATGAAGTTATAGCAGCTGCTATAAGCATCACTGATAATGATTTGATTTTCATATTTTATGTGTTTATTAATAAGTGAGTTCTTGCTTACGCTTTTAATGAACGATGGCGAAAGAAAAAAATTATTGGAATCCTATGTTTTTCTCGTAGGTATAGCCAAGATGCAGGTAATGAAGTGTGAACTTATACCTTTATGTGAAAAGTAACGGGTTGACTTGAATGTCAACCCGTTGCAGATTTGATATAAATCCTTAATTAGTAGTTGTTTGCTTCAATTTCGAAGAATGCGCGTTTGTGTGCGCATACAGGACACAGTTCGGGAGCTTTCTTGCCAATGTGGAGATGTCCGCAGTTACGGCAGATCCACACTGTGTCGCCCTCACGGGAGAATACGATTCCCTGCTCTATATTTTCAAGCAATTTACGATAACGCTCCTCATGGTGACGCTCAACAGCGGCAACGCCACGGAACTTGCGGGCAATCTCGGGGAAGCCTTCCTCATCAGCTTCCTGAGCCATGCGGTCATACATGTCGGTCCACTCATAGTTCTCGCCTTCGGCTGCATCGCGGAGGTTTGTCATGGTATCGCTTATTTCACCACCGTTGAGGAGCTTATACCAAAGTTTCGCATGCTCTTTCTCATTCTGTGCTGTTTCTTCAAAGATGGCAGCTATCTGTTCGAAACCTTCCTTCTTTGCTTTTGATGCAAAATAAGAATATTTGTTACGAGCCTGTGATTCTCCGGCGAATGCATCCTGAAGGTTGCGTTCTGTTTTTGTTCCTTTTAATTCTTTCATTTTATTCAATTTAATTATATGTTTAACACTCAGTACAATTGGGGCATATTCCCCTGTAATATACATCCACACTCTCAATCAAGAAATTGCCGGAGGTTGTCTTGCATAGTCCGTCCGGCATTTCCATGTCGAAGATTTTACTGCATTTCCTGCATATGAAATGGCTGTGAGGGGCTTGGATTGCAAGGTCGTAGCGCATATTGCCGCTCTCGGCTTCTATCCGGCATATTAAACCGGCCTCAGTCAATGTATGCAGGGAATTGTATACAGTTGTCCTTGATAAGGATGGAAAATTCTCTGCCAATGTTTTGTATATATCTTCGGCAGAAGGATGCAGCCTGGAATTAGCTATCACCGAGAATATGGATATCCTTTGCACTGAAGGTCGGATTCCCGCCCTGTGTAGCATATCCGCTAATTCCGTTTGATTGTATCTTATGTCTTCTGTCATCGGATGTTTGTTATTAACATAATTGTAACGATTACAAAATTAGTAATAATTTCAATTAATGCAAAATTTAAATGATTAATTTTTCATAAAAATTATTGCGCAGTTTAAAATTCCATGGAATTTTAAGCTGCGCAATAATTTATTGTTTGGTTTTCGTGCTCCCGGTTAATCGTCGTAGCTGAGGAATTTCCCCGCTTTGTCGAATTTTATGTCTATACCGTTGGAGAGTTCCACTTCATATCCCCGGCGGTCGCGGTCTATGCCTACGATACGTTGCCCCGGCTGTTGCTTGGCAATGAAGTTTCGTATTGCCTGGGGAACAAATGCTGCCGGCACGGATTTCGTATTGCTGACCTCGACATTCTCCCAATTTCCCTTGCTGTCAAAACTTATTTCAGTGCCGTCAGTCAAGATCGCGTCATATTCGCTTACTCGTCCCCAATCCTTGTCTATTTTTACAAGACTTACCTTTGCTTTAAAATTATTGGCTATGGTGGTCTGCGCAGCCTTGGGGAGGGCGGAAGCATCGTGCGCATAAATATCCTTGGCTGTGCTGAAGGTGGCAACACCTAGGATCATAGCCAGTGCGATCATTAATTTTTTCATGTCTCTTTAATTACGTGTTTATGTATGGTGATTCAGCAAAAAAGCCATAATCGGTTAATTTTTATTACTTATTTATATCATTAATATAACGCATCAGCTTGCATAATAGTTTGTGATCGGTATATTCTGTTTAAACAGCTTATTAGGTCAGGCTTAGTTGAATTTGGTATGTATTTCAGTAAAAATGATATTTATAATTGATGAATTATTCTTAATTTTGTTAAAACTATTTTTAAATAAGCAATACATCTACTTATAAACTAATTTTCAATCTTACTTATGAAACGAAACAATATTATTGCTTTCCTGCTAATGGCGGTTGTTGCCTTTGCTGCTTGTTCGCAGGGTGTGACTTCAGTAAAAAATGAATCCGGCACTTCTGATGAAGGAGCGGTGGTTTATATGACAAAAGAAATTTCTCCTGAAGCCATAATAAGGCTTTACGAAGCACTCGGACGTAAGGCAAAAGGTAAAGTTGCCGTAAAGATATCTACCGGAGAGCCTGGCGGACATAATTTCCTGAAGCCATCGCTGATAGCTCCTTTTGTGAAATTGGTCAATGGCACTATCGTAGAGTGCAATACCGCTTATACCGGCAAACGGTTCAGCACGGCTGATCATCTCAAGGCGGCGGAAGATCATGGATTCACCGCGATTGCCCCGGTTGACATAATGGATGCCGAGGGGGAGGTTAAATTGCCTGTCAAGAATGGCAAGCATCTCAAATATGATATAGTAGGTTCTCACTATCCTGATTATGATTTCACAATTATACTCAGTCATTTCAAAGGGCATGCGATGGGCGGTTTCGGCGGTGCGGTGAAGAACATGTCGATCGGTATAGGGTCTTCCAACGGAAAAATGTATATCCACAGTGCCGGCAAGACAGAGACGGCACAAAATGGTTGGGTGGCTGCAGAGCAGGATGATTTTCTGGAGTCTATGGCAGAAGCTGCAAAATCTATTGCCGATCATGCGGGGGAGAATATAATCTACATAAGCGTTGCAAATAACCTGTCAGTGGATTGCGATTGTGATTCTTCACCTGAAGATCCCAAGATGGGAGATATCGGCATCCTTGCCTCCCTTGACCCGGTTGCCTTGGACAAAGCTTGCACGGATCTTGTGCGCTCTTCCGAGGATCATGGCAAGATACACCTTATTGAGCGTATTGATTCGCGTCATGGCATGCACACCCTTGATTATGGCGAGAAAATAGGACTTGGAACTCAAAAATATAAGCTTGTAAGTCTGTAAATTCAGACGGCATCTTAACAAACATACAGAGCGAGACTGACCGGTCAGTCTCGCTCTGTATGTTTGTTTTGTGTTAGCTTCTTAATAGTTGTATCCGCCTTCCTCTATAAGTTTTTTATCCTCGTTGACTTTTGAACCTATAGTGGTCAACATGTCACCCATGATGCCGCCGTTCATCCCGATCCTTAATGCTTTCAGCTGAGTGTCGCGAGACATTTTTGCCCTGCCTCCGGCAAAGCGTAGGATTTTTGTGGGATGGATGAACCTGAAGAAAGAGATCGTGTTGAGTATCTCTTCATCGGATAACGGTTCCTGACCTTCAAGAGGAGTGCCGGGGATGGGACACAATAGGTTGATAGGTATTGAATGCGGGTCTATCCTTCGGAGTTCCAGCGCCAATTCGATCCGTTGCCTGCGAGTTTCCCCCATGCCTATGATGCCACCGCTGCAAACTTCAAACCCTATTTCGCGTGCCATGTTTATTGTTTTGATCTTGTCCTCTATACTATGTGTGGTGCATAATGAAGAGAAATAAGACGGGGCAGCTTCAAGGTTGCAATGATAGCGGGTCACGCCTGAATCGTAAAGCTTCTGAAGAGACTCCTTGTCAAGCAATCCAAGTGAGGCACACAGTTGGAGACCACCTTTCTGTTGAAGTTCCCTATAATAATCGCACACGGTGTCGAGTTCTTTGCCCGCCATCTTCCTTCCGCTTGCAACGAGCGAAAAACGGTGGATTCCCGCCTCTCGGTTCATGTCGGCAACCCGCATGCATTCGTCATGGCTTACCAGCGGATATGTTGATATATCGGTTTTATAGTGAGCCGACTGTGCACACCATTTGCAATTTTCCGGGCATTTCCCGGAGCGGGCATTGATTATGGAGCAGGAGTCGAAAGTTTTATCGCACAATTCAGCAGTAATTTCTTGGGCGGCATCCCAGAGCACTGTTTGCATGGAAGTGTCAATGTCACAGAGTGACAGAGCTTCGTTATGTGAAATATCCGTGCCTGCAAGCACCTTGTTTTTTAATTCTTCAATGTATGTCATGACTTATAAAAAATCTATATAGACAACAAAGGTAGTAAAATATTTGGTGCAGATTCAATAACGGAGTCTAAAATATTTTACTACTTTTGCAGGATATTTTTCAAGTAGGTGTGTATCTGCTTGGCATTTTAAGAAGCTTTTATATTGTAATGGCTAAACAGTTTGGTATAATTTTTGGATGTCTTCTTGCCGGAGAGTTGCTGGCGATGATTCCGGGTCTTTCAATTCCCGGAAGTATTCTCGGCATGTTGTTGTTGACAATCCTTCTTGAACGGAAGGTGGTGAATCCTGTTTCAATTGCTCCCGTATGCCGGTTCTTGATAAAGAACATGGCGTTTTTTTTCGTGCCTCCGGGAGTGGCGTTGATGCTTTACTTTGATGTTATTGCTGCCGAATGGCTACCAATCACGGTAGCCACGATAGTCAGCATATTCTTAGTCATAGTGGTGACAGGGAGGCTGCACCAATATATGCACAAACGGATAAAACGTAACTCTAACCGTTGAAATGCAAATGGATCTGATGCTTATAATGAAAAGCGAACTGTTTCTCATCACGTTCACTTTCCTCCTTTTCTGGGTGTTCTCGTGGGTTCAGAAGAAAAGCGGTGTCGCATTGCTGAATCCTATGATATTCACTATTGCATGTCTAATTGTTTTCCTGAAACTGACAGGCATCTCGTATGACGATTATTACCGGAGCGGAAGGATGATCGAGTTCTGGCTAAAGCCGGCTATAGTAGCTTTGGCATTGCCGCTTTATAATGAATTGAAACATATCCGCAGTCAGTTTATGCCACTGTTTATCGCAGAACTGACAGGATGTGTGGTCGGTATTGTGGCGGTGGTCCTTATTGCCGGCTGGCTCGGGGCAAGTGAGGACGTGATAAGGTCGCTTGCTCCTAAATCCGTATCTACCCCCATAGCAATAGAGATTTCACGTCAGATCGGTGGCATTCCTGCGTTGACATCTGCAATTGTGGTGATTGTGGGCATGATAGGGGCAGTGATGGGATTGAAGATGATGTCATGGGGGAATGTGAAGGCTCCTGTGTCGAAAAGTCTGAGTATGGGCACGGCTGCCCATGTGATAGGCACCAGCCGCATCAGTGAATATGGAGAACGCTATGGTGCCTATGCCACTCTCGGGCTGATAATCAACGGTATTCTGACAGCTTTTCTTGCCGGTCCGCTCACAAATCTGGTGCTGAGTGTCTTACATATTTCTTAACTAACTAAGAAGAGTCATTTCAATGCTTTTATGAATGATGTGATGTCAGAGAGCACTTCCGGAGATATGGTTTCTTCGATTTCTTGATACTCCGAGACTTCTCCTGTCTTGGCGTGCTGCATGAGGTGGTTGAGTCCGGGATAAACACGGATGTCTGCTGCCGAGGCAAGGCGTCGGGCTGCAGGTTCGTTTAAAGAGGGTGGCACTTGGGTATCTTTCTCTCCATATAGCAGCATCATGGGTATTCTCACTTTGCCAAGTGTGTCTTCAGGTCTTATAGATATGAATGTGTCTATCCAGGGATTCGTTTCCCTGAAATTCTTTTCCAAATTTTCAAGCAGTTTTTTATATATACTTTTTTGTTGCCATCCCGGGCAGAACGTCTCCATCTCTTGGGAGGTGATTTTTTTTGATGGGTTGTCAATCTTGTATTGAAGCAAAGAACCGAGTGCATTTATATAATCATTAATTATGTTTGCCGGCACTCCCGAATTTTCCAATGCATGACGATTCTGATATAATAGTATGCTGTCTGCCCTTACAGCGGGTGCGCCGATGGTGACAATGAAATCGGGAGCTTCATTGACCGAACCGAGTATGAACGCTATCATGCCTCCTTCGCTGTGTCCAAGTATTCCCACTTTTCCGAAGCGATTGCTTTTTCGTGCATATCCGATTGCGGCTGCCGCATCCGAAGCATTGTCATAGGTGGTGGCAATAGCAGGGTTGCCGGTGGATTCAGCAAATCCACGGTCGTCATATCTCAATGATGCGATGCCGTTACGGGCGAGATGGTCTGCAATTACGGCAAACGGCTTGTGCCCGAATACCTCTTCATCGCGGTTCTGCAGTCCGCTTCCTGTAACCATAACTACCAACGGCGTATTTTTGCTTATATTTTCAGGCAATGTTAAAGTTCCGGCAAGAATCACTTCATTGTTGTCCGGATTGTGGATACTCACATCTTCTGTAGAATATGGGAATGGGGGTTGTGGTGTCTGTGGACGGTTAAGCTTTGCCTCTCCATGCTCAAGTTCAAGCGGTAATGAGAGACCACCTTGTCGGAATGTGCCGATTATTTTGTTTTCCCGGACTTTACCCGTATAGCTCATGCCTATTTGCGGTATCGCAAACGATATGGAGTCATTGGTGAGATGTTTTACCTCGGCAGTAATTCCGAATGCTCCTTGATCCGGAGAATCCATGGTGACTGACAGAGGTGACCGGTCGGGTTCTGAAATATTGAATACGAGACGCATTTTAACTTGTGGTGTAACCTGCAGGATTCCTTTCCATGACCCTCCGATTTGAGCTTGTATGTATGATATGGCAAATGATATTAATAAAATTAAAGATATTGTCCGGTGTGATTTCATTTTGTGGTGCTGTTTGTTTTGACAAATATACGTATATTTTACAAATTGTCAAAATATAAAAACGGCAGTTTGAAAATAAATAAGATTCTAAGTTATGGATAAGTAAGACAAAAGCATCCCCAAACCGATTATATATGATCGATTTGGGGGATGTTAGAAGCTGTGGGTATTGTTTATCTTATTTTTAGTACCGGAACAGTGCGATAATCTTTATTCTCCGGCATGGTGACTTTCAGACCTGAAGCAGTCTGAGTGAACGGTACTTTACCATGACCGAGAAGTTCAACGCGCTTCACTTTCTTGTCGTTGGCAGAAAGAGACTTGATTTCGATATTGTCGTTTTCAGGCCATGCAAGGAGAATTGCATAAAGGAGGTTGCCTTTGGTGGTGAACCTTATCTCTTTGCTGTCCATATTGGAATATGCCCCTTCGTTAAATCCCTGGTCATTCAATGGTATATCGGCATCGGCTACCGGTCCTTCTCCGAATTTGGTCCATGGACGGGTGTCAAAGATCGCTTCCTTGTTGATGTTCATCCATTTGCCTATGCCATTGATGACTACAGCCTCCTTGTCGTCGAATGTGCCGTCTGCGCGTAAGGGTATGTTGAGGAGCAGATTGCCGTTCTTGCTTACAATGTCGGCAAGCAGACGGATCACCGTCTCTGCAGATTTATACCTTCCTTTGTTGTATATGTCTGTTTTATAGTGCCAGCCTCCTATACAGGAACAGGATTGCCACGGACGGGGGATTATTTCGTTTGGAGCGCCACGCTCAACATCCCATACCAAGGCTTCTTTCTGCTCGTCGGTGAGTATTTTGCCGAACATTACGGCTTCGTTTTTACCGCCGTTCAAAGCCATGTTGTGGTTGTAGAAATGGGCGGCTATTTTCAGACCGGCATCACTCACGGGGTAGAAAGGAACCCCGGTGGTGTCAAAATACAAAAGATCGGGATTGTAGCGGTTTATCACATCGAGTGTGCGGTTATAAAAGTTTGTGCAGAACTCTTCTGACGGTGTTGCCGCTCCGTTGCCCCACGCCCATTGCTTACCGACCATACCGTCAGCCCAGCTGCCTTCGCTTAGGGGGTGATTTTGTGCATAAAGCTGTTGAGGGTCCATGCCTTCCCACCATTTCCCTTTGCCGTCTTCTATTGTCATGTTGCCGTCGTATGGAACTCCCATCTTGTCTCCATCCCGGTCATATCGGCGGGAAGTCTCATACCATGTCCATGCATGGTCGGCATGAAGGCTGACGCCAAAGGGGAGTCCGTGTTTACGGGCGGCTGCAGCCCATTCGGCGAGGAGATCCCTCTTGGGTCCGATGTTCTTGGAGTTCCAGGGTTGGTACTTGCTGTCCCAAAGGTCAAAATTGTCGTGATGGTTACCGAGAACGAAGAAATATTGTGCCCCTATGCTCTTATATAATGCAACAAGGCTGTCCGGATTCCATTTCTCCGCTTTGAAAAGGGGTAAAATATCTTTGAATCCGACTTCCGATGGGTGTCCATAGTTTGCTACATGATGCTTGTATGCTTTGGATCCTTCTTGATACAGCTCGCGTGCCATCCAGTCACCGGAACCCTCCACGCATTGTGGACCCCAGTGCGCCCAGATGCCGAATTTTGCGTTGCGGAACCATTCCGGGGTCTCATACTGACGAAGGGACTCCCAATTGGGTTCAAACTTACCGGTTTTCATTGGCTCTTGCGCCTCGGATACTTTTACAATCTCCTGTGCCCCTATTGTCGAGGGCAGGCATAGCAATAGTGTTGCTACAATTGAAGTTTTCATAAAATATTAGTGTAGTTAAGTTTTTTCATCAAAAAATTGCTCATTTCACTTACTGAGGAAATGAGCTTGTTTAATTGCAAAGTTAGTGAAATCGGTTTTAATATACAAATGTTTCTGATAATGAAGTTGTTTAAACAACTTCAATGGATCATCCGAGTTCAATTATTTCGCAATCGCGCATATTATGACCGTCTATTGTGAGCCGCACAAGTGTCCTGACTTTCTGCCAACCCTGATTGCCGGCTGCTCCCGGATTAATGTGGAGAAGTCCTAACTCTTTATCGAAGATTATTTTTAATAAATGGGAATGCCCGTCAACCATAAGGTCAATATGTTCTTCTTTAAGAATTTTCTTCATCCCTGGAGACCATTTCCCGGGATATCCTCCTATGTGGGTCAAAAGCACCTTTATATCCTCGATATTGAATATTTCAAGTTCCTTGCACATTCGTTTTACCATGCCATGGTCTATGTTGCCCGAGACGGCTTTGACAGGGGCTATTTCCGCGAGTCGTTCTATTATGGCATAGTCCCCGATGTCTCCTGCATGCCATATCTCATCGCAATCTTTAAAATGAGAGGCATAGCGGTTATCCCACAAACCATGCGTATCACTAAGAATACCGATTCTTTTCATGTAATAAACAATTCCTCTAAATTCTCCGCTAAATTAACGAAAAATTTTAAATGACTCCTAAATTCCTAATTCCAACCACTAACAACTACTTAACAACCACTTTAGGATGCATAATATCTTTTGAGTGTAGGTGTAAAAGTGGTTGTTACGTGGTTGTGAATGGTTGGAGGATAAATAATGAAGATGGATTGGAATGGAAGAGGCAGAATCTGATTCGAAAAATTTAACACGGAGACGCGGAGGAACAGAGTTTAAGATGAAACAAGGAGGCATGGATATTTCCGGCACCGAGGGTCGTGAACGACCTTACAGAGGCATAGAGCTTGAGGAGGATGAGTAGAATGCCATCGGACTCCGTGCCTCCGTCAGCATCGTAAGATGCCTCGGTGCCTCTGCTCCATTATCAATCTCGCATTAAAGACCAGATTAGGCTAAAAAACTCTGTACCTCTGTGTCTCCGTGTTTAAATAGCCATGTAAAATTAGTAATTCCAACCACTAACAACTACTTAACAACCACTTTAAGATGCATAATATCTTTTGAGTGTAGGTGTAAAAGTGGTTGTTACGTGGTTGTGAATGGTTGGAGAATAAATATTTAATGTGGATTGGTTTGGACAGAGAGATAAAGGGGGGGCAGTTCATTTAAGGGCAATGCCCTTAAATACCTCTTTTATGCAATGATTCGGTATTTTTTACCGAATCATTGTAAAAAACAGATGCAAAGTTGTTGAATATGGAATAATTGAAAACCAACATACGTGCGGATTGTTCTTATTGGTAAAACATCGTAGTTATGAATGAGGTGGTGTCTAATAAGCTGAAACATTTCTGGAGCGTGGTCTCAAATGTGAGACCTATCATATGGATATGTCTCTATGTCTGCATGATGCCTATATTCGCGCTGATATATTATTGGTTGCCGGATGGTCAGTTCCGCATTCCCGATGATGCCGGCACTGATTTCGGATCGTGGCTTTATTACAGTATAGTGACCATTACCACTCTCGGATTCGGTGATTATACGCCCGCGCATGGTTGGGCGCAGGCTGTTACGGCTATAGAGGTGATGTGCGGGTTGATATTTCTTGGTTTCTTCCTTAACTCTGTCGGGTCGATGAAGTCGGAGATTGATGTGGAATCGGAGATTGAACGGCAACGTAAAGTTCATGAAGCTGCAGAATATGAAAAACTCATGAAGAATATCCCCGTCCTTATTCATAAATTGAATCTTTATCTTTCATATTGTTATGCAGTTACCACTCCGTTATCTAAAAGGGATGCAAAAAAGGATTATAATCAAGACTTTAAATTCAGTGACATGCATGACTTGTATATGCCGTCGGGCATCCCGTCCGACCATTCCTCACGTCCGGCAGTTGAAGGGTTGATGGTTTGCGCTTCAAACACGAGTCTCTATCTTGACTCCCTGCAATCGCGTGTGGATATGACATTATGGCCCGATATGCTTGAGAATTGTTTCGCTTTCGTTGCCGCATGTCAGATGTTCGTTTCTGAAGATCTTTTGAAAGGTTGGCCTGAAAAAGAACTGAAAGGTTCGTTGGCGACAACTCTGGAAGATGCCGTTAATAAGATTTCTAAGGATATAGAAACTTGGAGCGGTTTCGGAGATTCTTCGAAAAACATAGATCTGGCTCCCGCCGTAGAACTTTATCATTTCATCAAGGAAACGGGACGTCTGGCAAGACAGATTGAATTATCGGCAACAGGAATATCTTCGGATCAGCATATTCCTACAGATGATTGTGTTAAATGTTAAAAAGGAGGGGCAAAAGAACATGGCTTGTTTAAGAAGTGTTGAAATATAAAGAATACTACTTCTAAGTAGTGAAAAATCAATGACAGACTTGTTTAAACAAGTTTTATGTCTTTAATTCGATGGTGATGGGTAGAAGTACTATATATTTTTTGCTTGTGGCGGTTTCCTGTATGTTTACTTCCGGATGTACATGGATATGTGACCATCCATGTTGTTGCGAAGGTGGAGAAGAGGATCCGTTTGAACTTTTCAGTGATTGGCATTATTCTCCGCAAGCCACCCCCGAGGGTATGGCGTATTTCTTTTTTCCTCTTTCCGGTGGAGAACCATGGAGGTTCGATTTTCCCGGCAAAACAGGAGGTGAGGTAATGCTTCCAGATGGAAAATTTCATGTCATGTCGTTTAATGATGACACTTCGAAGGTTTTTTTCGCCAACGATACAGATTATTATGATTTTTATTGTTACTGTCAAGAAGCTGGTCTTTATGACGGTTTGAATATACAATCCGGTTCTCTGATTGGACCATCTGTTACAGATAGGGGAGAAAAGGTGAACAGTTTTCCGAATCCTATGTGGGGGGAATCGTTGGAGTGGTTCTCACTTAATGCCGGAGGTGTGACGGTTCAGCGCAATGATGACGTTCCGGAAACAGAATATCATGAGCGTATCATCGTATTTTTCCCTTTGCTTCTGACTCCCCGATATAGTTATGAGGTTACGGGTGTTTCAAACCTTTCCGGAGTTGAGCGCATGTGTGCCTCCTTGAGCGGTATGGCGTCGCGTCTTATAGTTTCTTCCGGGTTGCATACCGGGGAGGCTGTCACATTGCCTGTCGGGGCGCAGGAAAGCGGAGAAGGTTCCATTGAAGGTTCATTTTTTACTTTTGGTGATTCAGAATCTTCGGAAAACTGGCTGACATTGTATTTTTGGCTTGTTGACGGCAGGAAATTCAAATATGAATTCGATGTTTCAGATCAGATTGCGAATGCTAAGGATCCAATGGATGTCTTGATTAAGGTTGGAGGCATAGACCTTCCCGAGTCCGGACCACCATCCGGCGAAGGAGCATTTGATGTCACGGTTGATGGTTGGCAGACATATATAATAGATATAAATTCATGATTACTTAATCTTAATTTAAATATGGTATTCATTTAAGGTTTTGTTGCTTACTTAGTTATTTACTAATGATTTAATATATACTACTATGAAGACACTATTCGTAATTCTCGGGTCGGCAGTGATGGTTGGGGCATTAGGGTCCTGTGCCGGCGATGATCCTGTTGTTGAACAGGCGTCCCCAAATGCTATCAGTTTCGGAGCGTTGGTGCCGAATGCGACGCGTTCGTCATCCACTACGACTGCTAATATAAAAAGTTTTCAGGTATATGCATTTACGGCTGGAAAGCCGTATATGGAAAACGTGACAGTGAGCAGGAATGGAGCCACATGGTCTTATTCACCTGTGGTTTACTGGCCTGAGACTCCTGTGAATTTTTATGCATATAGTCCCGATATTACCGCCTCTAATGAAGTTGGACCATCCGGACTTAATTCGATTGTAAATTATAATAACCAGGGCACTACCGATTTCCTGTATGCCGTTAATTTAGGGTTGGTTGCAAAATCTACACCGGTGATGATGAATTTCAGACATGCAATGTCAAAGGTGAATGTGATGTTGAGCAGTTCGAATGCGGATATAACAGTCAAGGTGAGTCATGTGTCGCTTTTGAACGTGAAATACAAAGGGTCGTTTACTTTCCCATCTTCAACTACAGTGTCCGGTTCTCAGAGCGGTGTAGGCAGTTGGAACAATATCAATTCACCTCTTGATATTCTCATATTTTATGCCCTGTCGGACGAAGACGAAATGACATTAAGTTCAACGCCGGTGGATGTTACCGAGAATAATCTTGGAGTCTGTTTCATGATTCCTCAGCAGTTGGTTGATGTGGATTTTAACGGTAGCGAATTTACCGGCAATGCAATAGTAGTGGATTGTGAGATTTTTGACAGTAACTCCGGCGCTAAGATATGGCCGAGACCGGACACTCCGGATTTTTTGCTCGTGCCCCAAAGTCCATGCGGACGACTTGTGTATCCCCTTTCTACATCTGTGCTTAGGGAGTGGAAATTAGGATGCTCCTATATTTACAATGTTAAAATTGATAATCCGAACGTGCTTAAACCTATCGATTTCAATGTTACCGTAGATGAGTATAACATTGAGTGATTAGGCTGCTGCAATGAGGCTGTGCAAAAACTTAACTGCATCCCAAAAGGTAGACAAAAACTTTTGGGATGCAGCTTCTAATTACGACACAGACTCATGCATATAAATATCAAAGTAGTTTTTTGATTTCCGCACACGCATCCTCAAGAAGATTCAACACTATTTCGAACCCTGCGGCTCCCTCCCAATATGGATCCGGTATTGAATCAGCCTCGGGATAATGGATTGCAAAATCGCTCATGCGTGCGATCTTTGATTCTGATTCAAGATTTGGAGCTGCATCATGCAGGTCGTCTATATTGCGGTCATCCATTCCGAGAATCAGATCAAAATATTCGAAATCCGATTGCTTTATCACACGGCTGTGATGGTCAAGATGAAGTCCGCGACCGAATGCTGCATGCCGCATTCGGCGGTCGGGAAGTTCTCCTGCATGTCCTCCATAGAATCCTGCCGAATCAAGTTCCGGCCGTTTATGTTCTTGCATATCTTTGGTGATGTGGCGCATTATTCCTTCAGCAGCAGGGCTCCTGCATATATTGCCAAGGCACACGAACAATATTCTTACTGGTCTGTTTTCAGCTTCCGCTTGATTGCATGCCCTCTTTACTGCAGCAATGCTCTCGGCGGAAGGCTTTTCATTATAATTCCTGTTCATGTCTCATTAACGTGAAATAACTCTTTAGAGTGTGGGAATACATTTTATTTTAAATTAAAATAATTAAAAAACGAAAAGATATTGCCATAAGATTGTAAATTCAGATTAATTGTAATATCTTTGCAAAAGAAATGCGAAATGTTTCTTTTCGAAATATATGCGCTTTCAAAATTAGAATAAATTAAACCTAACATCATATATATGACAAAAAGATTAAAGAGCATAGCTGCTCTATTCTTATTTGCCACGGTTGCGTTGACTTCTAATGGGCAGATTCTTAAGTCTCCGGACGGTGCATTGTCTATGAAATTCACCCTTACCGGTGAGGGGACTCCTCAGTATACATTAGATTTCAAAGGGAAAACAGTGGTAAATCCCAGTCGTCTCGGATTTGAAATCAAGAAGACTAAACAGGTTAAAGACGGCAGGCATCTCAAAGACGGTTTTGAGGTTGTGTCTGTAGATACTCTGTCTGTTGATGAAACATGGCAGCCGGTTTGGGGAGAAGAGAAGGAGATCCGTAATAACTACAAAGAAATGGTAGTTAACCTTAAACAGAAAGACACGAAGCGTCTGATGTCTATACGTTTTCGCCTTTTTGATGACGGACTCGGATTCAGGTATGAATTCCCGATGCAGAAAAAACTTAGCTATTTCGTGATTACGGATGAGCTGACAGAATTTGCGATGCCTGCGGATCATGAGGCATATTGGATTCCTGCCGATTATGATACGCAGGAGTTTGACTATACGCGTAGCCGCATGTCGGAGATCCCTTCAAAAATGGAAGAGGTGAGGGGACCGACATATGATTGGACCACAGTACCGTCAGATAATGGCGTGCAGACTGCGCTGATGCTCAAGAGCGATGACGGGCTTTATATAAACCTTCATGAAGCGGCTCTCGTGAATTATCCTTGTATGCATCTTGAACTTGACACTAAGACAAACACTTTCAAGGCGATGCTTACTCCCGATGCCGTAGGTGACAAGGCTTACATGCAGACAGATTGTGTCACTCCATGGCGCACGGTTATAGTGAGTGATGATGCCCGTGACATACTTGCCTCCCGTATCACCCTTAATCTCAACGAGCCTTGCAAGATTGAGGATACAAGTTGGATAAAACCTATGAAATATGTAGGTGTATGGTGGGAGATGATCAACAGGAAGAGCAAATGGAGCTATACCAACGATCTTCCAAATATTCACCTTGACAAGGTAGACTATACCAAAACGAAACCTCATGGAAAACATGGCGCTACAACGGAGAATGTGAAGAAATACATCGATTTCGCAGCGAAACATGGATTCGATGGAGTGCTTGTAGAGGGATGGAATATCGGTTGGGAAGATTGGTCCGGAAAGATGAAGGACGAGGTGTTTGATTTCGTAACTCCATATCCTGATTTCGACCTTCCGGCAATCCGTGACTATGCCAAAGAGAAAGGAGTTAAAATGATTATGCATCATGAGACTTCCAGTTCTGTGAGAAACTACGAACGCCGCATGGATGAGGCATACAAGTTTATGAAAGATAATGGTTATGATGCCGTGAAGAGTGGTTATGTGGGCAATATAATCCCTGCCGGGAGTAACCACTTCAGCCAGTGGCTTGTCAACCATTACCAGTATGCCGTAGAAAAAGCTGCAGACTATAAGATAATGGTGAATGCACATGAGGCGGTTCGCCCTACGGGTATTTGCCGCACATGGCCTAACCTTATCGGTAATGAGTCGGCACGCGGTTCGGAGTATCAGGCATTCGGCGGAAGCAAACCGAGTCATACGACCATCCTTCCGTTCACCCGTCTTGTCGGCGGTCCGATTGATTATACTCCAGGTCTGTTTGAGAATGACATGCGTAAGTATAATCCGAAGAATACTTCTTGGGTTAACACAACACTGACCAACCAGCTTTCATTATACGTGACGATGTCAAGCCCGTTGCAGATGGCTGCGGATTTCCCGGAGACTTACGAGAAGTTCATGGATGCTTTCCAGTTTATCAAGGATGTTGCGCTTGACTGGGACAGAAGCTATTATCTTGAAGCAGAACCGATGGAATACCTTACCGTGGCAAGAAAAGCCAAAGGGGAAGATAAATGGTTTGTCGGAGGCACCAATGGTGCCGACCCCCGCACAGCCGAAGTTGACTTCAGCTTCCTGCCACGTGGAAAATATAAAGCCGTTGTTTATCGTGATGCCAGGGATGCGCATTATAAGAATAATCCACAGGCTTATGTAATAGAGACCAAAACCATAACTCCCAAAAGCAAGCTGAAGATTTATGAGGCGGCAGGCGGTGGTTTTGCAATCTCGATCCTCCCTCTCTGATCAAATAATCGAAATACCACAAAAACACACATGTAGCGAAAGCCGGTAAGCTGAATTTAGCTTGCCGGCTTTCATTTGTTATCTTCCAACCACTCACAACCACATAACAACTACATTAAGATGCATAAAACCTTTTCAATGTAGATATAAAAGTGGTTGTTACGTGGTTGTGCGTGGTTGGAGTTTTTATAATCCGGTTGGCTTGAAGTTGGCAGCTGGACCGGAATTTATCGGATGATGACTTTGCGGTTGCGGGAGATGTAGATGCCCGGAGAGGAGTTTGCATCAGGGGCGCAGACCGGTTGTCCTTGAAGGTTGAACCAAGTGCAGGATGCGTCATCCGTGGTGTCATCTCCGATTTCTGAGATTGAGCTGGAAGAGACGAAAGAACAGATGGTTTTCAATGCCGAGGTGGCGCAACCGGTAGTGCTGTCGAATAGCGGTGCGTTATACCATCCGGAGAGATTTGTGCCGAAGGCATTGTATTCCATCCACCACCAGAAAAGCCCGTTGACATGGTCGTGTTTCTCTAATGTGGCTACAAGATCCGTGGCAAACTTATTCTGACCGGCATCCGAATAAGGCCATATGTGGGTGAAATTATGGTCTGTTCCCGGAACTTCCCATTTATAAGAATAACCGGTCTCCACAATCATTATTTCTTTGTCGGGATAGTTTGATTGGAGGGAAGATAATGCGGTGTCAAGTATTGTCATGTTGCCATGGAAATAAGGATAATAGCTCAGACCTATTATGTCGTAATCAATATTCATGGCTTTCATTTTGTCATAAAAGTTCTTCTGGACATCGACTTGTGAGACGCGTTCTGTGTGAATGACAATTTTGGCATCGGGACATACTTCCCTGCATGCCTTTATTGCCTGACTCAATAATTTACCAAATCGGTCCCAGTTTGCATCATTGCCCATGAAAGCTTTTTTCAAGTCCGGATCTCCCGGTTTGCCCCAAAGCATTCCATAGCTGATTTCATTCCCGGGCTGGATGAAATTTGGAGTAACACCTGCCGCTTTCAATGTTTCAAGCGTTTCTTTAGTGTAATCGTAAATCTTCTGATATAACTGATCGTCGCTAAGTCCTTGCCATTCAATCGGAGTCCATTGTTTTGCGGGATCTGCCCATGTGTCGGAATAATGGAAGTCAAGCATAAGAGATATGCCCCCGTCCACTATGCGCTTGCAGAGTGGAGTGATGTATTCCAAATCCTGACATGCATTCGGATCATATTTATATGGTCCGGAAGGGTAGGCTTGGGCATATTTCTTAGGGTTTACGAAAAGGCGCACACGCATGGCGTTCATTCCCTCTTCCCTAAGCCACGGAACGAGGTCGGCAATGGGTTTGCCGCTATGATCTTTATATCCGGCACCGGCATCCTCATATTCCGGAAGGAGCGATATGTCTCCACCTACATACCTTTGTGCCTGCGCATCCATGATCATGAATGCCATTAAAATAAATAATTGAAAGAATCTTCTTTTCATTATCGCAATTAAATAAAAAATCATAGCCGGCTAAAATGTAGCAATACGGCTATGATTGTCAGGTTAGTTAATTCGGTTAATTGGATTTGTGTTTACATCCTGTATGTCATGACTGAAGGGCGGCTATTGAAGCGCGTATAGCCTCGAGCTTTTCGGTTGCATCACTCTGCTTCTTTCGCTCTACTGCCACTACCGCCTCAGGAGCGTTGTTGACGAATTTCTCGTTGGAAAGTTTTTTCTCTACTCCGGCAAGGAATTTGGTGTAATAGTCAAGTTCCTTGTTGAGTTTGGCGAGTTCTTCTTCAACATTGATTTTGCTTTCCAAAGGAATGCTGTATTCAATGGCACCCACTATAAATGCCGAGGAGGTAGGAGATTTTTCTTCAACATGTTCAATTGTCGAGAGGTTTGCCATCTTCATCAAGATCGGGTTTAATGAAGAGTCGGAATTACCTTTCACGTGAAGTTGCAGTTCCTCTTTCTGAGCAATCTGTTTCTGTTTGCGGATAGTGCGTACACCTGCGATCACTTCTTTAAGTGTCTCGAACTGTGCGAGGATTGGCGCGTCGCAGCATTCAGCTTGAGGGATAAGTGCATACATTATGCTTTCTCCAGCCTTGCGATCGGCAAGATGTTGCCATAATTCCTCGGTTATGAAAGGCATGAAAGGATGAAGCAGGCGCAGAAGCGTGTCAAAGAATCCGAGAGTGGAGTCAAATGTTGCCTTGTCAACCGGTTGTCCGTATGTCGGTTTTACAACCTCGAGATACCAAGAGGAGAACTCATCCCAGAAAAGACGGTAGATAGCCATCAGTGCCTCTGAAATCCTGAATTTACCCATCAGGTCATCAACCTCGGCTATAGTGTTGTTCAGTTTTGCCGAGAACCATTCCACACCAAGTTTGGCACTTTCCGGCTGAGAGATGTTTCCATCAACTTCCCAACCCTTAACGAGACGGAATGCATTCCATATCTTATTGCAGAAATTACGTCCTTGTTCGCAAAGGGAATCGTCATACATTATGTCGTTGCCTGCCGGAGCTCCGAGCATAAGCCCCATGCGCACTCCGTCAGCACCGAACTTGTCGATAAGGTCAAGAGGGTCTGGGGAGTTGCCGAGTGATTTCGACATTTTCCTGCCAATCTTGTCTCTTACGATACCTGTGAAATATACGTTGTTGAATGGCTTGTTGTCTGCAAATTCGTATCCGGCTATGATCATGCGTGCCACCCAGAAGAAAATAATGTCAGGTGCTGTAACAAGATCTGCAGTAGGATAGTAGTATTTAAACTCTTTATTGTCAGGATCAAGGATTCCGTTAAACAACGAAATTGGCCATAACCAAGATGAGAACCATGTGTCAAGGCAGTCAGGATCGCGTTTGAGGTCGGCAATTGTGAGACCTGCATTGCCACTCTTTTCTATGGCTTTCAACAATGCTTCCTCCTCATTCTCCGCCACAACATATCCCCCTTCCGGAAGGAACCAAGCTGGTATCTGGTGTCCCCACCACAGCTGACGGGAGATGCACCAGTCTTTGATATTGGTCATCCAATGGCGGTAGGTGTTCTTGAATTTAGCGGGTATGAACTTGATGTCATCGTCCATTACCGAGGCGAGAGCGGGCTTGACGATTTCTTCCATCTTCACGAACCATTGCATGGACAGTTTGGGTTCTATCACCGCATCCGTGCGCTCGGAGTGTCCAACCTTGTTGACGTAATCTTCCACTTTTTCGACGAGTCCTGCCTTGTCGAGATCAATCATGATCTGTTTGCGGACATCGAAACGGTCCATGCCGACATACATTCCTCCGGCTTCCGAAATGGTGCCGTTGTCGTTGAATATGTCGATGGAGGGGAGGTTGTATTTGTCACCGAGCATATAATCGTTGACATCATGTGCCGGGGTGACCTTTAGGCAGCCTGTGCCGAAGTCCATTTCCACATATTCGTCCATTATTATAGGCACGGCACGACCAACGAGTGGAACAATGACCTTTTTCCCTTTGAGCCAGGTGTAGCGGGGATCGTTAGGATTCACACAGACAGCGGTGTCGCCGAGAATGGTTTCAGGACGGGTTGTCGCAACTATGATATATTTGTCTTCCTCTCCCTCTACGCGATAGCGGAGATGGAAGAGATGGCTTTGCTCTTCTTTGTAGATAACCTCTTCATCCGACAGTGCCGTCAGAGCCTTGGGATCCCAGTTTACCATGCGCACACCCCGATAGATGTAACCCTTGTCATAAAGTTTGTTGAAGACGCGGATCACGCTTTCAGATCGGATGTCATCCATCGTGAACGCAGTGCGTTCCCAATCGCACGATGCTCCGAGCTTGCGAAGTTGCTGCAGGATTATGCCGCCATACTTGTTTGTCCAATCCCATGCATGATTAAGAAACTCCTCACGGGAAAGGTCGGTTTTGGCTATTCCTTCGGAAGCGAGCTTAGCCACGACTTTTGCCTCAGTGGATATTGCCGCATGGTCGGTTCCCGGCACCCAGAGCGCGTTCTTACCTTGCATGCGGGCGCGACGCGTTAGAATATCCTGAATCGTATTGTTGAGCATATGCCCCATGTGTAGCACTCCGGTTACGTTTGGCGGAGGGATAACTATAGTATAAGGCTCTCTTTCGTCAGGTTCTGAATGGAACAACCTGTGTTCCATCCAATATTCATACCATTTACCCTCAACTGCGGAAGGATCGTATTTAGTGGCTAATTCGTTCATGAGAATTATTGCTTATCTGTTATCTGTTGATATTGTCGTTTAATTTCGGTTTCAGACCGAAGCTCCGCTGCATGAAAATGCAGCGGAGTCAGACTCATTCATCCGGTCAACGCTGATATGAGCCGAACTCGTTTAGAAAGAGTCCATTCAAAAAACAAAGTTAATAAAAAATCCTGATATACGGGGCTGCCGTGAGCCGGGATTCACAAGTTTTTTGCCGATCGAGGGTTGAATTATTTTGTATCTGTATTTCTCTGTCTACGACGTCTTCTTAGATATTTCCTGATTATGTGGTAATAAACAAAGCATGCCGGCATGATAATTATGAATGGGAAAAGCGTCATTAAGAAAGAGATGACGATTTCAGATTCGATATTTGTTATAAGAAACTCTAAATAATTGCCCAAAATGCGTCCTGTTACACCATCGAATATCAGAAAAAGATAAAAGATAAGGATATAGGCGAGTATTTCGATTAAAGCGTGTTTATAGTTTAGAAATAGAGACTTGTCAATTTTCACCACATAACATAACCAAATATATGTTGTGTTGACGAATAAGGCAGGAACCATGTAGATTGCCACTGTGAGAACCATTTCTGTCGCGTATTCGGGAAATAAAACAAATGCAAAAATTAAAGTTACTGCAATATCGCTAAGAATAAACATGCCTATGACAATGAGAATCCGTAGAAACTTCCAATAACCGGAAAGATAATCAATTGTTTTCATAAATGTGTTATTTTGAGGAATGGTAATTGGTTAGTTGCCGTATGACTGTAAATGGCATTAACGCTATCAGAAAAGCATAATAAAATGATTCTGAAGGATCGTTATCCCCGTTATAAATCTTGCTGACAGTATAAATAATAATGGTGACAATAATGCCAATCAGGTACATCACGAGAGATGCCCTGCACAACAACCATAACGCTAATATAGTTCTATCTTGATTCGATCTCATAAGTTCAGTTCTGATAATTCATCATAAGTAAAGATCCTCTTGTTTTTTAAAGTATTTATCTCTTGTAAAGCTTTTTGCTGTTCTTTAGTTGTCCAAGGTTTTGGAAATGTGCTGAAGCCTGCGCTGATCCACGTATCATATTGTGTATTCTGTTAATGCTGTTTTCTAAGACTCTATTTTAAGAGATGATCCTTAATATAAATCGGTAATAATCCGAAAATTGCAAGTAATATAAACGTTTTAAACAGCATAATCAGACTGTACCACCTGCAGACTTTTAGACGATACAATTGATTATTATAAATTATTTTTAAATATCTTT
>CASBHZ010000033.1 GCA_949123685.1 uncultured Bacteroidales bacterium | reverse complement strand
CGGTGGCCCATTTTTTAATGAGCGAACGGCCCACTTTTCAGTGAGTATTTACAGGCTCCGGCTCTTGTTTTTGAGAATGAGGAGGTTGCATTTACCGGTGGGAACTGGGGATATGACAATGTTCAATATTGGTTTCCGGGACAGATATATAAATTCTTGGCTCTTCATCCTGCACCGGCAACCGCTTCGGCTTATGACGTGGCGAAAGGCAGCCTGTCGTATGACTTTTCAACGGCTGATAACCGTACTGTCGACTTGCTTTATGCCGCGCACCGGAGGGAATGCATGCCCAATCTTGATATAAACTCTACCAAAAAGGTGTCTTTTGACTTCAAGCATGCGCTTGCCGTGGTTCATATTAAGGTGAAGGCTGACGCAGCACTTGCTGTAGACCAGGCTGTAACCATAGTCTCAGCGCGTCTACACGGAGTGTACGGGACTGCGGCATTTGAGCTTGGCGTCAATAATGACGGCTCCACCTTATCAAACTGGAATGTTGCTGGCAGGACTCCTACGTCACAGGATTCGCCTCTTGTAAGTCAGGATGAAGAGCGGGTATTGAATCCCGGTGAGTCTGCGGAACTTTTCATCAATGATAACACTCCCTTGCTGCTGATTCCGCAAAGTGTGAGGAACAATGCAACCATTTCGGTAACTTATCGAATCGGTTCCGGGGCGGAAAGGAATGCTAACGTGTCTTTGTTCGCGCCATCGCAACAGCATGGTGGCAGATGGAGGTCCGGCTATACTTATGGATACACGATGACAATTCAAGATACCGACAATATAATATTCGGAGTGCCGACCGTAAGCGAATGGGTTGATTCCGAAGGTGGCAATTACATTATCTGATTTTAATGACAATGAAGAAAAACGCATATATATCGTGGACGGCGTTGGTGCTGATTTCTATAATGTCGGCATCATGTTCCGACAATCATGATGCTCCTGAGATGGAACCGGATTCCGGATCCTACATCACGTTTGCCGCTCCCGGTCTTGAATATGACGGGGCGGGGCATACACGCGCCCGGTTGGCGGAAAGCTTCGGAGAAGGAGGCATAACGTCTTTTATGGTATGGGGCTATTGTGTGCCTTATATTATAAATACTGAAACACTTAATTATGAGAGTGCTTCAGGAGACTGGAACACAAAATCAGCGATGTGCGCGCCTAACGTGTTCGATAATGGTATGGGCGGAACAACAGTGAATGTGTCCGGCGGTAAAACGGATTATGGCACTTTGAAACCATGGATTGTCAATAATAACGACATCGACGCATCTTATGATTATAATTATAGCTTTATAGCCGCTGCCAATGGTGTGGGTGGAAACAGTCAAGGTGGTTTCTCGATGGGAAGGTTAAGTTCTTCAGACCACACTCCGGTGCTTACTTTCAATATGCCATTCAGCGGAGGAAATACCGGAGATGCCCTTGACCGGGCAGACATCCCGGATGCCCTTGTTGCCTCGACTTTTGACCGCACTCGCCTTTTGGGTAAGGTGAATCTCAGTTTTGACCACATCCTTACAGGTATAAGGTTCCGTGTCAACAACAAGACAGGGCGCGAATTGGTAGTGACGAAACTTACGTTTCAAGGGCAGTTTTATCGCACGGCTACCTATAACTTCGCGACTAACCGTATGATAACCCAGACCGTGCCGCTTGAGACAAGCTCTTACAGCGGTACATATACCGTGTTCGACGGTAACCAGACTGTTGTCAATGACGGTAGCGCGCTTCTCGGAAAAACAGATGAAAATCCCGAAGGGAATGTTCTACTGCTCCTCCCGAATCCAAATTCAGGTGCCGCTGAGCATCCCTTGGGAGCAAACAAAAGAATTATTGTGGAATATACTGTCGGTGGTGAACCCCGTAACCCTTTTGCCATAGACATCTTACGGCTTAATTACAATCCTCAGCCAAACACTCGCCACACCGCCAATCTGACTTTTGTGGACGATAACATAGTGCTTGTTTTTCAGGCTGACAACCAGACTAACTGGGAGAACGGCTCTGATAATTCTATTGATATCCATTAAACAGTTTCTTATAATCTATTGACAATGAAATTCAGAATCATATCATATATGGTGGCGGTTTTGCTTTTGTTTTCCGGCTTAACCTCCTGCTCTGATGAAATATTCGATAACAATCCCTCAGAATCGGGGAAAACTGTATTAAAGTTTTCAGTTTCAGACATGATCCCCCAATTTGTGGCTCCGGGACAGATCACGCGTGCCGCAGGACCCAAGGATGAAGATGAGAAACGAATAAAGACCGTGCATCTCTTTTTCTTTGACAAGTATAGCGGTGAACTTATCACTACTGAATTTGGTAACCTTAACGGATATCAGAAGTTTGAGAACAGTGTATTCGAGATCAATGAGGCGGCTTTAGGAAACCTACGTAATGTAAAGATGGTGGCGATCGCCAATATTGACGCAACGGATAATACAGGCAGCACGGATCCGAACACATTTTATACGGACCTGACACCTACGGGACAGATCACGACCGGTTCGCGTACCGGTTCTCCCTATAAGATCGAAAAGCTCAGTGACATTGAAAGCTGGATCTATGCCCCTAGGTTGCGAATAGGTGCCGATGGGAGCGGGGATATCACCAAAATCCCCGATGCGGGAATGCCTATGATTGCAGGTCCCAAGGAATTTACGGAAGATGAGATCAATGCGGGGCGTATCATTGTCGACATGGTTGCCATGATGGCAAGGGTGGACGTGCAGGTGAAACTTGATCCCAACCAGACCAACGGGGACCGGTCGCTTCCGACCATGACTATTGAAAGCTTCGGTGTGAAGAACATGCCCAACATGGTTCCGTTTGTGAAACCCGAAGGTGACGAATCTACTGATGTCAGCGGAGATGACAAGCTGACCGGTGAGTTTATTACAAATTATGGAAAGACCATCACGGCAGACTCCGAACCACTCACCTTCACATATTATACTTATGAGAATATCCAGCAGCCGAATATGTCGGCTACGCGTCCCGACGGGACTCCGGCTTTTGATGCCACGGGCAATCTTCGTTTCCCGGAGGGTGTGCTCGCTTCGGGCAACGATGATCCGATGCATGCCGACAATATAGGGAGGACACAACGCTGGAAGCCGACGATCGCCAAGAAAGAAGAGGCATCGGCTCTCGTGATCAACGGCTCCTACACCACTCATCAGGGGCTGACCTATAAAGCGAAGTTCACGATCTATATGGGTGAAGATCCTGTTCAGGATTTCAAGGTTATCAGAAACAGGAAATATAACAATTATGTCACGATACATGGTCTCGACTATGTCCGCAATTCTGATGATGACGCTTACACTTTCGATGGTCGAGTGAATGTGGTCAGCGACAATCCGGTGTATCTTGCCATAGTGAACGAACGCAAAGTGGATGCCCACGCTACGGCGCTTCCGATGGATGTCTGGCTTCTCCTTCGCGAACCTTCGCCTGACGATCCTGATCAGAAAGTGCCGGAGGTAACTCATTATTCCACCGTCACAGTGACTATTCCGGAAGAGTCAAGAAGCTGGATTAGGATGGTGATGATACCCCGCACGGAGATGGAGAAGGGTAATTTTGTTGCCGGTTGTGGAGCGGAACCTTATTTTTATGAGGACCTGTTTTCTCGGATTGACAACAGGTTAATTCTTGAGAATCATGATGAAGGCGCACAATGTGGATATAAAGTTAAGATAGAGAGCACTCCCGAGATAAACAATTCCCGCTCCAGAATATATTTCTATATTGATGAGAACGTGCCGGAAAATAATAATCCTGTGGGTTATGGTGACCGGATGGCGAGAATCGAGGTGAAATATGAACGCAAAGACAAAGATGGAAACCTTCTTGAGCCTGCGCGGGAACGCATACTCGAAATCGAACAGCGTGCGCTTATCCATGTCATCTATAATTCCAGCAATGGAACCGTGAACTCATGGATGGAGTATTATGAAGAGTATATGGATCATCAAGATCCTCTTGACAAGCACAGCCAACCCGGAGAATATTACACCGGATTGCCATGGGCGCATGATGCGAGTACGTTGCGGAATTTGGCAACGGATGGTGCATTCGGGAATCGTGTCGACGGGAATACATATGAGGTTTACTTGACAGGTCCGGCTTATCAGATGACTACGCAGGTGCTTGCCAGAGATGGCGCAAAACCCATGAGCGGGGTGAAACTGTTTAACGATGTTCCTCCTGCCACTGCATTCCATTATTGTGCAGGAAAAGGGAAGCGAGACAGTAACGGTAATGTATTGTCCGGTACGCGTGGATGGTATATGCCCGGCATCACTGAGCTTGAAGGCGCATTGCGCAACAATTATCCGATATTCCCCGAATTTCACACCCCCAATCTTTATTTGTCGGCTTCAGCCGGAAAATATTCGGGTTTGGGACAAGGCGAACTTAGTGATCGGGCACGAGCAACCGGTATTGACAGCAATGGCAATTATGTGGAGAGTAACAGCACCCGCAGTGGTTTGTTTAATCCCACATATACTCATCCGGTTGGAAGCGTGCTGAGAACGCAGCCCTTACGCATCCGGGCTTTCTACAAAGCTGAATAGGTCAAAAAACACTTTCAAGACTCATTTATCGGCATGTCTACGGAACTGACCATAGGCATGCCGATTTTTCAATGAGTTTTGTTAACAATTAATAAAATTTTAACAATTTATTTTAGGAAAGAGGTGGAAATTTAATTTAATTTGCACAATATAAATTTAGGTGCAAATTGAGCGTAGATGGATAGTTCAACTGAAAGGGCGACCGGCGATGAGAACCAGGTTGCGGAGGGAGAAATAAAAAAGTCTGGGAAGAAAGAGGCTTCCGCGCGTAGCGGTGTCATATGTCTTCTCATGGTGTTCGGTCTGTTCTATTTCTTAGGACAGGGAATGGGTGTTGCCAATATGCTGAAGACAATGATGAACACCGCCCATGACCTTCTTCTCAACACCGTGTTCTATCTAATGTCGATATGTGTCCTTACCGGGGCTATCGGCAGGATCTTTGTAGAGTTTGGTGTGGTCAAACTTTTAGAGAAGATCTTGCGTCCGCTTATGAAGCCGCTATTCAATCTCCCCGGAGTCGCTTCGCTTGGAGCTGTCATGACTTTCCTCAGTGACAATCCCGCAATCATATCCTTGGCTTCAGACAAACGCTTCAGTTCCTATTTCAAAAAGTATCAACTCATCTCCCTTACCAATTTCGGCACGGCATTCGGCATGGGGCTTCTGGTTATGGTCTTCATGGTGGGACAGGGATTTTTCTGGCAACCGGTGGTAGGTTTTGCCGGAGCCTTTATCGGTTGCATTGTCTCCACGCGCCTTATGCAATATTTTGTAATCAAGAATTATCCGAACTATCTTGTGGAGGATGCGGTGGTGAAAACCGGAGATGAAAAAGAGGAAGACAACAAGACAGAAGGGAAATCGGCATTTGTAAGGATATTGTCGGCATTGCTCGATGGTGGTAAATCGGGTGTTGACGTCGGCATTGCCATTATTCCCGGAGTGTTGATTATCTCCACTCTCGTGATGCTTCTCACCTTCGGACCTTCTGCCAATGGAGAATACACAGGTGCAGCGTATGAAGGTGTTGCAGCCTTACCATGGTTGGCACAGAAAATAAATATTATATTCGAATGGCTTTTCGGGTTTCATGACCCACACCTGATTGCTTTCCCTATAACTTCGCTCGGAGCCGTAGGTGCGGCATTGAGCCTCGTACCTAATTTCCTAAGCCAAGGTTGGATGGACGGCAATGCTATCGCCGTGTGCACCGCCATAGGAATGTGCTGGAGCGGATATCTCTCTACCCACACCGCCATGCTTGATTCCCTCGGTTTCCGAGAGCTTACGTCAAAAGCGATCTTAGCTCATACCATAGGGGGACTTTGCGCTGCAGTTGCAGCTCATTTAATCTATGAGCTGATTATGATTGTTATGTAATTATGAATTATAAAGGTTTGAATGATGTGCAGGTTGCCGAAAGCTGGCGTCTGCATGGGGAGAATGTGCTTACTCCCGTGAAACGAGATCCCCTCTGGAAACAGTTTTTAAGGGGATTTAAAGATCCACTGATTGTTATATTGCTTGTAGCGTTGGCTTTATCCGTAGGCATCGCGATTTATGAGGCATATATAGATGCCGATCATTCCTTTAAACCGTTTTTCGAGCCTGTCGGGATTTTTGCGGCAATATTTCTTGCCACCGGTTTAAGTTTCTGGTTTGAGATGAAGGCGAACAAGGAGTTTGCGATTCTAAATCAGGTCAATGACGAAGAGCCGGTGCAGGTGTGGCGTAACGGTGCGGTGACACAGATTCCCCGTAAAGAGATTGTTGTCGGAGATATTGTGGTTGTCAATACCGGTGACGAAATTCCGGCAGACGGTGTTCTCCTTGAGGCGACTTCGCTCAACGTAGACGAATCGTCGCTCACCGGTGAGCCGTCTTGCATGAAGACTACTGACAGTTCACAGTTTGATCCGGAAGCTACATATCATTCCGATGCACTGTTGAGGGGAACCAAAGTGATGGAAGGTCACGGAGTGTTTGAGGTGATGGCGGTTGGAGACAAGACCGAAAACGGTAAGGTCTTCAAAGAGTCTCAGATTGACAATTCCGTCAAGACTCCCCTTAATGAACAGCTGGATCGTCTCGGCAAGCTTGTTTCCATATCAAGCTATATCATTGCTGCCATAATTGTATTGGGGAGAATGGTGATGTATTTCACCCACAATGCGCAATTCGAATGGATAGATTTCATACAATATACCCTTCAGACACTTATGATTGCGGTGACACTTGTTGTCGTGGCGGTTCCCGAGGGATTGCCTATGGCTGTCACATTGTCGCTTGCCTATTCCATGCGCAGGATGTTGCGCACAAATAATCTCGTGCGCAAGATGCATGCCTGTGAAACGATGGGTGCGACCACCGTCATCTGCACAGACAAGACCGGGACGTTGACGCAAAACCAGATGCAGGTGTATAAAACCAATTTCTATGGTCTTCCGACGGAAGAAATCGGTCAGGATACATTAAGCCGGACAATAATAGAGGGCGTTGCTGCCAATTCTACCGCCCAACTTGACCTCTCCGATGCCGGTAAACCGAAAGTTTTGGGTAATCCAACGGAGGGGGCATTGCTTCTGTGGCTTCGCAGCAAAGGGATAGATTATGCGGAAATAAAGAAACATATCACCACTGTCGATGAACTGCCGTTCACTACTGAGCGGAAATACATGGCGACGGTCGTGGAATCGGATGTGATTAAATCGTCCGAAGGCAAGAATGTCAATGTCGCATATGTCAAAGGTGCTCCGGAAATTGTATTGTCAATGTGCCGGAATCTCCCTGACGGTGTTACCAAACAGGAGATAGAAGATCAGCTATTATGCTATCAGAACCAGGCTATGCGCACCTTGGCTTTCGCATACCAGACTCTTGCGGAGGGCGAGGATGTGATAGAAGATAATAAATTCATTGGCGATAACCTTACTTTCCTCGGTATTGTCGCCATTTCCGATCCGGTTCGTGAGGATGTGCCTATGGCAGTCCGTGAAGTGCTTGATGCCGGAGTCAAGGTGAAGATCGTGACCGGTGACACTCCGGCAATTGCCCGCGAGATCGGGCGTCAGATAGGTCTGTGGACCGATAAAGACACGGAAGAGAACATAACCACCGGAGCGGAGATTGCAGCCATGAGCGATGAAGAACTTGAACGTCGTGTCGGTGGGATAAAGATCATTGCCCGTGCCAGACCGATGGACAAGAAACGTCTCGTGGAGGCCCTTCAGCGCAACAATGAGGTTGTAGCCGTGACCGGAGACGGCACCAATGATGCTCCGGCATTGAAAGCCGCCCACGTAGGGCTTTCAATGGGCGACGGAACATCCGTGGCAAAAGAGGCATCGGACATAACCATAATCGACAATTCCTTCTCCTCCATAGGCAGGGCTGTGATGTGGGGACGTTCGCTTTATCGCAACCTGCAGCGCTTCATAATGTTTCAGCTCACGGTCAATGTTTGTGCATGCCTGATAGTCCTTGCCGGTGCATTCATGGGTATGGAATCTCCTTTGACAGTGACGCAGATGCTGTGGGTTAACCTCATTATGGACACATTTGCGGCTATGGCGCTTGCTTCGTTGCCGCCATCCGGAGATGTGATGAGTGACAAGCCCCGTTCCCGCACTGCCTTCATAATAACACCAGCCATGTGGAGACGTATCGTGGGGGTAGGCTTCGGTTTCTTCATAGTATTGTTTATGGCTCTCAGCTTCCTGCAGCATGCAGTAGCCTCAGGCAACAATGCAGAGTCTATAGTTTCATTGATAAGTTCGGGCATTGGTGGATTTCATGAACTGACGGCATATGAACTGTCTCTTTTCTTCACGTTCTTTGTTTTCCTCCAGTTCTGGAACATGTTTAACGCCCGTGCTTTCGGCACCGGACGTTCCGCCTTGCATTTAAAAGGGTGTAATGGATTTCTCACTATCGCCTTGGTGATACTGATAGGTCAGTTTATTATCGTGACTGTAGGTTACGGTTTTTTCAATGTCGTGCCTCTCCGCTGGAGCGACTGGCTTCTGATCATCGCCTCCACCTCTTTCGTGCTATGGGGCGGTGAACTCTTCCGTGTAGTTACACGCCGATAATATTTTCAACATAATATACAGGGTCCCGAAACCGATCGGTTTCGGGACCCTGTATATTATGTTTTAACTTAACTTATTTAGAGAGCAGGGAAGAGATGCGGCTCCAGACTTCTGCGGGAGTCAATGTTGACATTGGCTTTGTTTCATATGAAACCTTTACAGGTTTGTCGCCTCTATATACAAGCAGGGTGTCAATATCCTTTCCGGGAATAATCTTGATTTCGCGATTGTCATTGTCGGTTGCCACAAAGACGCTGTCGCGCTGCTCGAAAGTCTTGGATAATATGGACTTGGCTTTGAAATGGGTTCGGTTGCCGTTCTCGTATATATAGATAGCCGCATTGCCCGGATCGAGCGCCATGAGTATTCGTCCGTCGAAACGGGTGCGCACGGCACCGGATGCAGTGTCCTGGAAAGATACGGCGCGGTATTCACCGCTGGTTACGGGAAGCGTTGTTTCCAAGGCTGTTGTATCCGACGATGTGGAATCGCCTGTGCCACTCTTTCCGTTGCTGGAGCAAGCCGTAAACATTACTGTCGCGGCAATGGCTCCCATCATAAATAATTTCTTCATGAGATTCTAAAATTTATTACTTACGTCTGAATTTGTTTAAACTAATGCCCGCCAAGTTAAGAAAAAAATGTGAAAATAAAAAATCCAGTGTCACTCTTATTTCGTTCTTCTTGTGATACGGGCTCTTACCTACTCTCAACTGGCAAGTGCAAAATTAGCGATTTGTCGGAAGAAAACATTTTTAGGAGAGTCGAAATTTAGTTTTTTACGAGGTCTGCGGTTGATTTTATGCTGGACTTTCCGTATGAAAGCATCCGTCAATGATGCAAAATCAGTTCCTTTGGGGATGTATTGACGGATGAGTTTGTTTGCGTTCTCGATGGCACCCTTCTGCCAGGAGGAATATGAGTCGGCGAAAAACACCAGATTTGGATTCTTTGAACCTTTCGGAGCTAAAGCACTGGATATTAACCGGTGTGCACAGAACTCGGATCCATTGTCGGTGGTAATGGAGCGGACCGTGTACCTGTATGGGAACAGCATACGGATCACGGCCTTTGCCAGCGGCTCCGGACGTTTGCCATCGGGCAGCCTTTGCATGAGGACCATGTTTGTGCTCCGTTCCGTGAGGGTCACGACAGCCCCCTTGCCGTCCTTGCCCACGATAGTGTCCATCTCCCAGTCGCCGAAGCGCCTGCCGTCGGCTTCGGCCGGCCGCTGGTGTATGCTCACACGTCCGGGGATATTCTTCACCTTTGTAGTCCGGTCGGGACGTCCGTGGCGGTTATATTTCATCCTGTGGCGGCAATGGGCTGCAAGTGCCCCGCTTCCGTCAGCGCGGATGTGGCGGTATATGAGTTCGTGGGAGATATGCCAGCCGCGGCGTTTCATGTCAGCCGAGATCTGTTCGGGTGACCAGTCCTCGTCCCTGAGCAGGTTCAAGGCTTCCCAGACGACAAGCGGATCCTTCGCCCGGTTTGACGTAGCCCTCTTCCTGCGTTCCAAGGCTTTTGCATGTGCCTTGTCCCACAGGTAGTTGCCTTTCCCTGTCGAGTTGCGCCTTATCTCGCGGCTGAGTGTCGACTGACTGCACCCCACAATGAGGGCGATTTCTTTTCTCGGAGTTTTTCTTTGCAGTAAGGCGAAAATTTGCGACCTTTGCTGCGAGGTTAACTGATGATACATATTGCAACACAAAGTTAGTTGATCTCGGGGAGACTTCGGTCTCCTTTTTTTGTATTGCAAGTTGAAAGTTACATTTTGGGCGGCTTGATATCGGATTGGGGAGGGGCTGTGGGCTTGTGAAGCCCCATCCCCAATCCGATATCAAGCCTTGTGCCTCAAAAAATAGGGGGCTATTCAGTACAGTTATTTTTGCACTTCGTTCTTGAATCTACGATACGGGCTCTTATAAATTGTTCATCTTTTTAGTCTGCTGTTGTAGAAATATCATGTTTTTTCGCTACTTTTGCGTCCGGATTCTTGAATTACATGCGCTGCACAGTGATATGCACCAAAGCGGCTTTTAACTAAATGTAGTAATTTTGGACATTACAATCTCTTTTATTCTTGAGGTAATAGGCACAATCGCATGTGCCATCAGTGGCATCCGTCTTGCAGCCACCAAAAATTTTGACTGGTTCGGAGCTTATATCATAGGTCTTGTTACCGCCATCGGCGGGGGCACATTGCGTGATATATTGCTTGACATTCCGGTTTTCTGGATGCACAATTGGTGGTATCTCGCAGTCACGGCTCTTTCTCTATTGGCTGTAATTATCTTCAGGGATCATCTCGTGAGTCGCGACAAGATGCTTTTCATCTTCGACAGCATCGGTCTCGCCATGTTTGTGGTTATCGGTATAGACAAGACCCTCGCCATCGACTATCCCATGTGGGTGGCACTCATCATGGGTATTATCACCGGTGCGTTCGGAGGTGTGCTTCGAGATATCCTTATCAATGAAGAACCCTTGATTTTTCATAAAGACATTTATGCCACAGCATGTCTCGCAGGGGGATTCATATACTGGATAACCAGGTATCTGGAGTGCCCGGCATATGTCAGCCAGCTAAGTTGCGCTTTAACCATCATCATAATACGTTTCCTGGCTCTCAGATATAATCTTTCCCTGCCGGTGCTTAATGACAGCCCGCGCAGAAAGAATTAAATACGAATTTAATTTGAGGTTGACGGTGCTGGCGGTGGAATCGGTGAGAATCTGCTGTCGGGTGTGACCCCTTGGGGCGGGATGGATGTTATATATAAGTAAGTGGAGTTATCTTGATTTATTTTAAACAGTTTAAGAATCGGAACACTTACTTAAGGTTTATAAAAACGTTTGCGAGAAGGTATGAAGGTGATCAGGAACAGTATCATCCCTTTCGGGAAGAGATACGGGGCGATCAATCTGTTCGGAGTGTTGTTTGCCAAACGAGACATGCATCTTTCGGGAGAAGTGATGAATCATGAACTTATACACAGCGCCCAGATACGCGAGTTGCTGTTTATCCCGTTCTATCTGATCTATATTATAGAGTGGCTTATAAGGCTTGTGCAATCGCAAGGTAACTCTTATGAGGCGTACCGTCGCATATCTTTCGAGCGGGAAGCATATGAGTATTGCCGGGATCCCGGATATCTGTCCCGGCGACGATGTTTCGCACAATGGCGCAAATGAAGTCAGGTCGTTGTAAAAATATAAGGTAAGGTGAAAAAAGAGATTGAAAAAGGGGATAGTAGAAAACTGGGGTTCGGGACATTGGTTGCGATTGTGTTCGGCATGATGGTCGGATCGGGACTTTATAATATCCCTCAGAACCTTGCCTCCGGTGCCGGTCCGGGCGCGGTGGCACTGTCATGGGTGATTACGGCAGCCGGTATGTTGCTGCTCGTTGCTACGTTCAAGATCCTTTCCGACCGTCGTCCTGATCTTGATGCCGGTATATATCAATATGCACAGGTCGGGTTCGGTAATTTCGCCGGTTTCAACATAGCCTGGGGCTATTGGCTCTGCACAGCGTTTGCCAACGTTGCATATGCTGTGATGCTTAACGATTCATTCGGAGCGTTCTTTCCGGCATTGCTCGGTCACGGCTGGCAAACCCTCATATTCGGTTCGGTGTTGATTTGGGCTATGTATTTTTTAGTTGCCGGAGGTATCAAGACTGCAAGACTCCTCAACAATCTACTTGCCGTCATTAAGGTGGCAGCTATTCTGCTGATAGCGGTATTACTGGTTATCAATGTAAAGGCAGGTGTGTTCACGGGTAATTTCATGGAAGAGTCTTTGGGAGAAGAATCCCTTTGGACTCAGGTTAAGAACACTATGATGGTCACTTTATGGTGCTTCATAGGTATAGAGGGAGCCGTGATGATGTCGGCGCGTGCCAAGCGTCATTCCGATGTCGGGAAAGCAGGTGTCACGGGATTCTTCATAGCCTGGTTGCTGTATGTACTGGTGTCGATGCTTTGTTTCGGTGTCATGAACAGGGCGAAGCTTGCCGGTCTTGATGATCCGTCGGTCGCTTATGTATTGCGCGATATTTGCGGAGGCTGGGCTTATTATTTCGTAGTCTTGTCAGTGATCGTTTCTCTGCTCGGAGGGTGGCTTGCGTGGACTCTGATATGCGCACAGGTGCCATATGAGGCTGCGGTGGTAAAAATATTTCCGCGTTCATTTCTCAAAACCAACCGTCATGGCATGCCCGGTTACGGATTGTTGGTGTCAAGTGTAGTCATGCAGGTGTTTCTCGTTATGGTGATGATGGCGGATGACGTCTACATGGCAGCCCTGACGATCACGGGGATGATGGTTCTGCCGGCATATCTTTCCGGTGGTATGTATCTATGTAAAGAAAGTTTCGGCAGGTCCGGAATGAATAAAGCGCGCAAGGGAACCTTGTTGCGCTATCGCGCTGTCGGTATCCTCTGCACGCTTTATTGCATCTGGATGATTTATGCCGGAGGACTGAAGCTTTTTATGCTGACTTCAATATTCTATATCTCCGGCATCGGGTTCTATCTTAAAGCCCGGGCTGAGCGTCGCGAGGATGGGTCGCTGCGTTTTACGCATGCAGACCGTATAACCCTCGCTCTGCTCATCATCGGGTTGGCGGGAAGCATGATTTACATCATTACCTTGATTCCTTCCAGAATATAGATTCCGGCAGGAAGTTCGATTGTGTTGCGTCCTTCCGAGAGGGTGACGGTTCTGACGATATTGCCCTGAAGGTTGTAGATATTTACAGACCCCTCGGTAACGGCGGTTATAACCAGAACCGAACCGTCACGATATATGGAGATATTTCCATTCTCTGTGCCGATGACAGTATTGATGGATGAAGTCTCATCGTTACCGCCTATTGCAAAGGATTCAGGTGCAGAACCGTTGTTTGCACGCATGTAGGCTGAGAAGGGAGCGACAGAACCGGCTTCGGTGCCATCTGTCAGGACGAACATTGAACCAGCCTCGTTGAGTGTGTAATCCCCTGCTGCGTATGGACGGTTGGTATAGCTTGCAAAGATAGAGAAATCTTTACCTGTGCGGACGATTGCCTCAGGAGCGGGAGTTGTCTGTACGTCGAAATCTGCAGTGGTCAGGTCATCGCTTGCTACGGAAGATCCAGTGCTCTTGCCTGTTGCGCTGAACACTACATCGGCAGTTCCGGTTCCCTTGTCATTAAGACGGATCACATAAGGAGTGTTTGGCTCTATCACCGATGCGTCTGTAAGCGTCTCGGCATTTGCATCTGCAAAGGTCATGATGCGCATTGTCGCGTCTCCTTTCTCAGCAAAAGCTACCGCTTTCCCGTCTGCCGTAACAGATGTCGGCACGAATGGAAGCACGATACCGCTCCAGTTTTCTCCGTTACCGGTTTTGTAGCCGGCTGTAGCTTTCAGAGATATGGTATTGTCGCCAAGATTGAAACTTCCCGGAGTGCTGAAAGGATATTCTGTTGAAATATTTATATCGGTCATAGCCTGACGCATGCCATTGCTATTATAGATCACGTTGCTGCCGGAGAGCGACAGTCCCTGGTCTTGAACGAATATCAGACAGTTCGGGTTGATTCCCTTGAAAGAGTCATCGTTTATGCCGACTGCGCGAGACGCAAAGCTTCTTGTGCTCTGAGTTCCGTTACCCGAAATTGATATGCTTGTAAGGTTGGAACAGCCATTGAATGCTCCGGCACCGATCTGCTCAACGGATGAAAGGGAGATAGATTCAAGGTTGCTACAGCCACTGAATGCATTTTCACCGATCTCAGTTACATTGTCAGATATTACCACGCTTGACAGATTGCTCATGCCTGTAAACGCATTCGCAGGTATAGAGGTGTTCTCCATATCCGAGAGGTTAAGCGTCTCGAGGTTGCTGAAGTTTTCCCTGATTGTTTCGAAGTCTTCGGAAGAAACATTGCCCGACATGCCTATTGAAGTTATGTCGGCTGCGCTTTCCTTATCGACTGCAGCCAATTCATCAGACTTGAGTATTGCTCCCTCTGTCGGAACCATTGTTATGTCAACGGTGACATCTCCCTGAAGGTCGGATATCATGTAGACACCCTCTTCATCCGGGATTACAGTCTGAGTCTCGCCTGAATGATCTGTTATCTTAACCTTGGGTTCCATGCCGGGAACCTCAGACATCACCTTGAATCCATAGTTTCTGTGTTCTTTGTATACTGCCGGACGAACTTCCGAAGAGGAGCTGTCGAATATTGACATTGCAACATTCTGCCAGATGTTTTCCTCGTTTGTGACAATCATTTTTACCGATATTTTATCAGAAGACTTGTTGAATGCTACGGTATGGAATAGAACTACATCTACCTTATGGTTCTGGGGATATGCAAGGTTAGCTTCGTCAGTTATTGCAGGATCGAATGTTACATTGTATTTACCCTCTTTTATTGAAGAAGCTGTTTCAGTAACGTCAACACCATTGTCATACAGACGGAAAGCTTTGCCAGGGTATAATTCCTGCGACGGGTTCAATTGCGTTTTTGAGTTCGGAAGACCCAGTTCAACAGATGTCGCAGTTTCAGGATAAGCGATCTTGCTGAGCTGCACGTTTGTCGGATCCACGTTGACAACACGCTTCTGGTCTACCTGCACATTAAAGAATATAGCCGACTCGACGAGGTTCTGTTCTTTCCAATATGATTGGGTAGTTGGAGCCTGATATGCGGCGAGTGATCCCTTTGGCACCTCGATGGTGATAGTTTTGGTGGTAGGGAATACACCCATATTGCCAAGTTCACATGGCGTGGGACGCAAAACGATGATTTTCTGAAGTGCCAAGCAATAATCAAATGCAGAATTACCGATATATTCGATTGACGCAGGAAGTGTAATTTCTTTCAGTTTTAAATTGCGATAGAAAGCCTGCGTTTCGATGCGCTTAAGATTTGATGGCAGGATTATGGATTCCAGAGCTGAGAGATTCCGGTAATTCTTGTCATCATAGAAAGCCAATGCCGGTAATACCGGAATCTCTTTACCGTCATTGATTATAGTGAGATCTGCAAGGTCAAGAGCTTTGATTTTTGTTATATGTTTCTTGAATGCCGCAAATTCAGACTGGTTGATAGTGCCTACCACTTTGAGTCTGGCAGGGGCGGAAGCTATCTTTGTTTCAAGTTCTCCTTCATGCACATGAACCACAGTATACACCTGTGTGCCTTTGGGATTAACCTGGATGGAGATATTGAGATCATCCATCACAGAGCCGATTGAAAGTTTGGCAGTGGCGGCATCCGCTATTTTTACGACATCGTTCACAGAAATAGTTACGAGATCATTCTCAGATACAGGCACTACCGTTATATTGAGGGGCATGCCATGCACCACCTGGGTAACGTTGCCGGTGATGGTTGCTCCTTCAATAGATTCAGGCATTGTCACGTTATGGTATTTGACCTCATTGCCTACAGCCTTGAGACGGTCGCAGACGGTTTCAGATTCGGCATCCACCAGATACCAGTTCTTTTTGTTGTATGAAGTCACTATGCGGATAAGGTTTCCTTCACGCACGGATGCTTCTTTAACCTGACATGAGAATGTGCAGGGGAGGTTGCCGTGGTTGTCGCTGCTGTTTGTTATTACGGGTGAAATAAATTCTTTAATAGCTCCCTTGCTGTCGGTGAGAACAGCGGCATAGAACATCGCTGCGTCGTTAGCCGGGATCGCGAGTGCGTTCACACGCATGGAGAATGTCTTGCCGGGTGCTACATTTATAACGTCAGTCACAAGTCCTGCACCGTTGTTAGCACCGGTTATTTTCCAAGTTGAAGGTCTGTCTGAGACTGCTTCAGGATATTTGAAATTGGTGTGAAGGAGCGTATTGGAATTGATCACAGCCGTGTAATATCCCGATGCGTCAGCATTGAGACGGGTGCTGTTTGCATATACCTCCATTGTGGCGTCGCCGAAAGAATCATCCGTTTCCACTTTAAACTTGTATGATGATCCCGGAGCTACTTCCGTATCCTCTGTTTCTGCGGTTATCTTTACACCCGGTATTTCTTGGATGTCGATGGAATATGAGCTTGCCGGAACAGGATTCTGCTCAATGATTTCCTTGAAATCTTTCCAATACTCTTTAGCCGAGTATGCAGCTTTGCTACCTACCGGCACGATCAGTTTCGTTCTTGGCGAGCCGTTGAAAACACACCAGTTTATCCAAGCCGGAGAAGTGCGGCGAGATATAACCTCCCTGAGCGATTCGCAACCAAGGAACACATTGTATTCCCATGTACCGACAGATGCCGGAATTTCAACAGATTTCAGCCCTGTGCCTGTGAAACATCCGCTTTTTAGAGTGGTGAGGTTTGAAGGGAGCACGACCTCCTGAAGAGATCCGTACCAATAGAAGGCTTTTGCCGGGATGGCATTTGCGGGATTGCTTCCGTTGGCGAGAATGCGGGCACTGGATATGTCAAGACGTGTTAGCTTCATGCGTTCACGAATGAATGTGAAGTCGGTAGCGTCTATCGTTCCATAGATAGTAAGGTCTTTGATTGTTCCGGCATCGGTGTCGTTTATGAGATTGGAGAGGTTACCTGCCGTTACCCATACATTGCGTTTGGATATGACGTCTGCCGCGTTCTGCACAGTCACGCTGACTTTCTGGTCAGAGTTGACATTGCGTATAACATAGTTTCCTGCAGTGTTTGGGGTGAGAATAAAGCCGTTTGCTTTTACCGTAATGACCTTGTCGGAAGACTGAGAAGTCACGTTGAAAGAGAAATCACGTCCCTTTATAACCTTGTTGCCTGTTGGTGCTGATATCACTGCACCTTCAACAGCCGTCGGCATCTGCACCGCGAAATATGGTATCTCGTTGCCGATTGCCGGAATCTCTCCTGCTACGAGAAGATCTCCCGCCACAGGCAGCCAGTTGTCTGTGCCGTTAGCTTTGGTTACAAGTCTCACGACATCCCCTTTCACAACGTTTGATGCCGCAGGCACGTTGCAAGTGAAGTCGGTGTACTGATTTATTTGCAACGAAGGGAGATTGAAACCACGGGGATCGCTGACAAGAGATTTGAATGCCCCCGCTCCGTCATAAATGGCAATGGCGATAGAGCCGGTGAAGTTATCGTTGGAGATATTTTTCAATGCTCCGGCGCGAACCGTGAAGGATGTTCCTGCCGACATGTCGGTAATGTCTGATGTCATACCGATCTGGCTGCCGTCGCTTGTGAGGTGTATGGGAGACCATGCTCCTGCCATTGCCGCAGGTTTGATATTATAGACAATGGTTGTCTGGTCATTGAAATGATAATCGCGGCTTACACTGGGGTTGAGGGCATCTGACGCGAAATATGCGTTGGCGGTGCCTCCCCATCCCCAGTTTATATGGAAATAAGTCTCAGAACCACGAGTCTCATAGCCGTCGCATACGAACGCGTGTCCTACTGACACATCTTGTCCACTATAAAGCACAGGACGTCCCGCCTCAATTTCAGACGCGATGAGCGCATCCCATGAAGCTTTGTCCATTTCTGCGCGTTTCTTATATGAGACTCCCGGGTCATATCCGAAATGGTTTATAAGAGCGGAAGGCACGCGGACTTCAAATGCACTTGAACTTGACATGCCGAAGTCTGTGAGGATTGATTGCGCCGCATGAGAAACCAATGTTGCTACTGCCTGTGCCTGCACGGCTGTATATCCATTGCGGTAATTATCGGTTCTCATGTTTGTCCAGTCATAGGTTGCATCGAAATTTACATTGCCGATAGAACCTTTGCCCTTCTCCGGATAAGCATGATGGCGCATGATTATAGCCATTGCCACACCGACACATCCAGTGAGACGGCGATTGGGTATCAGGTTGTTGAACGGGGCTTCCTGGCTCCATGTGGCAGTGTTAAGCAATTTGTTGCCAGACACCGCAGCTGTCGTTGCAGCTGTCTTGCGTCGCGGAGAGGCAACCTTTGCGGAAGCGATGTGTTTCTTTACGTTCAGAAGTACGGATGCCGTAGCTTCAGGCACTGAATTTCCTTCGAACGAGCCGTCATATGCATAGGCAATAACAGGCTCGATGTTGTCATTGGCACTGACAATAATGAAACCTTGCCCATCTTTGGCGTTAAATACATAATAAGCGCACTCGCCTGCGCTATTTACGGATGTCTGCGCCAGTTCGAGTGCAGACTCTTTTGAAAGCCGTTCGCAGCCTCCTGCCGCGAAGAAATCAGCTGCGATGCGTCGAGCCTGGTTTTCACCGAGTGACGCTGCTAATGCTCCATGAACAGAGAACATTACGCACACAGATAAAACTAACAGTTTTAAGGAATGCATAAACATAACTTAATTGTGAACAAGCTCAATATGTCAGAACTTGTTCTGTGATAAAATTTTTAGTAAGGATTGTTATTAATTGTTTTAATTTATTGTATTTACGTAAATACATCTTTAGAGAGTGCGCCATTGGCGCACTCTCTAAAGACGTTTATATTTAATCAGAGTTTATCCGGGCTCATTTTGAGTCGGTCTCTTCATTATTTCTTCATTGTGAAATGACGTGAAGCGAGTCGGTAACCGTCGCAGAAGACCTCCACGGTGTAATCTCCGGGGGTTAGAGTGGTATTTACGTCCCAATATACCGCTACGGATAGCTCTTCGTTGGCATATTCCACTTTGCGATGGGAGGTTGACGAAATTGTTGAACCGTCAAGTTGGAATGACGGACCTCCGCCTAACAGCGTGCCTTCGGGAGAAAGAATCCTTATATAGAAATCCTTCATGCCGGGGGCGGTAGTGTTGTTGGGGCTTACAGTGAAATGCACACCAAGTTGCCGGGCTTTGGTAATATTTTTTTCTATTTTACCTTTTTTGTTATATGCCTTGAATGAAACTCCAGTGATATTAAGTTTCTTTGCAAGCTGCACAGTTTGAGATAGTTCTGCGTTGCTCTTGGTTGCGGCGGTATATTGAGAAGATAGTTGTTCGTTTTTCTGTTGAACCTGTTGGATCTCCTGTTTAAGTCCTTCATTTTCTTCGCCAAGGCGTTTGATCTCTTCAAGATAATGGCGCACGATATTCTTGAGGGTGGCTATCTCACCCTCGAGCTGTTTGATTTTTGCACGGGAGGCAGCCATGTTCTTGGCGTTTTTGCTCTTCTCGTCGTTAAGTTCCTGAATGAGACCTTCCACTTTCATGCGGGCTTCGTTATACTTATGCACGAGGGAGTCATTTTTCAGATATATCTGTTGTCCCTCATATTGGTTGAAGTCCGCGCTAAGTTGGTTAAATTCGTTTGTGAGCACAAGTTGATCGTTGGCAATGGCAAGGCTGTCGGCTCGGGCTTCCGCCTTGTTTACGGCAGCCGTGTTTCGCGAATTGGCAACTATAAGCCATATTATAAGGGCGACAAAACAGGCGAGCACGGCTATGCCGGCTGTTAGAAGTTTCTTCTGATTTGTGTTCATGTCCATATATTGCGTCTTTACTCTAAACTTTTGGCAAAGTTACGAAAAAAATAGATAAGTAGGTAATCAAATTAAACTTATAACATTAAGAAGTGATTTAAACTTTTACTAAAAACCGATAATAAATGTTCTCTTTATCATAGATCTTCCAATATTTTGGAAGTCGCATAGCCTTTTATGCAACTTCGTTTGCGAATAGGTCAAGACTGGGCTGCGGTTGTAAAAAAAGGAATCGGCAATTCCCGAAGGGAATCACCGATTCTAATCTTTGACTTTCGTCTTGCTGTATTGGTGCAAAATTATTTTGCAGAGTCAGCAGCGGGAGCCTCAACAGTCTCAACAGCAGCCTCAGCAGCTACAGTTGTGTCGTTAGAGTCAGCTACAACCTCAACAGTCTCTTCTACAACTACCATTGTGTCAGAGTCAGCAGCAGCATCTGTAGTTTTGTTACCACCGCAAGAAACCATAGCTACGCTGAAAAGAACAGCAAGCGAGAAAACTAATTTTTTCATCTCTTTAAAATTTAAAATAATAAAACAATATTCTTTGCTATCAAAAACGATGCAAAGTTAATATAAATTTCGTTTACAAAGCAAAAAACTTCATTTTTTTTAATGTTTTTGCTTAAGAATTGTAAATTTTAACATTTTTAACTTAAAATAATTGCAGAATTTAACAATTGCAATTGTTAATCATGCATTATTTTACGAGCACTTTTGAGGTGTTCTTTCCGGATTTGACCAGATATATGCCCGAAGGTAGTGAAATTGTGAAATCTGATTCATCAGAAATGGCGACATTTCTACCTGTTATATCAAGAATGGAAGTTCGGGATGATGCGTTACGGATGGTCAAGGTTCCGTATCCGCTTGTGACGGATATGGTGCTGTCAGGAGTTGACACAAGGTTTTCCACACCGCTAACATCTTTTGAGCATACCACAACATAGCAGTTGGCAGGAACCGTGATTATCCCGGCTGTGGCATCGAATGATCCTGAGCATTCATGGCTTTGGGAATATATCTCATAAGCAGAGTTGTCTTTTGTGCGGAAAGGTATTGTTACGTCTATCGAACCTGTAACGTTAGGATTTATTGCGCAATACAGTTCCTTGTTTTCATTTCTCGCTGTTATTATGCGCCCTTTCGCCCAGTTGGATATATTGCATTGCATCGTGAAATCTATTCCGGCTTCAGACGTGAACAGCTCCTTGTTTGCAAGGCGTAATGATATAAGCTGCTGATATGATTCGAACAGGGCTTTATTATCCGGTTTATCAAGAAGCGACCAGTTCACTATTTTGGGATCTGTGTCGTTCTTACCGCTGGAAGTCTTGGTATTCTGAGCGTTACCCATTTCCGAGAACTGCCATATCATATGGCTTCCGGGCACAAGAAGCATCTGTGCCGCTGCTGATCCGAGTCTCTGGCAGCTTGTCAGGGTATTGTTTTTAATTCCCTCAGCCCCATATGTTGCCTGTTTATATGCAAGACGCTGCTCGTCGTGGCTTTCAAGATATGATACAGTAGAGCCAGCGGTGCGGTTGTCTTGAAGTGCCCACATGCGGTTCAGGTTGGATTCCGACGAGTAACCCATTGCGAATTGGCATCCGGCATTATTTATGTTTGCCCAGTTCAGTTCTCCGTCGGCTGCCATCTTATTCTCTTCCGCTGCGCCTGCAAGGTTTTCATTGATGAAATAGGCATCGGGATTTATCTCTTTCATATATTGATGCAGGCGTTTCATGCGGTCGATGCGGCTCTGGTTGAAAGCATCTGTTGCGGCGGATCCTGAATTAGCATATGAATTATTATCTCCGAGTCCCTTTACAAGGTCAAAGCGGAAGCCATCTATCTTATATTCCTTTAGCCAATAGCGTAGCACGTCTTTCCATTGGCGCTCCACCAGAGGATATCCTTGATTCCAATCGTTGAGCACGCTGTAGTAATGTGGGGCGTTCAGGTTGTAAAACGGATTTTCTTCGGGCGTGTACATCATGTACCATGGATGCAAACCGTCGGACTGATTGAAAACCATGTCCAGAATGACAGCTATTCCTTCAGCGTGACATTTGTCGATAAATTCTTTATAATCCTGTGGTGTTCCGTATGCCTTGTCAATGGCAAAATAGAAGTTTGGATTATATCCCCAAGAAATGTTTCCGTTAAACTCATTTATCGGAAGAAGTTCTACAGCATTTATTCCGAGAGATTTCAAATAAGGTATTTTCTCTATGGCACCCCGTATAGTGCCGTTTCCATCAGCTTTCCCTTCAGTGCCTGTAAAATCACGGATAAGCAATTCATATATAATGAGGTCCGTTTTGTCGGGGGCTGCAAAGTCAGATACTGTCCAGTCATAATCCGTAAGGTTGTCGGCAAATAATGCGACAGGAGTGCCGCTTACTTTACTTTCCGGATATTGAGGCAGATCGGGATATACGTCAGGCGATATGTATTTATCATTATAAGGGTCAAGGACGAGACGGGCATATGGATCGCCAACCTTAATGTTGTTGTCAATAATGTAATAATATATCACGGGGGTGTTGCGTGGAACCAAATTTTCGGGAAGGGTGATTGTGAAGAACCTGAATGTGCCTCCGTCAATCTGCTGATCAACATAGTTCATGACCTGCGATCCGGAGGTTTTATAATCGTTCCAGCTCCCGACTATCATTGCGTTCTGTTTCCCCGGGGCGGCTATGCAGAATGTCACCGAGCCATCGTCGTTACGTGTCGCTCCCATTTCCGGGATCTCGGCAGATGTTTCCGGTTTTGAAGCTTCAGCCCAACAGAAAGATAATGTCTCGTTTTTGGTTTCGGAGCCGTCATTGGCTTCTGCCGTTATGGTGTAGTCTCCTACGCCCGGAAATTTGTAGGATGTGCTCAGTGTTTTTGTTGCTGAAGCTGTCTTGATCAGGGATCCGTTCACTGATATGGAGAGATCCGCAGCTTTGGTTGAAGACACGGTGAAGTTGACGATGCCTGTATTTTCCGATACTATGCCTTCGGCAACCGATGACGTGAATGCAATCTGGAATCCTTTGTCGGAAACGGGAATGAATATATCCGCGTTTCCAACGTCTTTACCTTCCGGTTTCCCGTTTGCTCCTCGGAATACAAAGCATAATTTTGTGATCTTTATGTCTGCCGGAACGCCGTAGAATGTGCGGATGTCGCCGATGTTCAGTTTCCAAAGGTTCGATGACACATATTCGAGTTTGCATTTTGGCAGGTTTGTGCTCCAGTCGGCAGGCACGTATTGCCAGTCTGAAATTTTACCGTCTTTGCCAACTATGGATACGCCGGTGTGGGCATATAATCCGGCAGAGGCGGGTTGGTTGATGAGACCTTTGTTGCCTTGGTCCGCATGGAAATAGATCACAACATTTTGCGAGTCTTCCTGCAAGGGTGTAGGATCTGAGGTCACGACCTGGGCGTTAATGCCGAAAAGGGAGGCAACGATCGCGATTGCGGTTAGTAAGTAGATTTTAAGCATTTTGAGAATTTATTTAGTTAATGAAATATGTATGGGGCGGGATGGGGTGATATGGGGCGTGATGGGGTAGGGTTGGATGGGGTGTGGTAGGGTTGGATGGGGGCGGAGGCAGAGGGGAGTGGGGAGAGAGGAGGCGAGAGGAGGGAGGATAGGGGTGAGAGGGGGTTATTTCTCCTCGTCGTCGGGGGCGATGTAGGTGATGTCGCGCATTTCGTGATATTCCGACCATTCAGGATCGGATTCGGCTTCAATCAGCAATGGCATCTGTTCAAGATCGGCAAGTGCGCGGTTGAATACGTTTCCGAAGATGTTAAGGTTCTTGGTGTAAAACACCCATTCGCGACATCCGTCTCCGGTATAGATTCCTGTCATGTATGCGATTTTGTCTTTCTTAAATTCAGACATCAGCGCGTCAGTCGCTTTTTCCATCAATTCAGCATCCTGATCTTCCGGCATTCCCGACGGGAGCGCGTTGTAATTCCAGGATACGGTGACCCTATAGATGAATTTGCCTTTGGCAATTATTTCATCCATGTAGTCACGTCCTGTGACGATTATTGTATGTCCGTTATCCGCTTCCGTAGGAGCGGACCACCAACGATCTTTCATATTTAAACAGTCGTTTCTTAATCTTTTGTAAAAATTAAATCATTTCAATGTCTGCGCTCTGAATATAACGGGATTTCAATTGAGGGCGTGTCAAGGTATACTCCGGGGCGGAAGCAATGCGCTTTGAAGAATTTTGTCAAATCTATTTTCTTAGATACGCTTATCGGATATTTTACCTGAAATGATTTTCCTTTCTTATATGCCATTGCCTGGAATACGACCCTTTCGATTTCAGAAATATTTTGTTGGTTGAATACCGCAAGGTCTATCATTTCGTTGGGAGCAACTTCTCCGGTGAAAAGCGATTTCCAAGCTTTGGCTTCATTGTCGCGAACCAGAATCGAGAAATACAGGAAGTAATTCGAGTCGTTGACTAATGCCGCGTTGATTTTGGAAGTTGACAAAGCTTTTACGTTGTCCGGCTCAAATACCAATACGGTAGTGATGTCCTCTCCGTATTCGGTTTCTTCAACGGGTAGTTCCGGCTCGTTGACTTCGATAGCGGGTGTTTTAGAGGTTGCGGTTTCCCTGACAGCCTTCTTCCCTTCGTCGAATGCTTTCTGGTCGAACATCATCCGCGCACCGTTGTGTGCCGGTTCATGTCCCGCCGGTAGCACGACTACGATTTCGTTTAAAAGCACCGGAGTCTCGAAGCCATCTTCTTCAACATATGCGATGCGTCCTTCTATTTTTGTTATTTTGCCCCCTCCTGTGGTGTTCAGGAACCGGACTGTATCTCCTATTTTTGGCATTTTTAGTTTTCGGTTTTCGGTTTTCAGTCTTGGCTTTGGCTTTGGCTTTGGGTTTTCAGTTTTCGGTTTTCAGTTTTCAGTAGCAATTTCCGAAAACTGAAAACTGAAAACCGAAAACTATTTAACTTTCCATAGATATAACTTGTCAGATGGACGCACCTTTTCAGGAACAGGCATTGAAAAAAGTTGTCCTTTCTTTACATTGTCTACAGGGTTAAGGTCGAATCGCAATTCTTTTACGGTGAATATCAAGGCTCCTGTCGTAGGTCCGGTAATGACCACTTCGTCTCCGACGTTCAGTTCACCCGCTTCCAATAGAAATTCACCGATTCCGATTTTTGAAAAATAGCGCATCGCTTTACCCGCGTAGCTTTTAACCCGGGTGGCACTTGACCCGTACTTGGCGCTCCATTCTCCGAGACGTTCACCCATGTAGTACCCGTTCCAATATCCCCGGTTGAATATTTTTACAAGACGCGAATCCCATTCCGCAATCTTTTCATCGTTGTAGCTGCCATCGGATATAGCCTGAAGCGCTTCCGAATAGCAAGCTACCGCTTCGGTTACGTATTCGGGACCTCGAGCACGACCTTCGATCTTGAACACCCTTACTCCGGCATCTGCCATCTTGTTGAGGAAATGTATAGTCTTAAGATCTTTGGGACTCATTATGTATTGATTATCGATCTCAAGTTCATCTCCCGTCTCTTTGTCCCTCACGGTGTATGCCCTGCGGCATATCTGGTTGCAAGCTCCGCGATTGGCGCTGGAGTTCATTTCGTGAAGGCTCATATAGCATTTGCCGCTGACTGCCATACATAGCGCACCGTGGCAGAACATTTCGAGACGTATCCGCTTGCCGTTGGGACCACAGATGTCCTCCTCTTCGATTGCTCGGTGGATTTCAGCAACCTGATCCATGTTTAGCTCTCTTGCCAACACCATCACGTCAGCGAATTGAGAATAAAAACGCACTGCCTCCGTGTTGCTGATGTTGACTTGAGTTGATATATGCACTTCCTGTCCGATTTCGCGAGCGTATAGGATCGCAGCCATATCGGAAGCGATTATTGCCGAGATCCCGGCTTCCTTGGCACGAGATATTATCATCCGCATGGTTGCCATGTCGGAATCATAAATCACGGTATTGACCGTCAAGTATGTTTTTACTCCTTTTTCCGAGCATATAGCTGCTATTTCAGCCATATCGTCGGCTGTGAAGTTTGCGCTCGAACGGGAACGCATGTTCAGTCCCTCAATGCCGAAATACACGGCATCGGCACCGGCGGCGAGGGCCGCCGCCAGAGATTCGCGGCTCCCAACCGGAGCCATTATTTCAAAGTCCTTACGGGTCATTTGTGTGCAATATAATATGTTACGGCACCGAAGGTGAGGGATTTCCACCTGCAGCCTGTGAATCCGCAGCTTTCCATTATTGAAGTCATATCCGAACGTTGGGGAGCAGCTGCGATACTCTCCGGAAGATACGAATATGCCCGCGAATCTCCCGACACCATCTTGCCGATGAACGGGATCAAGCCGCGGGAGTAAATTTTATATAATGCCAGAGGAATCTTGGCAGACGGACAAGACAGTTCTATTACGCATAAGATCCCTCCCGGGCGGAGCACACGAAGCATCTCGTCGTATCCGCGACGAAGATGTTCGAAATTGCGCACTCCATATGCCACGGTGATGAGGTCTTGAGAATTGTCGGGCAGTGAGAGATTCAGGGAATCTCCCTGAATGAATGATATGTGGCGCGATGCATTTACGCTCATTTTTTCGAGCTTGGCGTTTGCCACTTCAAGCATTCCTGCAGACAGGTCAATGCCTGTGATGGCAGCCTCCGGGAAACGCCGGTGCAGATCAAATGCGACATCACCGGTGCCGGTGGCTATATCGAGTATTGCCGACGGAGATCCGGAAGGAAACGCTTTTGACGCAGCGTCAAGTGCTTTGGAACGCCACCAGCGGTGTAGCCCGAAAGTCATAGCCGTGTTCATGAAGTCGTATGCCGGGGCTATTGAATCGAACATCTGTTCCACCTGATCCTTCTTCTGACCTTCCTTGGAATAAGGATTTACTAACTCCGCACCACTTTTGTTGTCTGTCATAGCTTTTTAGCGAAAGAACGACGTCGGCGGTGTTGACGCGTAGTGAAATATTCCCATTGGCTTTGCACTTTTGCATTGCTCTCCATTTCCGGATTTGATTCGGCATATTTATAGCCGTTCTTTATATAATAAGGAATAAGATCCTGAAATAGCAAGGCGTTGACTCCTTTGTTCTGATAGTCCGGATGCACCGCAACGAGAAGGAGATCCACCCTATCGTTTTTACCTTTAAGACCCTTGAGCAGATGATACCAACCCATGGGCATAAGTTTTCCTTTTGATTTCTGGAGTGCCTTGCTCATGGAGGGCATAGAAATTCCTACACCTACGAGTTTGCCATTGGCATCGACAATAAGTGTCACAAGGTCGAGGTTCAGCAGATTCAGATAAATGTCGATGTAGTGGTCTATCTGGCGCTCTGTCAAGGTGGAGTATTGGTATAGGTCTTTGTAGGCATCGTTTATAAGATGGAACAGGGCATGTCCGTATTCCATCTTTATGCGCTTGCGGTTGGTATATTTCAACACTTTAAGACCGAACTTCTTTTTTACAATCTCTGCAATACGGTTGTATTTTTCAGGTATGCCGTCGGGCACTTCCATTAAAAATTCCAGCCAGTCGGATTCTTTCTTGTATCCAAGTTTCTCCAGATGTTCCGGATAATAAGGATAATTGTAGATTGTTGCCATGGTTGACAGTTCCTCAAATCCGGATATCAGCATGCCTTCATGATCAAGATCCGTAAATCCTAACGGACCGATTATCTTGGTCATCCCTTTCTTGCGGCTCCAATCTTCTGCGGCTTTCAGCAAAGCGGACGACACCTCGGGGTCATCTATGAAGTCTATGAATCCGAAACGGGCATCCTTGGAATTAGATTTCTCGTTTACCTGCTTGTTTATAATTGCTGCTATACGCCCTACCGGTTTTTTATTACGGTATGCCATGAAATATGCGGATTCGCAGAAATCGAATGCCGGGTTCTCTTCCGGAAGGAGAGTGGATACGTCGTCCGATATCAATGGCGGCACATAGTAGGGGTTGCCGTCGTAAAGGTCTATCTGAAACTGAGTGAATTTCTTAAGATTCGCCTTTGTCGGCTCAATCTGTTTGATTTCAATCATAATAGTAAATTAGCTTTTAACCGTCAGCCATATCAAGAGCGCAGCCATCAGGAGTATGAATACGCATATTATTGTGAAGAGTTGGCCTGAATTACGTTTCTCTATAGCGAGTTGAAGATCTGAAATTGAATGATACGCAGGGCTGTCGTTTTCGCACTTGTTTGCGATGCGGCGCAGGCGGGGAAGAGATGTGGGCAGGTGATCAAGCACCTCATTCAATACTTTGCCGTAGCTTCGTATGTCTTCACATGAGTCGAATGGAGTGATGCTTGATTTCTGTGCGTATCCTACATTAATTAATTTCAGGTTCTCATTATACTCCGTAAATATTATTGTTTCCGGAGTTATAGGGTCATGCACGAGATGGTTCTCTTGGATATATTCCATAGCATCGAGGAGCTGAGTCTCAAGGCGATGCACGATTTTAGGGGTTAGTCGCTTTTCATCAATGAGTCTTCTGAGTGAATACCCATACACGTCATCGGTGATTATGGCGAGCCCTACACCCGGCACCTCCTCCAGGTCGTTGACCATCACAATGTTTGGGTGCGCAAGATTATAACGGGTGTCAAACTCGTTCTCAAGCATCTTGCGATATTCGGGATTGTCGGCATATTCTTTTTTAAGAGCCTTAAGCATTACCCACTTACCATGTTTCCGTATTGTATATACGTCATAGTATTTTTCGCCCCATTCAGGGAGCAATGTGAGATCCGACCATTTTCCCGAAGGATCATTGATCGGTATTTTTTTCTCTTCTTTGCTTATGTATTTTAGATCTTCCATGCGGCATTCCCCTTAACTTCCTAATTGATAATATCGAATCCTGTGTATTTGCGCAGACACTCGGGAATTATGATACCTTCCGGTGTCTGGTTGTTCTCAAGCAGTGCGGCAACGATGCGAGGCAACGCGAGAGCCGATCCGTTGAGAGTGTGGCAAAGCTGTATTTTCTTGTCTTCATCGCGATAACGACATTTCAGACGGTTTGCCTGATATGATTCGAAATTGCTGACAGAAGACACTTCGAGCCATCGTTGTTGAGCTGCCGACCACACTTCGAAATCGAATGTGATAGCAGAAGTGAAGCTCATGTCGCCACCACATAAACGGAGTATGTGCCACGGTAGTCCGAGCTTTTCGAGCAGTCCCTGCACATGATCTTTCATTTCTTCAAGGGCTGCGTAGGAATTTTCGGGCTTTTCGATACGCACGATCTCTACTTTGTCAAACTGGTGAAGACGGTTAAGTCCGCGCACGTCTTTGCCGTAGCTGCCGGCTTCACGGCGCCAGCAAGGTGAATATGCGCAGTTCTTCTTTGGAAGCTCCGCCGCGGGTATTATTTCGTCGCGATATATATTTGTTACCGGTACTTCCGCTGTTGGAATCAGGTAGAGATTGTCAAGTGTCACGTGATACATCTGACCTTCCTTGTCTGGAAGCTGACCAGTGCCGTAGCCTGATGCCTCATTTACAACGAACGGAGGCTCAACCTCTACATATCCTGCTTTCCAAGCTTCGTCGAGGAAGAATTGTATGAGGGCACGCTGGAGACGTGCTCCTCTGCCTACGTAGAAAGGGAAGCCGGCACCTGTAACCTTGACTCCGGTTTCAAAATCTATGAGGTTGTATTTCTTTGCCAGTTCCCAGTGGGGCAGGGCATCGGCGGGAAGTTCGGGAATTTCGCCACCTGTCTTTTCGACTACGTTTTCTTCTGCCGTTAATCCTTCCGGCACTGCAGCGCAAGGCAGGTTGGGGACAGTGAGCAGAAGATTGCGCATCTTTTCCTCACATTCAGCAAGACGATCTTGCAAACCTTTCGTTTCACCCTTAATGCGGGCAACTTCCCCTTTTACTTTTTCTGCCTCATCTTTTTCTCCCTGCTTCATCAGAGCACCAATGGATGCTGCCAACTTTTTCAAGGTAGAGGCGTCATTATCTGTTTTCTGCTGGAGACGACGACGCTCAGCATCTATTTCAAGTATTTCCGTAATTACGGCTCTGCCGTCAAACCCCTTGACGGCGAGGCGGCTGATCACAAACTCGGGATCAGCCTTTATGACATTTATAGTAAGCATTTCGGATTATTTGTTTAGGAGAGTTTTGACCATTTCAGATATCGCACGTCCTTCTGCGCGTCCAGCGAGGCTTTTGGATGCCACTCCCATCACTTTCCCCATTTCTTTGGGACCGGTAGCACCGGTAGCCGCGATGATCGCAGATATTTCTTTTTCAAGTTCTTCAGCGGTAAGCTGTTTGGGGAGATATTCCTCAAGCACCGAAGCCTCGGCGAGTTCGTTTTCGGCGAGTTCAGGGCGGTTGTTTTCGGTATATATTTTTGCGCTTTCCTTGCGCTGTTTCACCATTTTCACCAAAATCTTGGTGGCAGCTTCATCAGAAAGTTCACCATTGGCGCCCTTGGCGGTTTTAGCCTCAAGAAATTCCTTTTTTGCGCCTCTCAAAGCTTCGAGACGTACTTTTTCGCGTGCGAGCATCGCTTTTTTGATGTCATCGCTAACCTGATCAAAAAGATTCATATCTATAATGATAATATTTTTTATTCATTTTAAGTGCGGCAGAATCACGTTGATTAGCCGTGATGTTAATTTGCCTATTGATGAAGTTTTATGGACATAATAACTTCAACTTGCAAAAATAGTCTAAAAATACGTAAAATGCTAATGATTTGTTGGTTTTTCGAAGAGGTTGTTGTAAAAAGTTTCAGTAGAGGAACTAAAGTTTGATGACGGGATAGCATGAGATTAGGCAGGATGGAATAAGATAAAAGGTCTTTTCTCTCGAAAAGACCTTTTATCGGTGGGCGATTACGGATTCGAACCGCAGACCCTCTGCTTGTAAGGCAGATGCTCTAAACCAGCTGAGCTAATCGCCCGATAGCGTTTTGAAAAGAATTGTTGTTATAATCGGTGGGCGATTACGGATTCGAACCGCAGACCCTCTGCTTGTAAGGCAGATGC
>CASBHZ010000032.1 GCA_949123685.1 uncultured Bacteroidales bacterium | reverse complement strand
AATCTTTCAAAAATAGCTGCGTTTATAATATGTGTTTAATGTGATCACTTACTTAAGAGTAAATTAAAAAGTGGTTGTCACGTGGTTGTATGTGGTTGGAGTATAAATAAAATATGATTGGTTTGGACAGAGGGATAAACAGGGGATTTATCAGAAAAATTTGGAACATGAAACTGAACACCCCACTTAATAATCAATCTTAATGAGGATGGGTGTTAAGTCTTTAAAATTCAGATGTTGTCTCTTTTTTAGAGCTTTTACTCAGACACATTCGAAGAAACAGTATCTGAAATTCAGATAAATTTCCGGATTTAGTGATGTCGTGGTCAGTGATATTTTGTAATTTTGCTGATTATGAATAACCCGTTTGACTATACGCCGGATGGCGAGTGCGAGGAGGCTTTCCGGAAATTGATTGCCAAGCTTGAGACTCTAAAGGAGAGTAATGACCCTAAGGATGTTAATTTTCTCCGAGAGCTTGATGCCGGAAAAATGCTCGGTGTGCTTATAGCTACTGACTCTTGCGGACTCCGTCATACACTTTATGCTTTTTCGGGACAACTTGGCGACGGAGGTTTCTATCATCCCGGATTTGTAGGTCCGGTGTTCGATTATCTCCAACCTGACGGTTATTTTAAAACAAAAGAAATGGAGATCTCCCGTCAGAACATTGACATATCCCTATTTGAAGAAGGTCAGTTTTCCAAGAGCAGGAGTGACTATGAGCGTGCCAAAGAAAAATTTGAAGGGGAGGTTTCGGAATATAAAGAGAGGTGTCGCTTGTCAAAAATAGCAAGAAACGCCAAACGGGAGTCGGGTATTACCGATAAAGATGAAATTGCAGCCATGATACGCCAAAGTCAATTTGAAAAGGCAGAACTTCATCGCCTTAAAAAGAGGATGATTGCCGATCTTGAACCCTTTGCTGCCAACCTTAAGAAAGCGAAGTCTCATCTTGACGATCTGAAATCAAAACGCCGTTCTGATTCAGAAGCTTTGCAGAAATGGTTGTTCTCTAATTTCAGATTGCTTAATGCACGCGGGGAAAGCAGGAGCTTGAGCGAGATTTTCGCCGAGACCACCATGGGTATTCCTCCTTCAGGAGCCGGTGAATGTTGCGCTCCGAAACTGCTGCAGGCTGCATATATTCAGGGCTGGCATCCTGAAACGATGGCTGAATATTGGTACGGAAAACCCAAAGACGGAGAAGTGAGGAGACATGGCGAGCATTATCCTGCATGCCGTGGCAAGTGCCTTCCTGTGCTTGGTTGGATGCTTCAGGGACTTTCTATCGAACCACCACTCAATAGTGATCAGCCGGATGCTGTTCATAATCCGGAAATAATATATGAAAACCAATGGTTCTGTATTGTTGACAAACCCGGTGGCATGCTCTCTGTTCCCGGCAAAGGGGCATCAATTTCCGTGCAGCAATGGCTCGCGGATAAGTATGGGTCTGACCGGCTTGTGAGAATGGCTCATCGTCTTGATCAGGATACGTCCGGGTTGCTGGTAGCAACCTTCGGGTCGCTTCCATATAAGGTCATGCAGTCTCTTTTTGCTACGAGGAAGGTGAAAAAGACGTATGTGGCGGAACTGGAAGGGGACTATAGGACACGCGACATTCCCGAGAAGGGACGCATAGATCTGCCTATCTCTCCCGATTGGCTTGACCGTCCCCGCCAGCGTATAGACTTTGACGGAGGCAAGGATGCGGTTACGGATTACGAATTTGTATGCGTTTCGGAAAGTGGCAGTCGCATAATATTCTATCCGTGTACGGGACGCACTCACCAGTTGCGAATACATGCAGCCTCTGAAAAGGGGCTTGGTATGCCGATTGCCGGTGACCGTCTATATGGCAGGAATATCGGAAACAGTCAGAAGCGACTTCATCTTCATGCCCGGAAGCTGGAATTTACATTCCCAATAGATGGCAAACATTATTGTTTCGAATCCACTGTCCCGTTTTGACAACTCAAGAATGAGTGACAGGTGTATAAGATAATGCCGTAAAATAAAGACTATAAAAACAGCTTCTAAGCAAGTTCTTGAAACTTTGGTTTTGAAACAAAAAGTTTTTGTATTATCTTTACGAAGTGGATTCTTATGGTGAAGTCATTTTGACTTTATGGCTCCATGCTTAATGAAATAAAAATGATAGGATATGTATGTCATTAGGGTATATGCCTGTGTTGTTGTCATGATGCTCTGCATGTCGTGTGGTACGCCTGAGGCTGATCGTGAATCGGCTCTTGAGGATTCTTACGCGCTGCTTGATGCAGAGATTGCAAGGAGCGGAGTCTATGAGAAAGAAAAGGAAGACAGGATCGGCAGGTTGCGTCTGCAATGTGCCAGAGAGGATGACGAACAGCGGCGTACTGACATAATAAACAGTCTTATCGATGAATTTGCTGCATATAAATCAGACTCGGCGTTGTATTATATAAATTTAAATCTGCACCGTCCGGAGATATTGTCAAAACCGGGTGAATATACCCGATTGCTTATAAAACGGGCAGATGTGTTCGCACATGCCGGATTGTTTTCCGATGCTTTGTCTCTGATGCAAAAGATTCCGAGGGATTCACTTGATTCACACGAGTCGCTTCTTGAAGACTATTACTCTACTTATTGTGCCGCCTATCAATATCTGAGCGAATATGCAAATGAACATGAAACTGCACGCGGACATGAACAGAGACGTGCCTTATATGCCGATTCTTTGAGTAAGGTTGTTGACAAGGCGTCGTTTAATTGCATTTTAGTTACATCGGAATCGGCACGAGACGGAAATCCGGAGAATGCAATCAAATTTCTGCATGCGTATCTCAAGAAATATCCATCAGGAACCAGGGAATATTCGATCTTGGCTTCAACGCTTGCCTATATATACAAAATTACGGGTGAAAAGGAGAAATATAAACGCTATCTGGTGGCAAGTGCCATTTCCGATGTAAGGGGAGCTGTAAAAGAAAACATGTCATTCAGGGAGATGGCTACAATCATGTTTGAGGAGGGTGACATAGAGCGTGCGCATCGTTATCTGAAGAAAAGCATAGCTGATGCTAATTTTTATTCGGCACTTATGCGCAACACCCAGTCTACCAAGATTCTGCCCTTGATAGATGATGCCTATGCCACTTTGCAGAATAAACTTACAGGCAAACTGCGGGCAATGATCTGGATTGTAAGCATAATATCTTGCATACTGGTGATTACGATATTGTTTATATTGAAGCAGTTCAAAAGTCTTCACCGGGCAAACGACAGAGTCAATTCTGCAAATGAAAAATTGAGCGCATTGTCTGAAAAACTGAAAACCATTAATGACGAGTTGCGTGATTCGAATCGCACGAAGGAGCAGTATGCCGGTCTTTTCATGGAATATTGTTCTTCTGCCATATCCACGTTACGTTCTTATCAGCAATCGTTGCGCATTCTCGCCGCTCAAGGTGCCAACAGGGCGGTTTTGTTGAAGAAACTTGAATCTTCCGAGATGGCAGACGAGTTGTTGAGAAATTTTTATGAAAAATTTGACGAAGCGATTTTGAACATATATCCCTCTTTTGTTGAAAAATTCAACGCGCTCCTTATTCCTGATTACAGGGTGGTCTTGAAATCCGGCGAACTGCTGAATACCGAGCTGAGGCTTTTTGCCTTGATTCGCATAGGCATTAACGACAGTACCAAAATTGCTCACTTCCTATGTTGTTCGATTTCTACCGTCTACACATATCGGTCTAAGATGAGGAAACGCGCCATTGATCCTGATAATTTCGAGAATGAAGTTAAAGAAATAGGTTAAATTATTCTTTAAACAATCTCTAAATCATCTTGATTTTTTAAGTTTGCTTGCAATTGTAATTTATTAGTTTATAATCTGTTAATATTGAATAATATTTTGATTTTTGTTTGATAGCCTTGATTGGGATAGTAAAGTTTATGAACTTTGCATCGTTCTGACGGAGATTGTCTCCGTTACTGCCAAGAAAAACTATCACCTTTTAATCAAAATATAAAATGAACAGAAAACCATGGAATTTAAGGACGATCGTCTTCTTTCTTTCACAGACGTTGGTCCTTGTAGCTGCTCCTTTATTTGCACAGGCGCAGTTGAAAGTTTCGGGCACTGTCTCCGATCCTACGGGAGAGGTATTGATCGGTGTCAGCGTCTCTGTCAAGGGAAAACCGACCTTGGGAACCTCAACCAATATCGATGGTCGTTACACCTTGAACGATGTTCCTGAAGACGGGACGCTAATCTTCAGCTATGTTGGCTTTACGTCTCAGGAAATAGCGGTGAAGGGACGAAACGTTGTTGATGCGGTGCTGCATGAGAATCAGGAACTCCTCGACGAAGTTGTTGTAGTGGGTTACGGTTCGCTAAGCCGCCGTGAAGTGTCAAGCTCCATCGTGCAGGTAAACAAAAGCGATTTTCAGACAGGAGCGATGAATAACCCGATGGAGATGCTTACCGGTAAGGTTACAGGTCTAAACGTGTCCACAACAGCTGCCGCAAATCCTAACGGTAGTTCGGCGTTGCAGGTAAGGGGTGCCACGTCACTGAGTGCCGGAAATGGTCCGCTCATAGTGATCGATGGTGTTGCCGGAGGGGATATCCGCACTTTGGCGCCACAGGATATCGAATCCATGTCAGTACTTAAGGATGCAGCGTCTGCCGCTATCTATGGTACGCGGGGTGCCAATGGCGTAATACTTATCACTACCAAGAAAGGTACAGGTACGCCCGGTTTGCCTATAGTTACCTACGAATCATATGGAGCGCTTGCTTTCGGTAAAAACAGACCCGAAGTATTGTCACCCTACGAATGGCGATTGTCTCGCCGTGGTAACGATTATGGTGCAAGCACAGACTGGTATGACGAAATAACACGCGACTTTGCCTATGACACCAACCAGTATGTCGGCATTGACGGCTCGTTGGCAAACGGAGGATATTACACAGCTTCTGTCAACTATAAGAGGGCAAACGGTCTTGACATTACCAGCGGACGTGAGGAATTTGGTGGTCGTGCCGCTGTTTCCGCCAATACTCTTGACAATCATCTCCGTTTAACGGCATCATTTAATGCCAGGAGGGTAAATGAGAAATGGGGTGACGACGGCATGTTTGACACAGCCCTCGGCATGAACCCTACAATTCCGGTTTTCAATACCGACGGAACATATTATCAGCCCACTTCCCCTACGGATATCAAGAATCCTGTTCAGCAGCTTAAGGTGAACACATCCGAGGGTAAACGTACTTATCTGCTCGGCACAACCGATTTGAAATATGATATATGGCATAATGACAACCATAATGTAAGCACTACATTATCATATTCCTACAATTATAATGACCTGAAGAGCGATTATTACACTCCGTCAACTTCCGGAGAATCTTATTGGGGCGGTTATGCAGGCAGGGCATCCATTCAATATCAGAAATGGTATACGAACCGCGTGGAGTGGCTTGCCAACTATAGCTTCCGTAATGATGATCATGATGTCCGTTTTGTTGGCGGTTATTCTTTTGAACGCAGCAACTGGGAGCAGATGTTCGAGCAGAACAATGATTTCACGTTCGACAAGCCTCTCTGGAACGGCATCGGTGCCGGTTCATGGCTCGGTCAGGGCAAGGCACAGATGTATGCCGGCAAGAGTGAGTCTACTTTGGTGGGCTTTTTCGGTCGTGTCAATTATGCTTGGAGGGGCATGCTGATAGCCAGTGCCTCCATCCGTCGCGAAGGCTCCACAAAATTTGGTGCAAACAAGAAATGGGGTAACTTCCCGGCAGTGTCGGTAGCTTGGGAAATGACGAAAGCTCCCTTCTTCAAGGATAAGGAACAGATTGTGCAAAGCTTGAAACCCCGTTTCTCCTATGGTATGACAGGACGTAGCGATTTCGATGCATACAAAGCTCTTGCCACTTATTCCACCGGTGGTCAGTACCTTATCGACGGAAACTGGATGACCGGTTACAGACCTTCGAACAACGCGAATCCGAATTTAGGTTGGGAGAAGCTTTCCAGTATAAACGTTGGTGTTGACTTCATGTTCTTCAATCGTCTTAACGGATCTATAGAATATTTCGACCGCCGTTCGAATGACCTTCTGTATAATTACACAGCTCCCCAGCCGCCGTATGTGTATCCTTCGATTCTCGTGAATGTCGGAACGACAAAGAATACCGGTGTTGAGCTGACCCTTAACGGCAACATCCTTGTAAACACGCCCGTTACATGGGATATGGGAATCAATTATTCCTATGGAACAACCAAACTCACAAAACTTTCCAACGATCTCTACCGTGCCTCCTATCTTGATCTCTATCAGAAACCGGGTGTAGGCACCAGCGAATACTTCTTCCGCGTGGAGGAGGGTGGAAAGATCGGACAGTTCTATGGTTATGAATATGCAGGAACAGACGAGAACCACAACATGCTCGTATATGCTGCCGACGGTTCGAAAGTGACAGCCGCTTCTGCCAATCCGGAAGACAAACGTTTTATCGGTGATGGTGCTCCCAAGCATTTCCTCTCATGGAGCAATTCATTGAAATGGAAGAATTTCGACCTGAGCATGATGTTCCAGGGCGCTTTCGGGTTCAAGATTTTCAATATGCGTAAATACGGCATGGGGCTTCAGGGAAGCGGTAGCGACAATGTGCTTCGCAGTGCATATCTTGACGATCGTGACACTTGGAGCGGCGGCGGTGTGATATCATCTTATTTCTTGGAACGCGGTGACTATTTCAAACTTGAAAACGTTACGCTCGGTTATAATTTCCCGATAAAGAACCGTCGTTTGCTCGATTCATTGCGCGTATATGTTTCTGCAAAGAACCTCTTCACTCTTACCGGATATTCCGGAACGGATCCTTCGGCTGTGACTTCAACAGGTATCACTCCCGGAGTAGACGTGTCGAGTGCTTATCCTTCGGCGACTCAGCTTACATTGGGTGTGACTATCCGCTTCAGGTGATCAATTCGTGAAACAGAAACCTCAATTAAAAATTTCTTATGAATCTAATTAAATATTTAGGCGCAATGTTTGCGGCTGCCACCATGACGGCAGTTCTGCCATCCTGCACGAATCTTGATGAGATCACTTACGACAGGATAGACGCCTCAGCATATTATCAGGACGAGAACAGCGTAAAGGGTGCCGTCGCATCAATCTATGCCAGCGCACAGAGCGGTTTCCTTGAATATTTCTGGTATCTCAACGAATTTCCCGCAGATCAGATAACATGGCGCACATGGAACGGTGGAGCATGGGGATATGACGAAGCCGCAAAATTTGTGCTCTCGTCACAGACGTGGAACTCCGAATCGGTGATCATACGCCAGGCTTGGGAACATGCATGGGAGACCATCGGTCTTTGCAACACTCTCCTCGGAGACCTTGAGAAACTCAATCCGGCTTCGCTCGGTATGAGTGACAGCGCAATGAAGCAATATATCGCGGAAGTGCGTACCATGCGTGCATGGGCATATTATAATAACTTTGAACTTTGGGGTGGAACGTTGCCCCTGTGTGTTGCAGCTGATGGTAATGTTCCCGGTTCTGCAGATCCGGATTTCAACAAGAGTTCGCAGATTATCTGGCAATTCATGGCAGATGAGCTTGATGGCTGTTATGGAGATCTTATTGCGGAACAGGGCAATCCCGGAACCAGGAACCGTCTTAGCCAGGGAATGAACCGTATGCTCAAGATGCGTCTTCTACTCAACTCTGAGCTTTGGACCGGAACGGCTCGTTATGACGAATGCAAGACGCTTTGCGAACAGATTATCGCCGGTGACTACGGCAATTATTCGATTGTTTCAGATTACCGCGACATATATGGCATCAATAACGAGACTTGTCCCGAGGTGGTGTTCGCTTTCGCCATGGAAGCGGGGCATAATACCAACAATAACCGTAACACACCCTTCCTCCCTTACAATTATGATCAGATGTTTGGATTCTCTTGCGATCAAGGAGGGTGGAATTGCGTATGCATGGTGCCTTCGAAAGACAATACCGGCACACTTGTGCCTTACGCCGGAACAGCCGATCCTAAGAGCTTCCTCTTCGATTATGGTGACAAACTCGGTGCTCCCTATGACCGCATGAATAATGCCGATATCAGAAAGCAGCCATTCAAATGCGATGCGGGTGGTAACTGGCGCGGAATATTCGCCATGGGTCCGCAGAAAGACTGGAACACCGGAGCTGACGTGCTTGCCGATGCAGATCTTCAGGACAAACCGTTGATTTATGTGGATCAGGTCGGAACTTTCCAGAATCTCGGTCGTCAGCTCGAACCCGTGATGAGTCCGCGATGGGGAGAGACCAATTCCGGTTACAGGGTGATCCGTTACCCTATCTATCCCGCTTCAACAGGTCTTGACTGGCGTAACGCCGATCAGGTGGAGTTTCGTCTTGCAGAGGTTTATTACACACTTGCAGAATGCTATATGCGTTCCGGTAACCCCTCTATGGCGAAGAGTTACGTAAACCAGGTGCGAGGCAGATATTTCGGTTCATCAGATCAGAAGGAACTTGAAAAGCCCGGTCCCGGTTTCGATACATTTGATGCCGACTGGCTTCTCAGCGAGTGGGGTATTGAATTTCTCAATGAAGGTCGCCGACGTCGCACCGACTTGCGCCGTTTTGACAAATTCACTCAAGGACAGTGGTGGTTCTTCGGGCGTGCTACGGAAACAGACCGTCAACTACCCGCAAAACGAGACCGTAAATATGAATGGTATCCTCTGCCTCAGGCGGCACTTATGGTGAATCCCGGTCTTGTTCAAAATCCCAATTATTAAACAGCTTCTTAAAAGACTTCAAAATGAAAAAGTTCAAAATATCATATCTTTGGCTTCTTATGCTGCTCCCTCTTATGGGCGCGTGTTCAAAGGAAGACATCGTATTTGACGTGGAGTTGCCCCGTTTCGAACTTCGTCCCGGCTATCAGTTGCTTGAGGTGATAGTGCCGCAACGCACCATGCCTACTGACAAGATATATATCGTAGGTGAATTTAACGGTGGCAAGGATGTTGCAGTGGGAGATCCCCGCTGGGAGCTTGAAAAGGCGCATGACACAGATGCTAAGTGGGGTATTTACCTTAATCCCGAAGACTTTGCCGAAGGGAAGACACTTGCCGACGGCTATACATTCTATTCCGTAGAACAGGGAGAGGAGCGTTCTCTCGACAATCAACCTGTGGTACATACCGAATCGCCGGCTCTCGGACAGAGGATGAACGTGATCGTATATCGTTGGGCGGATTATTTTAAAGAGCCTGAGAATCCAGGGGAGATAGATCATGACGGATATGCCATATATGTGGTTGACAATTCCGGTTACGAGCAGTTATCGCTCTATGCCTGGGGTGATGCGGAAGTGTTCGGCGGATGGCCGGGTATACAGCCCACGGGTGAGACCACCATCGATGGAGTGAAATATAAGTATTTCGATACTGGAGAGGCAAACGAAGGTCTCAATATTAATTTGATCTTCAACAACAATAATAACGGTTCCCAGCTTGGCGATTACAACGTGACTCTTGACCAAGACTATTATCTTGAATTGACTGCCGACGGGGTGGTGCCTTACGATCCATCTTCCAATATTCCTCATGACGGCTATACGCTATATGTGTCTAATCAGTCCGGTTGGGAAGAACTCTATCTCTACATGTGGGGAGATGTCAATGACCTTAACGGCGCCTGGCCGGGAATGTCACCTACCGGAACACAGATTATCAATGGCGTTACTTACACATATTTTGATTTCGGAAAGGATAATTGCGACAAAGGGCTTACTGAGCATCTGATCCTCAATAATGGAAATGGCAAGCAGGTGGATGATGTCGTGGTATTCGCACTCGACCGCGATGTATATGTGGAATTGACTGCAACTTCTGCCAAGGAGATAGATCCATCCGATTATTCACCCGGTGCAACCGAACCTGAAAAACCGGTTTCCTATAATCTTTATATAGAAAACAACACAGGTTGGAACGAATTTCATGTCTATGCTTATGGTGATAAGGAAGCGTTCGGGGGATGGCCCGGAGCAACAGCTTCTTCAACAAAAACAATAGATGGTGTGGAATATCTCGTGTTCCCCGTGGAAGGTGCCGGAGAAGTGGAGAACCTTATTTTTACAGACAATGCCGGAATCCAGTATGATGCTTTGCAGATTACGTTGGACAAGGATTATTATATAAGGGCGAATCCCGAATCTGCTGAACTGATTAACAAATAATAGATGATGGACACGACAAAGACAGGTAAAAAAATCTTTTTGGCATCGCTCGCTGTCGCCGCCGTAGCTTGCGGCGACAGCAATGAGCCTGCCGGCCCCGTTATCCCCGATAAACCGTCGGGAGATAAGGCGGCATCTATGGTAATATATCAGGTTAATCCGAGGTTTTATGGTGAAAGTGATTGCCTTAAAGCAGTAACAGACGATATTTCGAGAATTGCGGATATGGGTTGCGATGTGATATGGCTGATGCCGATACATGAGATCGGTGTCAAGAACAGTATCGGATCTCCATATTGTGTCAAGGATTACAAAAGCGTGGCTGCATCTCTCGGAACAATGGAAGACCTTAAGAAACTTGTTTCTGTAGCTCACGACAAAGGTCTGGACGTAATCCTTGACTGGGTTGCAAACCACACATCCTGGGATAATACATGGACAATCACGAATCCCGAGCGTTATGCCAAAGATGCGAATGGAAATATTGCAGCCACCCCGTCATGGGGAGACGTGGCTCAACTTGATTATTCCGTAGAATCTACGCGCACGGGAATGAAAGAGGCAATGAAATTCTGGATTGAGGAGGCTGATATCGACGGCTTCAGGTGTGATTATGCAGAGGGGGTGCCTCATTCTTTCTGGAAAGAAGCTATCGCGGAATTGCGTGCCGAAGATCCCGATGTCATTATGCTTGCCGAATCATCCCGAACGGATTTCTATGCCGATGGTTTCGATATGGTTTATGACTGGAATTTCGCTCCCGCGATGAAAACTCTCTTCAATGGTGGAAAACCGGCAGCATTCCATGATTATGTGACCGGAAGCAATGCAAAAATTCCGTCAGGTAAAACTATTTTGCGTTATGCTTTCAATCATGACGTGGCTGCTGAAAATGAGGTTGACAGGATGTTTGGTGCGCCGGAAGGGGTTCCTGCAGCATACGTTTTGGCGGCAATGTCCAATTCCACTCCCATGATTTATTCTTCCATGGATGTTGAAGGGCTTAAAGGTAAACTCTCTTTCTTCAATCATCGCAAACTGGATTTTTCACCGGAACTGACAGCCACATATAAAGCTATAAACAATGCTTTCAAAGTGTCGGCGGAGGCAAGAGGAGGCGAACTTAAGAACTATGCTTCAAATGAAGCCGTGGTGTTCAGCAGGGAGAATGGAGGCAAGACGTTGCTTGTAATGGTTAATCCTTCAGCCAAGGCGATATCTGTAAAAACACCGATATCGTTTACAGGCATGAAAGTCTCGGAACTAATTTCCGGTCAGGAAACGTCACTTCCCGTCATGACGGATATTCCAGCCTATGGGTATAAAATTTATCTTGGTGATTCACAATAATCGTTAGCCGCTTCATTATGAGAAAATTGATATTTATGATGATGCTGGTTTCGGCTTTAGGTGTTTATGCCGTTTCCCGCATAACTTCTCCTTCCGGAGAATTGCTTCTGAATGTTGATATTGATGCGGATGGCAGTCTTTGTTATTCCCTTGATTACAAGGGAACTTCACTCGTGAAGGAGAGCAAGCTCGGTCTTGTGTCTGATGAAGCAGACTTTACACATGGTTTCACGATTGCTGGAACCGACACCCTCTCTGTAGACAGGACATGGAAGCCGATATGGGGGGAATATGAAACCGTACGCGACAATTTCCGTGAACTTGCCGTAGTTTTGAAAGCCGAGAAGCCTGATCGCGAAATGACAGTCCGTTTCCGTCTTTTTGATGACGGTCTTGGATTCCGCTATGAATTTCCGGCACAGAGGGGTAGTAGCAACTACCTGACAGTGCGCGATGAGAAGACTGAGTTTAATTTCACCGGAGATCACACCCTCTTCTGCATTCCGGGAGATTATGACACGGATGAATACTTATGGTCAGAGACCTCGTTTTCCGGACTTCCGGATGCTTTAGGCCGTTATAGGCGACATTCAGAGGCTCAGCGCACCGGCGGAAATACCATTCAGACTCCGATGCTGATAAAAACAGGGGCTCCGGTGTATGTGAACATCCATGAAGCGGCGCTTAAGGGATATCCTGCGATGCTTCTTGATGTTGATACGGACCGGCATGCGATGAAGACTCACCTTGTTCCCGATAAACTCGGGGTGCGGGCATATCTTCATCTCCCTTTCGAATCTCCGTGGCGCACACTTATTGTAAGTGACGACGCCCGAGACATACTCGCTTCTCAACTTGTGCTAAACCTTAACGAGCCTTGTAAGATCGAAGACACCTCCTGGATCAAACCCATGAAATTCATTGGCGTGTGGTGGGAGATGTTTACGGGAAAGAAGAAGACATGGGCATATTCTGATGAATACCTTGCCAAACCGGGAGTGACAGACTATGCCTCCCTTAAATCCAATGGCAGGCATCCGGCGAATACAGCGAATGTGATGAGGTATATAGATTTTGCGGCAAGGAACGGTATTGACGGCGTTCTCGTGGAAGGCTGGAATGAAGGTTGGGAAGACTGGGCTTCATATCGCAAGAACCGGCAATTCCTTTTCGACAAGCCTTATCCCGACTTTGATGTGGATTCATTGCGTGATTATGCCGCCGCCAAAGGGGTGAAGCTTATAATGCATCATGAGACGGCAGCAAACGCCGCCGATTATGAACTTCAGCTTGATCGCGCTTTCAAGTTTATGAAAGATAACAATTATGATGCGGTCAAGACCGGTTATGTAGGCGCGATCATTCCGCGTTCGGAACATCACGGATCGCAATGGATGGTTGACCATGTGCGCCATGTCATAGAGCGTGCCGCAGATTATGAGATAATGGTCGACAGTCATGAGGCGCCGCGTCCCACCGGACTCTGTCGCACTTATCCCAACTGGCTTGCTCAGGAATCGGCACGTGGTGGCGAGTTTGAGTCTATGGGCGGTAATCCGCCGTCACACACCTGCATCCTTCCCTTCACAAGGCTGAAAGGGGGGCCGATGGACTATACCCCCGGACTTTTTGAGACCCGTCTGAGTTATTATGACGAAGGTAAAAACGATCAGGCGGGAACCACGTTGGCTCGTCAGCTCGCGTTATACCTTACTATGCCTTCTCCCATGCAGATGGCATGTGACCTGCCGGAAAATTATGAGCGCTTTCCCGATGCGTTCCAGTTTATAAAGGAAGTGCCGGTTGATTGGGCTGATTCGAGATATATCGAAGCGGAGCCTAACCGCTATATCACCGTGGCTCGACGCGACAAGGGATCTGACGACTGGTATGTGGGAGCAATAACCGATGAGTCTCCGCGAACGGCAGTAATAGACATGAGCTTCTTGCCGAAAGGAAAAAAATATGAAGCGATAATCTATGAAGATGCCCCCGGTGCGCATTGGAAGGATAATCCACAGGCGTATCGCATCCGTAAAGTGAAAGTGAACAATAAAACCAAACTTAAGCAGTCTCTCGCAGCAGGAGGGGGGACCGCAATAAGGATTAAGAAATTACATTGAAAACAATTGTTCTTATACCGGCTTGCGTGTGAACGTCGGCCGGTATTTTTTTAACAGCTTCTAATCAAAGACATTTATTAATTTGGCATTATGAAAATTAGAAATATTATATTGTCAGTATTGACAACCGCAGTGTCATCCTTTGGAGTCGTTGCGTCTCCGGGAGGTGTGACACCTACTGCCTCAAAGGTGAGTGAGGATTTTAATTCCATGTGGTCTGATAACGCGCCAACTTTGAATCTTCCGGAAGGATGGCGAGTGGATAGAAATTTGACAGCTCCCAGAAAAGTTGGCAAATGGAATGACGCGGTGACCGACGTTATGTATACAGGCGGTGCGAATCTTGCATCGAATGCAAAAAACGGAACATGGAACTGGGGACCGGATGATGCTTCTTCGGATCGCGCGGTGGGTGGATTGTCTACTACGGTAAGCAATGGAACACGCTGCGTGAGCTACATGACAAAACTCACGAATGAGGATGACGCCAAGATTATAAATTATCTTGACATATCATATGTGGTTGAGAAATATCGTTTAGGCGCTAACGCGGCAGGTTTCTCCGTGCAGCTTTATTGGTCGGGCGATGGCGAAAAATGGTATTCGGCAGGTGAAAGCTTCAACACATATTTCCCGGCGGATGCAAGCACGGCAGGAGTGGCTGTCGTTCCTGTCTCTCAGACCGAGGTTGGCAACTCCCTGCGGGTGCATGTTGAACCGAAGAAAGATATTTATCTTGCATGGAATATATCTGTTGCTTCCGGGTCGACTCCGGATAAGGCACAAGGACTTGCTATAGATGATGTAGAGATTCAGGCATCTTTTACCGATAAGGATGATGACTGGAAAGATCCTTCGGAAGATGTGCCCGAGATTAATCATTCGGGAATATACATGCGTGGACAGGATGGATGGGATGCTTCGGATGAATGGGAGTTTGACAAAATAGATGAAACCACCTTTGTGCTCAGGGATAAAATCATTTCCGGCACTTTCAAAATTGCGGATGCATCCTGGAGCGCATCTTGCAATTACGGTTCGAACGGCACGAATATTGTAATGGATATGCCTTACGAGTTGAAGGCTGGTGTTGACGGCAATATTTCTTGCGGACCGAATGTGTTCAATTGTTCCTTAATTACATTGACAATAAAGGATGGAGTCGCGACTTTGCTTCTCAGTGCCAACGAAGACGCAGAAGGTCTAACCTCCGTTTATGTGATAGGAGACAATAACGGTTGGAATTATATGGATGCTTCCGGCATCTTGAAATATGATGATTCTGATAAACTTTTTAAAGGCAGGGTTTCAATGCCTGCCGGCTCTGACGGTTTGAGCCGTTGGATGATCTATCAGCGCCTTGGTATGGCAGGTGCTTGGGGACTGAATGAAGATTCCTCGTTGCCATCAACGGAAGGGACGCTGATCAAAGGTAAGAAATGTAATGCGTGTGTGGAACCTGGCACGTATGACATAACTTTTGACTTGCAAACAGGTGGATATACGTTTACAAAAGTCAGTTCGGCGGTATCTTCTCTTGTAATTAATCCGGTTGAGACAATCCTTGTGCCGGAGCTTCCTTCGGAAATAAAGGTTCTTTCGCTCAATAATTCGCTGATCTATTATAATGATCAGGATGTGATGTTTAATGACATAGCCAAAGGAGAAGGGAAAGTGGCGGAATGGACTAAGCATACACTGTTAGGTAAACCCCTTTCAACCCATTGGAATGAAGGTGAAGGTCTTGCAGATGACGGGCAACCGGGAGCAAAAATGCTCGTGCGTTCACAACCTTGGAGCCATATTATTCTTCAGGAACAGAGCTCCCTTCCTCGCACTGATCCCGAAACGTTCCGCAATAATGTAAAGTTATGGGTGGAATATATCCGTCAACGTTGTCCGAATCCGAATGCCGTAATCATTATGCCTGTAAACTGGGCATACGCTGGAGATTGGGGTAACTTTACAAAATTCAATGAATTGTTCATTGCCAACTATTCCAAGGTTGCGGCTGAGTTAGGGATAGTGCTTTGTCCTGTGGCAAATGCATACCAGGCTGTTTATGATGATAAGGGTGCGGTCGCAGCCGAAGGATTGTTTCTGGATGACAGACATCCTACTGCAAAAGCTACATACATGGCGGCATGTATGGAATATGGACTGATTTTCGGAACGGATCCTTTAGACATATCCACTCATCCTGCTTCAATTTCTTCCGCTGAAGCATTGGAAATGAGGACATATGCATCTAATGCTCTTAAAGGTTTTATCCAGACTGTTGATAATCATTCCGGAATGATCAATTTCGATGCGCGTATGTCGGATGAATTTGGTATGGATGTTGAAGGGGATATAACATTCCATGCGGATAACGGGGCTACAATTTCACCGGAAGGTGTGTTTAAGGCTCCGGATTGCAATGAAGCGGTGTATAATGTTACTGCAAATGGTGGAGGTTTTGAAGCAAAAACCGTGGTGATGGTAAGAAAAGCGGTTGAGAAGATGGATATCATCCCTTCTGTAGATATGTCGGCAGGAAATACGCACTACATTCAAAATTTTGATGAAATAGGAGATGCTGCAGCGGCACGCTTGCCTAAGGGATGGCGTGTGCAGGGGCAACAGGATGGAGAGTTGCCGTCTTTCTATAAAGGGGTGGAAAATACCACATATGCCGGAGGGGTGTCTCTTCCGTCTAATGCTAAGAACGGATTGTGGAATTTTGGTGCATCCACGTCTACGGATCGTGCGGTGGGTGGTATCACAACCGGTGTTGCCGGTGGCACGCGCAAGGTTAACGTCATGTTGTTGCTGACCAATAGCGGTAAAAAGAAACTTACGGATATTTCATTAAGTTATGATATCGAGAAATATCGTAAAGGTTCTAATCCGGCAGGTTTTGATGTGACTCTTTTTTATTCCAATGATGGTGTAAATTGGGTTGAAAATTCGGATGAAAACCTTAATCATCATTTCAATGCCGATGATGTCACAGCCGGATTCGAGGCGGTTCCCGGAGAGACAGTTTCAAAAACCGGTTTTTTATCGGCGGAACTGATTCCCGGTGCGGAACTCTACTTGATGTGGCAGATCGCTGTGGCTTCCGGTAATAATTTCGCCGCAGCTCCGGCACTTGCTATTGATAATGTTGAAATAGAAGGACAATTGCCACCTGTGCCTGTTTATGACTGGCACGTATATGTGGATGACAAGACGGGTTATGCATCTATGGGCGCATATGCTTATGGAGCGTTGACAACCGACGAGTTCTGGGGTAGCTGGCCGGGACAGGCACCGATTGACGAGGTTGTGATTGACGGAACGAAATATAAAGTATTTGGTCATAACCGGTCAGAAGGAAGTTATAATCTTATTTTGAATAACTGGAACAATGGCTCGCAATTACCGGATTTCGTATTTGAAGGAGGCAGGGACTACTATTTGCTTGCAACGTCTGATAAAGTAACAGAAAAAACATTGTCGGATGTGAGGGAACTTGAGGAACAAGGTGATATGCAGCTCTTCTTTAAAGGTGATACTTTGATTGCAGATGACTCAGACATTATTGCAATATATGACATGCAGGGCAGGGAAATACTTCGCACCCCAAACGGGTCGTTGAATGTCGGGAATCTTGTTTCAGGAATTTATGTTGCAAAAGCTTCCGGAAAAGATGTGATGAAAGTCATTAAAATATATATTGAATGAAAGTTATGGCTCTTACATATGGATTTTTACATGTAGTTGGATTCTTGTATTAATAAGGATAAAGTTTTATGGGCTGCCTGTTGCGTCGGAAATGGCGCGGCAGGCAGCCCATAATTGTGTTTTTGATGATTTTATCTGATGATTGCGCGTCCTGCCCATACGAGAAGAATACCGATTACAACAGAAAGCACCAGGTAGAGGATGAACGTGGTCCAGTCTCCTTTGCTGCCGAGAACCCACATATCGTCGGCGAATGAGGAGAATGTAGTGAATCCTCCGCAGAAACCGGTTATAAGCATGACATTTTCTCCCGGTGTCATGACATGTGCTTTCTCCAATAGTCCGAAGAGGAGTCCGATAACGAAGCAGCCAATAATGTTTACAAGAAATGTTCCCATAGGGAATGCCCCATGAAACATGGCGGAACTCCATTTTCCTATCAGGAATCGTCCGCAGGTGCCCACGAATCCGCCGGCACCGGCAAGTAGCATCATTTTGATCATATCATAAAATTTTAATTATAGAATTTTAACGCTTATTTGTCTTTAAAAGTTGCTGTTGTCATGAAAATATATTAAATTTGCATTGCAATTCTGCGGACTGTTCTTTCTTATTATAATTTAGAAGTAAGAAGGTCAGGAGACGGAAGTGGAGAAATTTGGCTGCTTGCAACCACTCAAAAAAATGCTAAAATCGCATCTTTAGGTATGGCTCTTTCGAGAGTCATGTTCAACAATGACGACATAATTTGCATTATAAATAGAGTGATCGCGACAGCGGTTGCTCTTTTTTTGTTTAGTTTTCAGTTTTCGGTTTTCAGTTTTCAGTGTAGGATAACTGACAACCAAAAACTGAAAACTGAAAACTACCCGGCTGACAACTGAAAACCGAAAACTGAAAACTGAAAACTAAAATTACATATGAATTATTTATTTACATCGGAATCCGTTTCCGAAGGTCATCCCGATAAGGTGGCTGACCAGATAAGCGATACATTGCTTGATGAATTTCTTGCGCGTGATCCGGAAAGTCATGTCGCAATCGAAACGCTTTGCACTACCGGACAGGTGGTTGTTGCCGGAGAAGTTAGCTCTCAGGCTTACGTAGACATACAGAACTCTATTCGCAGTTTGATCAATGAGATAGGTTATAACCGAGGTGCTTATCGTTTTGATGGCGACGCTTGCGGAATACTGAGCACGATACATGAGCAGAGTGAAGATATTGATCGCGGCGTCAGCCGTCGTGAAGAGAATGTCTCGCTCGAAGATCTGCAAGGAGCAGGAGACCAGGGTATGATGTTCGGCTATGCTGTTGATGAAACGGCAGAATATATGCCGCTTACTCTCGACTTGTCTCACTTGATCCTTCGTGAACTCGCTGATATCAGGCGTGAGGGGACTGCGATGAACTATTACCGTAAAGGGAAGCTCACAACCTACCTTCGTCCTGATGCAAAAAGTCAGGTGACTGTGGAATATGACGAGAACCATCGTCCCGTGAGGATTCATACAATCGTTGTGTCCACGCAACATGATGATTTCATTGAGCCGTTGGAAGATACCCGCGATGCTCGGGCTATGGCAGATGAAAAGATGCTGGAGCAGATTTATAAAGATGTCAAGGAGGTGTTGCTTCCCCGTGTGAAGGCAAAGCTCCCTGTGGATATCCAAGCTCTTTTTGACGACGCATTGATCCTGCATGTCAATCCTACCGGTAAGTTCTTTCTTGGAGGTCCGCATGCCGACACCGGTCTTACGGGACGTAAGATTATTGTAGACACTTATGGCGGACGCGGTGCACATGGCGGAGGCGCGTTCTCCGGCAAGGATCCATCGAAAGTGGACCGTTCTGCCGCGTATGCCTGCCGTCACATAGCCAAAAATCTGGTTGCGGCGGGAGTCGCAAGGGAAGTGCTTGTGCAGGTGGCTTACGCTATCGGCAAGCCACAGCCTGTAAGTATTTTTGTCAATACCTATGGCACTTCGAAAGTGGCAATGAGCGATGCCGAGATCGCAGCCAAAGTGGCAGAGCTTTTTGATATGCGCCCCAAGGCAATTGAAGAGCGTCTTAAGCTTCGTAACCCCATATATCGGGAAACAGCATCTTACGGACACATGGGTCGCGAACCGCGCACGGTCCGTAAGGAATTTAAATCTCGTTATGAGAACGAGAAGATAGTGAAAGAGGTCGAACTCTTCACTTGGGAAAAACTCGATGCGGTGGATAAAATCAAAGAGGCTTTCGGCTTGAAATAAAAGCGTTGAAATATAGGGAATCGGCTCTGAAAAGGGTCGATTCCTTAATTTTTGACAATTATGAGGTTGAAATTTGCCGATTATTGTCAAAAATATTATCTTTGCACGTTTATTAGCCAAAAATTGTGCGATTTTTGCCTGTTTCAGGTGCAAGAAAGGTTGCACAAGCTAACCTTAACGAACGAAGGAATTAATTAAAACAGCTATATAGAATGGCAACATTAGAGAAAATCAGAAGCAAATCGGTGTTTCTCATCGTGGTGATCGGTGTGGCTCTTCTCGCCTTTATTGTGGGCGATGCCTTGACCAACAGCCAGAACATTTTCGGCGAGCGCACCACAATCGCAAAAGTCGGAAGCACCAAAATCGACTTTACTGACTATCAGCGTAAACGCGAAGAACTCAACAATCAGCTTGAAGAAGCACGCCGTCAGAATCCGGCGCAGTTTGCAAATTTTGACACACAGGTGCTTGCCCAGATGGCGCTTGACCAGCTCATGCAGGAGGATATCGTAATATCCGCTGCGAATAAGGCAGGTATCCGTACCACTGGCAATCTTCTTCGCTACTACATGATCGAGAATCCTCAGAACCAGCGTGTGATGGATATCGTGCGTCAGCTCAATGCAGCCGGCTTGAGCGTGCAGACTCCCCAGCAGGCTTATGAAGTGATATTCAACCCCAAACGCAATGGTTTGACAGATGCTCAGATGGAGCCGTTCCAGCGCATATGGCTTGCAGCTGAAAAAGAGATGCAAGAGACAATCAAAGGAAGCGTGTATCAGCGTGTACTCGCCGGCACTGTGAAAGCAAACGATCTTGACAAGAAAGCTCTCTATAACGACTATGTCACCACAACTGCCGTTGATGTGGCATATCTCCCGTATGGTTCACTTGATCCCAAGGAATATCCGGTAAGCTCTGATGAGCTTAAAAATGCATATGCTGAGAAAAAAGGACTTTTTAAAGTTGATGAAGCAACTAAGGATGTAAGCTTTATCAGCGTAAGCATTTCAGCATCTTCCGCCGATCGCGCGGCTGCACGCCAGCTCGCACAAAACACAGTAAAGGAACTTCGTGACAGTGCAGGGCAGCTCAGCAAGGCAACGAAGAAAGAGGGTGTGAGCATGACTCATCATGCATTCCGCGGTTCCGACCTTCCCTCTGGAGCAGTTAAGGATTTTGTGGTTAGCGCGCCTAAGGATAGCGTTAAGTTGATATCGGAGACAGTTCAAGGTTTTACAGTTGTTCGTGTAGGCAAACGCACAGAGGCTATCGACTCAATTCAGGTTAACCTCGTGAGCACAGCTACTGAGGCGCTTGGTAATAAAGTTCTCGCAGAACTTAACAATGGTCTTTCTGCAGATTCAATCACAGCACGTTTCTCTATGGATAGCGTAGCTCCTCAATTGAATCAATGGATTCCTCTTTATACGGCACAAGGACCTACAAACGCAATTGCTGACGAGATGCTTGACAGCCTTCGCAATGCGGGCGGTCGCTATGTCACACTTCAGGGCGGTCCTCAAGGGATGCTGATCGGTAAGCTGGTTAAGCAGAACGCTCCTGTTACCGTTTATGAATACGATGAGGCTGAATTTGTTCTCGGTCCCAGTGTCAAGACTGTAAACGACGAGCGCGCCAAACTTGAGAAATTCCTTCTCGAAAACAAGACTGCTGCAGATTTCGTTAAGAATGCTGAAAAAGCCGGTTATACTATTCAGAACTTCAGTTTCACTCAGTCGACACCTGCTGTTCCCCGCATCATGGGTATGAACTCGTATTATCCCGATAGCCGCCAGGTAGTGCGTTGGGTTATGATTGACGGAGACGAAGGTGAAGTGAGCCATATTTACGAATCCAAGAATGCTATAACTCCTGCACTTTATGCAGTGGCGGTGGAAAGAAGCTATGACGATTTCGTTCCGGTTTCCAATCCTGATGTCAACGCGATGCTTACTCGTGAGATCCGCGCTTCAAAAGCCGGAGACAAGCTTGTTGGTAAGTTCAGCAAGAAAACACAGAGCCTTCAGAGCGCAGCTCAGGCTATGGGTGTTGAACCTATGAATGTTGCCACTTTCCGTTTCGGTCACAATGCCGGTGTCGCTGACCCTGCAGTCATGGGTCGTATCAACGGCTCCAAGGCAGACAAGAAGGTTGTAATAACCAAAGGTGAGGACGGAGTCTATGTATATCAGGTTACAGGCAAGGGCACAGAAAAATTCCCCTTCAATGACCAGATGTATGAACAGCAGTATTATCAGCTTGTCAACCCGAATCTTCTCGAAATGATAAAGGGAGATAAGAAAGTTAAGAATAATATCTATAAATTTGAAGCCGGCGATTAATTTGCGGCTTTATACAAATCAAAAGAAAAGCCTCCCTGAATATTTGGAGGCTTTTCTTTTTTTACGACACTTGTCTTTACTTATGACGAGTATTTTTAAACAGCTTCTTAATAATGGACAATAAAATAAAATTGATAGGAATGACCCTGGAAGAGCTTCAGGGTGTGGCGCTTCGCGGAAAGATGCCTAAATTTGTGGGTAAACAGCTCGCGGAATGGCTCTACGATAAGCGAGTGACGAGCTTTGACGATATGGCGAATATTTCAAAACGCAATAAGCAATGGCTCTCAGAGAATTATGAAATAGGTAGAGAGGAGCCTTCGGCAGCTCAGAAATCGTCTGACGGTACGGTGAAATATCTTTTCAAGGTTGGCAATGGCAACTCTATAGAGTCTGTGTATATACCGGATAAAGATCGTGCCACGCTTTGCGTGTCAAGTCAGGTAGGTTGCAAGATGAATTGTTACTTCTGTGCTACCGGTCGTATGGGCTTTAAAGCTAACCTTACGGCATCGCAGATCATAAATCAGATACTTAGCATTCCGCCTGCTCCGGAGAAAGGCAGGGAGCCTATGACTCCTCTCACTAATATAGTGTTCATGGGTATGGGAGAGCCTCTTGATAATTTCAAAGAGGTTAAAAAGGTAATAGATATATTGACAGCATCATGGGGATTGGCATGGAGTCCCAAGCGTATCACCGTCTCTACCGTAGGTAAGCTGCCTCAACTTAAAGAGCTTTTAGAGGAGACTCAGGTTCATGTGGCTATAAGTGTGCATACGGCGGATATCTCGCAGCGAGAATCAATGATGCCGGCGCAGAAGGCATTCCCGATATCATCGGTGATGAGACTCCTTTCAGGATATGATTTCAGTCATCAGCGCAGACTTTCGCTCGAATATATTATGTGGAGAAATGTTAACGACGATATTGCTCATGCGGAGATGCTGGTGAAGCTTATCGGTCAGGTAGATTGCCGTGTAAATTTGATCCGTTTCCATGCCATACCGGGTGTTGATCTCTCGCCTTGCAGTGAGGACCGGATGTTGATGTTCCGTAGTTTCCTCAATTCCAAAGGGATCACCGCCACTATTCGTGCTTCGCGCGGCGAAGACATATCCGCGGCATGTGGCATGTTGGCTAAGTAGAGTTTGGGGTATAATGTTTTAAACAGCATATAGGACAGCATATAGGTATGAACTGTCAGGCAGGTATGAGCTGTCAGGTGTAAAATGTGAAATATGAGTAATAGAGTATCGGAGCTTATCTCTAACGCCTAAAACCTAACGCCTAACACCTAACAAATCATATCTCGGATTTTTTTTGTAACTTTGAAGGTTAATTCATTAAATTATGGCAAAACCAATTAGAGTGGGTATCACCCACGGCGATATAAACGGAATCGGATATGAAGTGACCCTTAAAGCGATTTCAGATGAGAAGATTCCGGAATTGTTCACACCTGTATTCTTCGGAAGTCCGCAGATTGTGGAAAAGGCGCGACGGGAGTTCAACCTTGAACTTCTGCCTGTGCATATAGTGAAAAATAAAGGCGATATACGCGACGGTAAGTTGAATATTGTCGAAATCGGTGTCACGCACAATGATGTGGAACCGGGTGTGCCGACAGAAAAATCCGGTGAGGCGGCTGTTAAGGCGCTTGAATTGGCAACGGCAGCTCTTGAGGATGGAGAAATACAGGTGCTTGTCACTGCTCCGATCTCAAAAAAGGCGGTTCAAAGCGACAAGTTCCAGTTCCCGGGACATACTGAATATCTTCAACAAAGGCTCGGTAACGGTTCTCATGCGTTGATGGTTCTCTTCAATGATTACCTTAAGGTGGCACTTGTCACGACACACCTCCCTCTCTCTGAAGTGCCGCGTACAATTACACGGCAACGTGTGCTTGACCAGATTCACAGTTTCGAGAAGGTGTTGCGTAGTGATTTTACCTGCGAACGTCCGAAAATCGCAGTTCTTTCTCTCAACCCTCATTGTGGAGACGAGGGATTGCTCGGTAATGAAGAGAAAGAAGAGATCATCCCGGCTCTTGAAGATGCGAAGAAAGAAGGAATACTTGTTTTTGGACCATATTCTTCCGATGGATTCTTTGCTTCTGATTCTTATCGCAATTTTGACGGTATATTGGCAATGTATCATGACCAGGGACTTGCCCCCTTCAAGGCATTGGCTGGAGAGACCGGTGTTAATTTCACGGGAGGACTTCCTTATGTGCGCACCTCTCCCGATCATGGCACTGCATATGATCTCGCATGGAAGGACAAGGCTGATCCCACTTCGATGCGTCAGGCAATATATAAAGCAATCGACCTTTACCGCAACCGCATGAATCATCAGATGGCATCGGCAAATCCATTGCGAAAGGTCAGGCCGGAGAGGGGTGCAGACAAGACTGTTGACCTGACAAAAGATGAAATAACAGACTAAACTATGAATTTTGGAATAATAGCAGCGGGAGAAGGTTCCCGCCTTGTTCAGGAGGGTGTCGCTTTCCCTAAACCGCTTGTTCCGCTATGCGGAGAGCCGATGATCGGCCGCTTGGCAAGGATATTTCAAGAAAACGGAGCCGGCAAGATTTGTATCATCGTTAACGAGCACATGACCGAGGTGCGCGAATTTGTGGATAGCCTTGCCGGAAGGTTGGGCATCCCCGTGGATGTCGTAGTGAAGACAACACCGTCGTCGATGCATAGTTTTTACGAACTTGGAAGTCTTCTTAAGGGGCATGGGCGTTTCGTAGTCACTACCGTGGACACCATTTTCCGTGAGCCTGATTTCTCTTCATATGTAAAGGCGTATGAAAATGCGGATGCTGATGTAGACGGTATGATGGCAGTTACATCTTTTATAGATGACGAGAAACCATTGTATGTTGAGACTGACGGTGAAATGAATATAACGGCGTTCCTTGACTGTTCGAACCATAAGCAGGATGGCGGGAAGGAGTTTGTGTCAGGAGGTATTTATGGACTCGGAGACAAGGCTGTTGACGTGCTTGACACCTGCTTGAAGACCGGCGTGAGCCGTATGCGTAACTACCAGCGTGCTTTGGTTGATGCCGGGCTTAGGCTTAAGGCATATGACATGGGTAAGATTATTGATGTTGATCATGCGGGCGACATTGCCAAAGCTGAAGATTTCATAAATCCTAATTATTAAGATGGCAGACATAAAGATTGCCGGAGTGATGCGCGCAGGCGCATACTCTCCTAACCATATCGGAAACGATGCGGCGATATTCAACGCCGTTGCCGATCAGTTGCGTAAACGCGGCTGCGAGGTGAGAATATATAACGAAGAGCAATTTCAAAACGGGAATATAACGGAAGATATAATCCTTAACATGTGTCGCGAGAAAGCATCAATAGAAAAACTGATGCATCTCGAAGATGAGGGGAGGCTTGTGATCAACTCCGGTTACGGTATTGAAAATTGCACCCGCGAAAGAATGACACGTATGCTTCTGGGCAATGATATACCTTATCCTGAGAGCCTTATAGTAAATACTAATGAAGATGTGCGTGCTGAACTTGAAAAGAACGGCTTCAATAAAGTGTGGATCAAGCGTGGCGACTTCCATGCTATGCATAAGGAGGATGTGAGTTATTGCCGTCATCCTCAGGAGGCGCAGGAAGTCCTTCATGAGTATTTCTATCGGGGCATCAAGCGAGCCGTGATCAACCGTCATCTTGTAGGTGACCTCATCAAGTTCTATGGTGTTCAGGGTCAGGACTGGTTCTTCTGGTTCTATCCCTATGACGAAGGTCACAGCAAATACGGACACGAGGCGGTTAACGGCAAATCGCGCGGACTTGCTTTCGACGAGGCATACCTGAAAAGCATCTGCCAAAAAGCATCCGAAATAATGGACGTGAAGATTTATGGCGGAGATTGCATAGTAGATCCCGACGGTTCTGTGCGTATAATAGATTTTAACGACTGGCCAAGCTTCGCGCCCTGTAGGGGAGAAGCAGCGCAGCCTATAGCAAAGTGCATATTGCAGTCAATAAAAGAAAGGAGGAAGAGATGAGTGCTGTCAAGGAGAAAAAGCAGGGGTTTAAAGATTCCTTGAAGTCTATGGACACCGAGGAGACATTCGACCTCATATTCTACCGTCCCATAGGATATATGTGGGCGTTGTTGGCAAAGAAACTTGGCATCTCCCCCAACGCTATTACTATAGCTTCTATATTCTTGGGAGTCGGAGCGGGTGTCTGTTTCTTTTTTAATGAGAATGTAAGTCCTTGGATCAACTATTTCTGGTGGAACGTCATAGGCGTATTCCTTCTTGTGTGGGCTGATTCTTTCGACAGCGCAGACGGTCAGCTTGCGCGAATGACAAAACAGTATTCCCGCATTGGCAGGATCTTGGACGGACTCAGTGGCGACTTCTGGTTTGCTGCCATATATGTTGCCATATGTCTTAGGGAGAACGTGACGAGTGAAATTTTCATGAATCACCTTTGGTTGATTTGGGTTATTGCCGTGGTTACGGGAGTCTGTCATGGCGTGCAGGCGGCTATGGGTGACTATTACCGTCAGTTTCATCTCTATTTCCTGAAAGGTGAGGACGGCAGTGAGCTTGAACGTGCAGATTTGCTTTGGGAAAAGTTTCATTCTTTGAGCTGGAAGCATAATTTCTGGCAAAAACTTACTCTTGCATTCTATACCAATTACACGGTCGGTCAGGAGAAGCGAACTCCGAGAATGCAGGAATTGCGTCTTGCCTTGAGGGAGAAATATGGTAATGCGATTCCTCAGTCATTCCGTGATGAATTTAGGGCAAAGAGCAAGCCTCTGATGAAATATACCAACATACTTTCGTTCAATACACGCACGTTCGCTCTTTTTGCCGCTATCCTGATTTTCCGCATGCCCTGGCTGTATTTCGCTTTCGAACTCACGGTGCTTAATGGCGTTTTAATCTATATGGTATGGCGTCACGAACGCATATGCAAGAATTTCCTTGCGAAACTAAAGTAAAAGAAACTGGAATGGAAATAAAAGGTATTATTTTTGATTATGGCGGCACCCTTGACACTGGTGGCGATCATTGGAGCGAGGTTATCTGGCGTGCTTATCAGCGTGCCGGCGTTGCGGTGGATAAGGCTCAGTTCAGGGAGGCATATGTTTATGCCGAAAGAGAGTTGGCACGCACCCGTCATATCCTTCCCGAGCACAATTTCGGAGACTTGCTTCTTATCAAGATGCGTCTTGAATTGCAATGGCTTTCCGAGCAGGGTCTCTTCCCTCCTGCGCAGGTAGAGGCAAAGGCAGGAGAAGTTGCCGGTATATGTTATCATTCCGCCCGCTCGAAAGTGGAAGAGGCGGTTCCGGTGCTTGATGAGCTAAGTAGAAAATATAGACTTGTGCTTGTTTCCAATTTTTATGGCAATGTGGAGACCGTGCTCAAGGATTTCGGGATTGCAAAGTATTTTCCACGGATAATTGAAAGTGCCGTGGTCGGTGTGCGCAAACCGGATCCCAAGATATTTTCTCTTGGAGTGGAAGCGCTCGGTTGCCTGCCGGAGGAGACTGTTGTAATAGGCGACAGTTATCGCAAGGATATTGAACCGGCAGAGAAGATCGGTTGCCGTGCTATCTGGATCAAGGGTAAAGGATGGACAGACGATGAGGATGCACAAACATATTCTAACACGATAACAGACATTCGCGAGGTGCCTGAAATGTTGGAAAAATTGTAAAAAATTAGTATAAATCCACGGTGAGCCTAATTAACACTAGTTAACAGAATCTTTTTTAAAAGATTGTATTTTAATAAATATTGGCTAATAAAGAGGTCTCTTAATAAACTTTAAGATTAGACCTCTTTATTTTTCGTTTAAAAAAGTTTGTATTCTGCAAAAGTAGTCATAATTTTACCGCCGGAAATTTCAAGACTCCATTTCTTAAAGGGATGGTTATTGTCATTTCCACTCTCTGTCTTATATAGCTACCTTTTCAAGCTATGGAAGTGCAGATTGAAAATGAATTAAGAATATTAAAACATAAAAAAACACACGAAAATTGATTATGGCAACAAAAAAAGCTGAAGCGCCCAAAGGTAAACTTGGCGTTATGGTAGTAGGTCTCGGTGCTGTCACCTCTACATTCATGACCGGTGTATTTATGACACGTAAGGGACTTGCAAAGCCCATCGGTGCTTGCACTCAATACGACAAGATCCGTATCGGTAAAGGTGAAGATAAAAAATATCTCCATTATAAGGACATAGTTCCTTTGGCAACTCTCGATGATATCGTATTTGCAGCATGGGACGTTTATCCCGCTAATGCATATGAGTCTGCAATCAATGCCGAGGTGCTTAAGGAGAAAGATATCAATCCTGTTAAGGATGAACTCGAGGCAATCAAGCCTTTGAAAGCCGCTTTCGATCATAATTATGCAAAGCGTCTTGACGGAGACAATATCAAGCAGGTTAAAGACCGTTGGGATATGACCGAGCAGATCCGCGAGGATATCCGCAATTTCAAGAAGGAATCGGGTGTTGAGCGCGTGGTTGTGCTTTGGGCGGCTTCTACCGAAGTTTATGTTCCGGTTGACGAGAAGATCCATGGCACCCTTGAAGCTCTTGAGGCTGCAATGAAGGCTGATGACAAAGAGCATATAGCCCCGTCAATGTGCTATGCTTATGCGGCACTTTCCGAAGGATGTCCTTTCATCATGGGCGCTCCCAACACTACTGTTGACATTCCTGCAATGTGGGAACTCGCAGAGAAAACAAAAATGCCTATCGCAGGTAAAGACTTCAAGACCGGTCAGACACTTGTTAAATCCGGTTTTGCACCCATCATCGGCGACCGTTGCCTCGGTCTCAACGGCTGGTTCTCAACCAACATTCTCGGTAATCGTGACGGTCTCGTGCTTGACGAGCCTGCCAACTTCCGCACAAAGGAGGTTTCCAAACTTTCAACACTTGAGACAATTCTTGTTCCCGAAGATCAGCCCGATCTTTATGGTCATGGCAACGACGAAGACACTCAGTATTATCATAAGGTGCGTATCAACTATTATCCACCGCGCAATGATAACAAGGAGGGTTGGGACAATATTGATATCTTCGGTTGGATGGGTTATCCTATGCAGATCAAGATCAATTTCCTCTGTCGCGACTCTATTCTTGCAGCTCCCCTCTGCCTTGACCTCGTGCTTCTGAGCGACCTCGCAGCGCGTGCCGGACGCTATGGCATACAGCGCTTCCTCAGCTTCTTCCTCAAGAGTCCTATGCACGATTACACAAAAGGCGAGATGCCGATCAACAACCTCTACCAGCAGCACACCATGCTCCGTAACGCTATCCGCGAGATGGGCGGTTACGAAGCTGACGAGGAGATGGATTGATTTCACACCATGTGAAAACACACAAAAAATTGCATTGATGCAAAGGAAGCCGGGTATGATGCCCGGCTTCCTCGTTTATTGCCGTTTGCGAATAATTTAGTAACTTTGTGGTTATTAATATCAAGTCGTAGCGTAGGTTGAAAACCTAACGCCTAACGCCTTAAACCTAACGCCTTAATTATATGAGAATAGATGTCCTCACTGTGATGCCTGAGATGTTAGAGCCGTTTTTCAATTGCTCAATACTCAAACGGGCACAAGATAAAGGGCTTGCGGAGATTGTGGTTCATAATCTCCGTGACTATACCACAAACAAGCATCGCAAGGTTGATGACTATCCCTTTGGTGGTGAAGCCGGCATGGTGATGCAGATCCAACCGATAGATGCATGTATTTCTGCATTGAAGAGGGAGAGGAATTATGACGAGGTTATTTTCACGTCTCCCGATGGCGAGAAATTTGATCAGCCCATGGCTAATCAGCTGTCGCTCCTGAATAATGTGATCATACTTTGCGGACATTACAAGGGGGTTGACTGGCGTGTGCGGGAGCATCTTATAACAAAAGAAATATCGATAGGTGATTATGTGCTCACCGGTGGGGAACTGCCGGCGGCGGTAATCGCCGATGCGATGGTGAGGCTGATCCCCGGTGCTATCGGAGATGAGCAGTCGGCGTTGTCAGACTCGTTTCAGGATAATCTTCTTGCTCCTCCCGTGTATTCCCGTCCTGCTGAATATAATGGATGGCGGGTTCCAGACATTCTTCTTTCAGGTCATGAGGCGAAGATTGCCGAATGGCGTTATGAGCAGGCGCTTGAACGCACGAAACGTCTGCGTCCGGATCTCCTTGAAGGTGTTTAAGGATGCGTTCGGAAGAAAGGAAAGGGGCGTGGCTCCTGTTGATTGGGGTGTTGGCGTTTGGTGCGCTCTTGTGGGGACTTGGAGGAAGGTACGCGAGAGGTGGAAGTGTTGAAGATGATGTTAAGACAGAAATGACTGTTTTGTCATCCGGACCTGACAGCATTTCTGGTAAGGATACCACCATAGTTGAACAACGGCTTAAAGGAAGACGCAACAAGAAGACCAAACATCGAAAAACCCAAAGGAAATATGTTCAGGATACGCCTGTTCGTGATCTCCTTTCCGATACCATCAAGTCATTGTCTGAAGGTTAAAGATATATGAAGGTTGAAGAGGGGAGAGTCGGATATATAAGGAGCTTAATAAAATCTTATTCATTTGTGGTGAACTTATAGAAAATTTTATTAACTTTGCAACGCTTTCGGATATTCGATAGCGATTAGCCGCAATAGCTCAGTTGGTAGAGCATTTCATTCGTAACGAAAAGGTCGTGGGTTCGAGTCCCACTCGCGGCTCAACATTAAGGACAGACCCGTTTCGGAGCTGTCCTTTTTTTAATTAAGAATATAATTATGAAAAAAGAAATTAAATCAACCAATGCTCCCGGAGCTATCGGTCCTTACAGCCAGGCGGTTCAGGCTGGTAATCTGATTTTTGTGTCAGGTCAATTGCCTATCAATGCTGCTACCGGAGAGATGCCGGCAGACATCAAAGCGCAGACACGTGAATCAATCAATAATATCAAGGCTATCCTCGCGGAAGTAGGCGCTACCCTTGATAATGTTGTCAAAACAACGGTCTTTCTTGCCGATATGGAATATTTCGCGCCTATGAATGAAGTTTATGCCGAAGAATTTAAGGCTGTATATCCAGCGCGTTGTGCTTTCGCTGTCAAGGAACTTCCCAAGAAAGCACTTGTGGAAATCGAGGTTATCGCAACGGTTTAGTTAATTAATAATTAATGGTTAATAATTAATGGTTTAAGCGTTAGCTATCGGTCGTTAATTATTAATCATCAGCCATTAATTATTAATTAGGGTGTTCAGTTTCATGTTCCAAATTCCTTCCGCTAAATAGATTAAAAGTAATAGATAGTTCCTGTCAAGTCGCAAAGCATTG
>CASBHZ010000031.1 GCA_949123685.1 uncultured Bacteroidales bacterium | reverse complement strand
AGATCTCCACAAGGAGACACACTCTTTCCCTACACGACGCTCTTCCGATCTATTCAATGCTCTCAACAAAGCAGGACTTGACACAGTATCGGCATTCCCGCCTATCCGCATCTTTGGAACAATCGGATTCATTTGCGCCGAACTGTTTGTAAACTTCACCAATTTCCAATCTACATACGCACAGTTTATTTCATCGGGTGTTGTCAGCATGGCTCTCATGATTTACGCCCTGACGATGCCCAATTGCCCTGTTAATCCATCTTCCGGTTCTTCAATCACGGAAACATTAGGACTATCGGCGTTCAAGCTATTCAAACGTCGCACAATGGCTGTGTTTTTCATCTTCTCCATGCTTCTCGGTGTATGCCTTCAGATCACCAACAGCTATGGCACAATGTTTATAGACTCATTCCAGAACATAGCAGAATACGCAAACACATGGGGAGCTAAGAACGCCACTGCACTTACGGCAATTTCCCAGGCAAGCGAAGCGTTATGTATCCTTTTGATTCCCTTCTGCCTGAAAAAATTCGGCATAAAAGGCGTTATGCTCACGGCAATGCTTGCGTGGGTATTCCGTTTCGGATTCTTTGGAATAGGCAATACAGGATCGGGAATCGCGTGGATAATCATGTCATGTATCGTTTATGGTGTAGCGTTCGATTTCTTCAATGTTGCCGGCGGTCTCTTCGTGGATCAGCAGACCGACAAAAAACTGCGTTCAAGCGCACAAGGGCTTTTCATGATTATGACAAACGGTATAGGTGCCAGCGTGGGCACGTTCCTTGCCGGGACACTTGTAGTCAACAAGCATGTCGACATGTCCGGAATGACGTCTGCGGCAGAGAATCTTTCCGGATGGCAACATTCCTGGTTCATATTCGCGGCATATGCCTTTGTGATAAGCATTTTGTTTGTCTTGGTGTTCAAGGCACCTAAGAACACAGATAGAATCAGCATCGACAAAGCTTCAGATATGGGCAGCGGCGATCCCGAAGGAATGGTAAGATAATCCTCTCCCCGCTCAAGTAATATAATGAAATTGATTCAAAGTGATTCGTTTTTACGCTCCGGATATTGAAACAGATGCATCCCTTCCAGAAGTGGAATCGGGACATTGTTGCCGAGTCCTCAGGATGAAGGAGGGCGACACCATACATGCTGTTGACGGGAAAGGCAACTCATACGAATGTGTCATAACCCGTTCCCATCAAAAGAGAACGGAAGTTGACATTGTATCCTCCCGTAAAGAACCGAGACATTGGGAACCCCGCATCACCCTCGCTGTGGCACCTACAAAAAACATCGACCGCATGGAATGGCTGCTTGAGAAAGCCACTGAAATAGGTGTCGACAATATCGTCTTCTTAAAATGCAGCAGAAGCGAACGCAAAGATGTAAAAACCGACCGATTGCAAAAAATACTCGTTTCTGCAATGAAACAGAGCATGAAAGCGCAATTGCCCGAATTTGAAGGCATGATAGATTTTAAGAAATTTATCAAGAACGTGGAAGAAGCGGACGATGATGCCATCAAAATAATGGGATATTGTTCCGATGAATTTCAAAGGAAAGATATCGTAAGCGTATACCGACAAGGCAAAGACGTCACAATACTTATAGGGCCGGAAGGCGACTTCTCTCCCGAAGAAGCAAGAATGGCGCTGGAAGCCGGTTTTATTCCTGCAACTTTCGGCAACACAAGACTGCGCACCGAGACCGCTGCCCTATATGCCCTATCGTCAATCCACGTAATCAACAACATCGAGAATAAATAAGATATATGACAGACAATATAACGGAATATATTCATTCAAGTGCCACAGGAAATTTCTTTCTCCTCGCCGGACCTTGCGTAATCGAAGGTGAAGAAATGGCACTTGACATTGCCGAACACCTTTATAACACGGCTTCCGGACTCAACATTCCCTATATATTCAAGGGAAGTTACAGAAAGGCAAACCGGAGCCGCCTGGATTCATTCACCGGAATAGGCGACGAAAAAGCCTTAAGAATACTCAGAAAGGTAAAAGAGACCTTTCATATCCCGGTGGTGACCGACATCCATTCTGCGGAAGAAGCTGAAATGGCTGCCGAGTATGTCGACATACTTCAGATCCCGGCATTTCTTTGCCGACAAACAGAACTCCTTGTTGCTGCTGCAAAAACAGGGAAAATGGTGAACATAAAGAAAGGACAATTCCTTTCCCCATCGTCCATGCGTTTTGCCTGCGAGAAAGTTCGCGAATCCGGAAACAACTCCATTGCCGTCACCGAACGCGGCACATTTTTCGGTTACGGAGACCTTGTGGTAGACATGAGGGGCATACCCGTGATGCAAAAAGAATGTAAATGCCCTGTAATAATGGACATCACTCACTCGTTGCAGCAACCTAACAGTGCGGACGGTGTAAGTGGAGGCATTCCGGAGCTGATCTCCACAATCGCAAAATCAGGGCTTGCAGCCGGTGCGGATGGGATATTCATGGAAACGCATCAGAATCCTGCCGTGGCAAAAAGCGATGGTGCAAACATGCTTCCGCTTTCCAAAGCTACAAAACTTCTTAAGGACCTTACTACCCTGCGAATTGCCCTGAATGAAATAAGTGCATAAGATAAGTAAGTAATAAAAATTAATATCTAATTAAATGAGAATTAAAACATTATTATTAGGCTTGACTCTGTTTGCCTGCGTTGGAGCCGGAGCCCAGCAGATAAACCCTCTCACCAAAGCCGTTTTACGCGGTTATCAAGCGATCTTGAACGAAAACCCCAAGGACTATACAACATTATATCAGAGGGCTACACAATATTATAACCTTTCAATGTATGACGAAGCTCTTGTTGACATCATAAAGGCACTTGACTACACACCGGAAAAAGAGAAAGACCTCAGGATCGACGAGTATTCAATGCTCACCGACATATATATACAGACAAAGGAATATGACAAGGCGTTGACAGCTGTAAACAACGCGCTCGCATTGTCACCCAAAGATTACGCCTTGCTTTATAAGAAAGGTAACGTGGCGCTCTACCTGAACCAGCCTCAGGAAGCATATCAGTCGTATGCCGCCATGCAGCGTCTGAAAAGCCGTAGCCAGGAAGCGTTCTTCGGTATGGCACGCGCCGATATAATGATGAACAAAAAAGAGGAAGCAAAAGAGCTGATAAAGCAAGCCGAGAATGCCGACCCCAGCAATTACCTTACATATTGCCGCATAGGAGAACTCTATGAAGATATGCATGAAGATGAAAATGCCGCGGCAAACTATCTGAGTGCGTTCAGCCTCGCCGATAGCAAGTCAAGCCGACCCCTCGAATCGCTCATCAGCCTTGCCGACAAGAATTATCCCGCAGTGGAGGCTGCTATCCAGTATGCCATTTCACGCACCGCCAACACGGATCCCCTCTATTTCCTGCAGGCAAGCATAGCTTTCAACAGTGGCAATTACAGGCAAGCATATGAAGGGTTCACCCGTCTGTTGCAGTCGCGCGAAGGGCAGATTGCATCAGTATATGCAAATATGGCACGATGCTGCGTAGCCCTTGATAAGATTTCAGAGGCAACCACAAATGCCGACCTTGCCGTGCTTAAAGAAAACAGCGTTCCCAATTTGATAGTAAAAGCGGAAACGGAACTTGCAGCCAACAATCCTTCCGCAGCACTTCTGGCATCCACAAAAGCACTGCACATAGACGCCTATTCCACCGATGCCCTCGTACAGTCGGCTCTCGCCAACATTGCCTTAGGAGATCCGAAAGCGGCTATGCAAAGCCTTAACGAGGCAGCAATGATAGATCCGGCAAATCTATATGCAAGGATGATACGAGCATATGTCAACTTCAATATGCTTGACAATGCAAAAGAAGCGATACTTGAATATGGAAGAATCGGCAACACTATCGATCCTGAAAATTTCCGCGATATCACCTACAAGGCACTCGCCCAATGTCTCGCGGGGAAAAAGCTTGATGCTGACGAAACCATGAAACGCGCAATACTTGAAAAAGAAAATAAGACCAAAGATGATTATTATCTTGCCGCCGTGTATTACGCACAGACCGGCAACCTTGAAAAAGGTAAAGAAATGATCGATAAGGCGATAAACCTCGGATATCAGAACCTGTATAACCTGTATTCAAACAAGACCGCCAACATAAACATATCCCCCCTGCGTCATCTCATCAAATGATATAATTAAGTGACCACATTAAAACGACATCGTTTTAATGTGGTCACTTGCTTAAACAAGCCCTGTACTTTATATAAAACCAATTAATAACCTAACCAATGAAAACAATCACAAGTGCGGTCGCAGTCATGTCACTCGGCATGATAGCATCCGCAAATGCAACAGCAGCACCCAAGAAAGAAAAACGCACAACAGATCCGTCAAAACCGAATGTCCTGATCATATATGCAGATGATCTCGGATATGGAGACCTCCAATGTTATGGTGCTAAAAACGTAGAAACTCCCAACGTGAATCGTCTTGCCGACAACGGAATCCGGTTCACTAATGCGTATGCCACCGCCGCCACCAGCACGCCCTCCCGCTATTCAATGCTCACCGGGCATTACAGCTGGCGCCGCCCGGACACGGATATCGCTCCTGGCGATGCAGGTATGATTATCCGTCCGGAACAATACACCATTGCCGATCTGTTTAAGTCTGCCGGCTATTCAACATGCGCAATCGGCAAATGGCACCTCGGGCTGGGAGACAAGACCGGGAAACAGGATTGGAATGCCCAGCTGCCTGCAGCACTCGGAGACATAGGCTTTGATTATTCATATATCATGGCAGCCACTGCGGATCGTGTCCCGTGCGTCTTTATCGAAAACGGACACGTTGCAAACTATGACCCCTCCGCCCCCATCGAAGTCAGTTATAAGAAAAACTTTCCCGGCGAGCCAACAGGAAAGGACAATCCCGAACTCCTCTATAATCTCAAACCGACTTTCGGGCACGACATGTCCATCGTAAACGGCATCTCCCGCATCGGCTATATGAAAGGAGGCGGTAAAGCCTTATGGAAAGATGAGAACATAGCTGATTCAATCACTGCGCATGCCATCGATTTCATAAAGGATAATGGCGACAAACCGTTTTTCATGTATTTCGCGACAAACGACGTGCATGTACCGAGATTTCCACACGACAGGTTCAGAGGGAAAAACAAAATGGGATTACGTGGCGATGCCATAGCACAATTCGACTGGAGCGTAGGGCAATTGATCAAAACTCTTGAAGATTTGAAAATTCTCGACAACACAATAATCATCCTCTCCAGCGACAATGGTCCGGTGCTTAACGACGGATATGATGACCACGCTGAAGAGCTCCTCAACGGCCATTCACCCACAGGAGAATTGCGAGGATCGAAATATAGCCTCTACGAAGGTGGAACCCGCGTTCCCGTGATAGTTCACTGGCCTGCAGGAAAACTCAACAAAGGTGAAAATGCCACGGTTCTTTCCCAAATTGACCTTGTCGCATCGTTCGCTGGATTCCTCGGAGTCCAGATGCCCAAAGGTAGCGCACAGGATTCATTCAACCGCATGGACAACTGGTTAGGACGCGATATGACAAGCCGCCCATGGATCGTGCAGCAAGGATATGACCATACTCTCGCCCTGCGTGTACCGGAATGGAAATATGTTGAAGCAAGCACATTCCCTAAGATGAAACCGCGAGGCGCATATGTCGAGACCGGATGCGCACCCGTTCAGCAGCTATATGACATGAACAAGATTTATGAAGAGGAAAACGTTGCCAGCTCCCATCCGGAAGAAGTAGGCAGACTTCACCTGCTGCTTGAAACCATACGTAAAGGAAACTATAATGAACTTCCGGCAAAAGAAATGCCTTGATTACATAATGAAAGTGTTAAATCATTAAATACCATCATAGTTATTTTCAATTAACACTTATTAACAATTAAAGCTTCTCAATTTTGCACACGCCCCTCGGGTGTGTGCAAATTGTTTAAAAGCATGTTTTAAAACATATAACCGCTCTAACAAAGCGTATAGTATAAAGTTAGGGACAATATCTGCTTTGGAAAAGACAAACAGAGATAAAAAAGTTGTTAAAAGATTGGGATTTAGAAGCATTTTTGATTATCTTTGAATCGTAAGAAGTTGAAAATCTTAAAATTTGTAAAAACAACAGCAAGAAAACATGGAACAGACACTTGTTATCCTCAAGCCTTCTGCAATAGAACGCAACCTTATCGGTGAAGTGATCACCAGAATAGAGAGAAGAGGATTAATAATCTGCGGAATGAAGATGATTCAACTGGACGAACCTATCCTCCGTGAACATTACGCCCATTTGGTCAACAAACCTTTCTTCCCCTTGATCGTCGCTTCCATGATAGCGTCTCCCGTAATCGTCATGTGCCTGAAAGGTATTGACGCGGTAAGCGTTTTCCGCGAGATGACCGGCGCAACCAACGGCAGAAAAGCTGCTCCCGGAACTCTTCGAGGTGATTTCTGTATGAGCGGACAAATGAACATCGTCCATGCAAGTGACAGTGTTGAAAACGCCAAGATAGAGCTTGCAAGATTCTTCAAACCTGAAGAGATTTTCGACTATACATCAGCAAACATGGATTTTCTTTACGCTGAAGACGAACTCTAATAAACACGATAATAATAACCTCTCTTTTCGAAAGGCAAATCTCCTCGAATTTTTGACAACCGAAATGATAAGATTTAAGAACATACTTGGAGCGACATTATTGATGGCTATAGCTGCCACCAATGTGTATGCCCAGAAAATAGTGTCGAAAGCTGCCCACTCGGATATGCATAAGCAGCTTCTCGCAAATCAGGCAAAAAGCAAAGACCAAATTCGTCTCGTTGAAAAAAACACATTCATTGACCTCATCGACGACATAGAGCCGGAGCTTGACATCTATACCGAGGGCTGGAACAGCAAAGCCGTGAATCCTTTTAAGAACGCAGATGTTCCCGATTCTAAGGTTATTGATGTATCCGATTACTTTATGCCTGTTCCCGGTCGCGTAACTTCCAATTATGGATATCGTGCCAGATTTGGCAGGATGCATAAAGGCGTTGATCTTGGAATCCGCAGTAATGACACAATATATGCCGCTTTCGATGGCAAGGTGCGTCTGACTGCATATGAAGCAAGGGGATATGGAAATTATGTGATCCTGCGCCACCCTAACGGACTTGAGACCGTTTACGGTCACCTCAACAAGCATCTCGTAAAACCGGATCAGACAGTGAAGGCAGGACAACCTATCGGTCTTGGTGGAAGCACAGGCAGAAGCACGGGGCCTCACTTGCACTTTGAAACCCGTTTTATGGGTTATGCCATCAACCCCGCCGCGATATTCGATTTCGCAAACCACACAACGCACACTGACACTTATACATTCTCAAAATCTACATATACAAAACCAAGAAACTTTGCACCATCAAAGAATCTTGCAAAATCAGAAAAAGAGAACCCGTATAAGAAAGGTAACGCAAAGAAAACGACATATACCGTGAAGAGAGGTGATACATTATCTTCAATAGCCCGTTCCTACGGAATGTCGGCAACCACTCTCCGGAGAATAAACAATCTGGCAAGTTCTGACAAGATCAAGGCTGGACAACTCTTGAAATTGAAATAATTGTTTCATAATAGTGTTTTACATTAATTTTGCATAAGTTGACGGGATGGCAAGTGATTGTCGTCCCGCCTTCATTTTTAGGCTGAACTTTTCTTCAATCTGCGTTGTATTAAAGACATAAAACTAATACACGTATGATTCCACTTTTCATCGCCACTGGCTCTCCTCATGTAGCAGATAACCTGAATGACACTTTAGGGCTACATTTATCAAACACTACTGAAGAAAGTTCATATTTCATTGCAAGATTGCTAATGAAATGTGTTTATTGGTTTCTCAACCTCTTAGGGCTTGAACAACACTCAAACCTGTTCTTGATCCTATACGCAATCCTCGTGTTCATTGTTGCAATAGGAGTCGGTATGCTCGTAAAATGGGGCATGATATATATCCTCAATAAAATAGGACCCCACGTAAAAAACGTTTTTTATCAATATCTTGTAGAACACCATTTCTTCACTAAGATATGCAGGATAATCCCGCCAATAATATTCTTGATACTTATCCAGTTCACATTAAACGGCAAAGAATCACTCGCATCCTGGCTCTCGCGCATCACGTGGATTTACATAGTCTACGTATTGTGCCGCACATTCACTACCCTTGCCGATGTAGTATGGACACATATTGACAACCGCGCCAACAAACGCCGGCTACCGCTCAAAGGTGTTGTGCAGTTAGTTAAACTGATAATGTGGATCATAGGCGTCATCGTTGTGGTGGCAATACTCTTCAACCGCTCTCCGGCGTCAATGCTTGCAGGGTTGGGAGCGTTCTCAGCCGTCCTCATGTTGGTGTTCAAAGACAACATACTCGGCGTAGTTGCGGGAGTGCAACTTGCAGAAAACGATTCTCTACACGAAGGCGACTGGATTGTGCCTAACGGTTCGGATGCCAATGGCACCGTGATAGAAGTCGGACTCACGGCAATAAAGATCGAAAACTGGGATAAGACAATATCCACTATACCTCCATACAGCCTTATCAGCAACGGCTTCAAAAGCTATAGGAACATGCAACAGAGCCACACAAGGCGCATACAGAGATCATATATGATCGATGCTGACAGTGTAATACCTGCCGATGAAGCAATGCTTGCTGAATTTGCCGAAATTCCCCTATTGAAAGAATGGATAACCAAGAAAATTGAACAGCGAGATGCCGGCAAGGTTGAGGATGTAAACAACAGTGCCGGACTTGCAGACGGATCTATCGATACCAACTTGGGAATAATGAGGGCATATACAAAAATATACCTTGATAACAACCCGAACATAAGCCATGTTGACGATTGCTTCGTGAATACGTTGGGACAGACAGCTACAGGCATACCATTACAAGTATATTGCTTCACATCCACTTCATCGTGGATTCCATATGAAGGCATCCAGTCAACAGTGTTCGAGCATATAGCCGCAATGCTCTACCGCTTCCATCTATACACGTTCGAATACCCCTCCGGACGCGACACTATCATTGACGGCTACCTAAGTCCGGGAAAAGATCCGGAATATTTATGGGGACTCCCCTATCCCTTCTTTGCCTGTAGTGGCAGTCCGCAGCGTCCCGGCACGCCTCCGGCAGGATTATATCCAGGATCAGCGCTGTATTGCGGTCAAGCAGCAGATCAGTCTACAGCAACAGCCGCCAACACTTCTGATACAAAGTAAACCATTTGATTACCTCATGAATACACACACACATCTCTCGATGTGTGTGTGTATATTACACTATATTATGTTTCCAAATCAACATTGCAGATGCTTTATATCAATCTCAATTACGTATAAATTAATGCAATAGGTTGTTTTAGATTATAAAAATAAATAAGTATCTCTTGGTAAGAGATACTTATTTTTCTCAACTCCTTGAAATATAGCTTAATGGAATTGGGTGCAAATTACTTTGCATGAAAAATGGTTAAGAAAATGAATTGCAAGATATTGAAACTTAGGGTAAAAAGACTTTTTGTATTAATGCACATTTCGCATGCACAGAATTATAAGAGGGTAATTTTGATACGTTTGCAGGATATAAAATGTCTGGGATGTTTTGTAAAATGGCATGAATTAAGTATCTTTGCAATCGGAATAAGTATCTCTTACCAAGAGATACTTATTCTTGCCGGTCAGATTTGAACGGATTATGTTTATAAATTTCGTCACTTTTACATCCTCTCATCTCCATTACCTGCCATTAAAAGAACAGATCCGGCGGGAAGAAAGGACATGCTGTTAACATTCCTTTTCGTGCACTTTCAACAAACACCCAAATGGCTTCAAATCAATACTGTAACATAAGTGATTTTGAACAATTTGTCGAAAGTGGAAAGATTGTGTCATGTCCGAGAATGACAGCAGAACGAGCGATACCCTCTTTCCTCGCGTGTGTCCGCAGAAACGGGAACAAAGAGTTTTCCGACAGGTCTATACGATTATGGATAGTGGATATGCTGCTCAAAGGGATGAAACAGGCAACATGCCGGAGATATGTTTATGCATTGCGATCCTTATATCGTGACATGAACGTTGATAAACACTCCGGATATGACCCTTTTGAGTCAGTGAAAGAGTTTACAGAATATTCCTACAAGTCACCGGATAAAAGAATTTCAGACAATCTGTCATTGCTCAGGCGCTTATTAAAAAAAGACAGGAAAGATTCAGATTGGATAATATCTAACGTGATCCAATATCTCTTTTACAATGTCGATGCATCTTTGGAAGATGTGATCAGTCTCAGGTTCGGAGATATATGTATAAGTTGCCCACAGACGGACGACATTGTAGAGAGCATGCGTCTTTCTCCCCAACAGAAATACGTATTTCCTCTCTATCAGGGAAAGAAGCGGAATCCACGGATAATAAGTGACCTTATCGTGGAAATGAAAACAACCCTCCGTTCAGTCGGAATGGATTTCGGCAACTCCTTCTCACGTGAATCTCTCACTGAAATGTGGATTACTTCCGCACTCGGTTGCGGCATTTCTGTAAGTGAAATAAGGGGTGTCATCCCATCAGTGCCATCTGGATTCGCATTCCTCTCACTTATAGAACCGGCTGAAATAAACGAAACTCGGAAAACTGAGATAGTAAATCTCGTAGCGGAGACATTCAATGACAAAACAATACGCTGGTACGTGATGAAACTGCGTACAGGCGTAACCCCGGATGACATAACAGGCTCATTACCTCATGGCGACAACAGTCCATATAAAGAGCTGTCGTTTTATTATCCTGTCAGGAAAGACATACGCAGGGACAATAAGGATAAAAAGAAAATTGTCACTCGCGAAGTGCCTTATCTTCCCGGACTGCTGTTCTTCCGGCTCCGCAGCGACAAGGTTGGAAAGTTCATGAGCGGCATAGGCAAGATGGCTTGGTGCTATCGCCGAACCAATAGCCCGGACAGTCCGTATTCATATATCACCCAACACGAAATGACAAGGTTCCAGCGACATATTGGCAAACTCACTTCCGATATCGAGATTGAACTCATAAACCATCAGCAGGCAAATATAGGAGACAAAGTTAAGATAAACGGCGGCGGACCTTTGGACGGCATGGAAGGTATTGTGCGTGAAATATGCAACACGGATGGAACCAGGACATATGTCCTCCGGCTTTCAGAGACCTCGTTCATAAGATGGAACGATATAAGGGTGGAAGAAGCATTCATAGAACATGCCGGATAAGTAAGTGATCACTTATTTAGAAACTGTTTAAACATATCGCTTATGATTGACATTAATGAGATAGCAGGACTTTCACATTATCTTGCCATGAGAAATCAAATGGCAGGTGCTCTTGTGTTTGACGGTCACGCCCCCACTCCTGAAGAGAAGAATATCAAACGGGATTGTCGTCAGTTAAGCGACAGGATATGTATTGGATTGTCCGGATGTAAAGAAGAAGACATTCCCATTCTACTTGAATGTTATGACCTGACATACCGTATGGGCTACAGCAGGATGCCCGATATGAAATTCATCGAACACAACAGGGAGCGCATTATACAGGCATGGGAAAATGGCAACCACTGTATTGAGGAAAGTGCGGTATTCGGTATCCTTTCAACTCCGTGCGGTCAGACATACGGAACAGACAGCAAAAGACGTAGCAACACTTATCGTCTTCTACTTGACAGATGGGCGAATACCCTCAGGAGACATAACAGATTCCCCGATGCTACAACCTACGAAAACTATCAGCGTCTCGCACTGATTATGCATGAAAACCTGCCTGAAGAAACCAAATACATATGGTATGAACATAATCAGATTGGAGACCTTTCCTCTTTGGGTTCGACAATACTGCGCAGCTATCGCCGGTTTGCAAACGCCTTGTTCCCCTATATCATGGATTATGATGAACACGTTTCACTCGACAATAAGATCCTTGAAGAGTTGTGTACACGCAAAGACCTCAACCCGTATGACCGCAAAGCATTCCACCTTGCCCTGAGTTTCAACAAAGCGATGGCGTAAGTGAGAATGGCTTAAGAAGCTGTTTAAAATAAGATATATAACTAAAATGAAACCTACCATCATTATCCAGGCAAGAACCGGATCCACGCGCTTGCCTAATAAAATGACAAAACCATTTTTAATGGGAAAAGCGTATTGGACATATTATTGGATCGGCTCAATTCCGAAAGAGATAACCTTGCCCTTCTTGATAACCATCTCACCCAGTTGTCGTGTTGCTTTCTGACTCATTTTCGACACAGCAAAAACAGACTAATGCTGAAGTGGATATCAGACAGGCACAACCTTAAGTTTTTTGTCCCATCATTTATTAAATATAATAACAGCCGTATTGTGAAGAATAATAGATTACTATGTGCATTCACATATATTACATGTATATGTTTGCCACTTATAGCAGACGATTCCGTATCCACTGAAGAAACCAACGATTGGGGAAGGAAGTTTATTAAATCTCCTTTTGGCCTGGGACTTGATTTACAAACAAAATATGTATGGCGTGGCATGGAAATGATGACTGAAGATTCCGCTCCCGTTTTATTCCCGTCAGTTAACTATTCCTTCAAAGGGTTGTATGTTTATGCCATGGGGGGATATGCCGTAAATGGCAAATATGCAGAGGTAGATTTGGGTATCAGTTACACATGGAACGGACTTTCGATAGGTTTCAACGATTATTATTATCCATCTGTAAATAATAGGGAAGACAAATATTTTGAAGGAGGTAAAAATACGGGGCATTGGTTCGAAGGTTTCGTAACATACTCTTCTGAAAAGATACCATTCTGGGCTACCGTTAGTAACTTCTTTTATGGCGCAGACAAATATGTAGATGTGGCAGGTGAAGAGAAACAGGCATATTCAACATATCTTGAGTTGGGAACATATTATGACTTCCTTAAATATAACAGAGTGTCTCTCGTTGTCGGTGCTGCATTAAACAGGTCATGTTATAATGGTTATGGGCATGATTTCTCCATTTGTAATATCGAATTGAAATACACGTATAATGTTGTTTTCAAGAGTGGCTGGATGTTGCCTCTTAATGTGGCATATATTTATAATCCGGTTTTCGACAAGTCATTTGTCAATTTTACAGCGAACTTTGCTTTCTGACGTAATGAGTGAACTCAAGCGTAATGCCATAATAATGGCAGCCGGAACATCCTCCCGTTTTGTTCCCCTGTCGTATGAAACGCCCAAGGGTCTTCTTGAAGTCAAGGGGGAGATTCTTATCGAGCGTCAGATTAATCAGCTCAGGCAAGCCGGAATAACCGATATAACAATTGTCGTAGGTTACATGGCTGCCAAGTTCGATTATCTCAAGGATAAATATGGTGTCCGGATGGTTCTCAACGAGGATTACGTACATTGTAACAACACTTCGTCTGTAGTCAGGGTACTTGATCGCCTGAAGGATACGTACATCTGCTCCTCTGACAATTATTTTCCACGAAATGTTTTCAAGGGAGAGCCTGTACAAAGCTACTATAGTGCATTGTATGCCTATGGTGAAACAGGAGAATATTGTATAAACACGGATTCTGATGACAATATCAAGGGGGTTACCATAGGGGGTAAAAACTCTTGGTACATGGTGGGTCATGTATATTTATCCAAGGATTTCAGCAATGCGTTCAAGAAATTGTTGGTGAAGGAGTATGTCAAAGAAGAAGTGAGACGGGGATATTGGGAAGATGTATATATCAATCATATCGATCAACTCCCTAAAATGAGGATAAGGAGATATGAAAGAAATGAGATTGAGGAGTTTGACACGATAGATGAACTTCGGAGATTTGACAAATCCTATCAGCACGATACCAGATCTTCCATTCTTAAAATGATAGCCGGAAGAATGGGATGCCGAGAGGAAAATCTTTACGGTTTCAAGAAACTGGAACATGACGGCGACCATCTTCTTTTTTCATTTCTGAATGACGGAGTGACTTACTGTTTCAACGAATCAGACAACACCATAACTAAGCTATGAAGACGGCTGTCATACTTGCAGCGCGGAAAGAGCGAGATTCGGATATTCCTTATCCCCTAATACCTTTTGCCGAAGGCATATGCCTCATGGACCGTAATCTTTCCATATTGAAAGAATGCGGTTATGAGAATATCTATGTCGTTGTCGGTTTCAGATATGATATGTTCCTGAAATATCAAGGCGACGGAGTCTCCGTAATCAACAATAAGAATTATGAGTTCACCGCCTCAATGGGTTCTTTGGCATTGTGTAAGGAAGTCATTAAAGAAGACTTTCTACTTGTAGAGAGCGACACCTTCTTTGAAAAGAAGGTGGTTGAACGGTTGACAATGCTTGACGAAGGCAACTGCTTGTCAATGACAGAAGAAAGCGGTTCCGGAGATGAATGTTTCGTGGAAACCAAACGAGGCTTTGTCACCAAAATTACAAAAGACCGTCACCGTGTTTGTAATTTCGAAGGTGAGATGATGGGTATAACCAGAATCTCATTGAAGACCTTCTCCAAGTTGATTTCAGCATGGGAAAATTCTTCAAATCCCTATCTGAATTACGAATACCTCTTGATGGATGTGACCGAACCGCTCGATCGTCCCGTTGTCCGTTTCAAGAATGTTATATGGGGTGATGTCGATTGCAAGGAAGATTTCAAGAAACTTCAGAATGAGGTTTATAGGAAACTGAGACAGAGAGAGAATCCATATGATGAGGAGAATCTGAGAAGCCACCTTCATAAGATTTTCGAAGATAAGGACATCTCGAAGGCGGAGATTGTGAAAATCGGAGGTATGAGTAACAAGAACTTCAAAGTCACAATCGATGGTAAAAGCTATGTGCTCAGAGTCCCGGGTAACGGTTCTGAAGGTATGGTTGAGAGATCCAATGAAGAGTTTAATGCCATTGAAGCTTGTAAGCTTGGTGTCAATCCTGAAATCAGGTATTTCAATCCTTCAAACGGCATAAAGCTCATCGACTTTGTGGAGAACGCGGAAACTCTGAACGCTGCCACTATCCAGCGTCATGACAATATGTGTAAGATAGCGGCAATATACAGGAAGGTTCATTCTTCACGCATCCGTCTGAAGAATGAGTTTAATCTGTTCCATGAGATTGAGAAATACGATCGTCTGATAGAGAAAGCTGGTGCCATTATGTACAAGGGATGGGAGAATGTACGTCCTAATGTTCTTGCATTGGAAGGTTATCTGAATTCACTTGGTGTCGACCTCAAGCCTTGTCACAATGATGCACTTTATGAGAATTTTATCAAGGCGGCTGATGGCACTCTATATCTCATTGACTGGGAGTATTCCGGCATGAACGACCCTATGGCTGATTTCGCTGCACTGTTTATAGAGGCTGGCTTTGAAAAGGAGAATGAAGATTATATACTTGACAAATATTTTGAGGGGAACATACCATCCTGTGCCCATGAGAAGATTCTTTGCTATCAGATACTTTGGGATTACCTTTGGTCTCAGTGGACAGTAATAAAGGAAGCTAAGGGCGATGATTTCGGCACATACGGTATTGACCGTTTCAACAGAGCCATATCTAATTTGAAAAAAATCAATATACAATAATGATAACTGAAAATGATAACTGAAAAAAGGGAAATAGACTGGGCGACGATGCTCGTTCCATTCGGGATTGTAATCGCGATGATGGCAGTGTTTATAATTGCGCCGGAATCCTCTAAGAACGTTGTTGACACCATGAGGGGATTTTTCGGAGACACAATTGGTGTTTATTATCCTTTGATTGCGATTGGAGCAGTGCTTTGCTCCCTTTATATCGCACTTACTCCCAAATATGGCAACGTGCGTCTTGGAAACACTGACAAACCTGCATATGGCAATTTCAAATGGGGTACTATGATTTTCACATCAACGATGGCGGCTGACATCTTGTTCTATTCACTTATTGAATGGGCCCTTTATGGTGGCGAGCAGCACGTAAAGGATCTTGGCGGCTCCCAGATGTGGGCTCCCACTTTCACGCTTTTCCATTGGGGTCCCCTCGCGTGGGGATTCTATGTGGTTCTTGCTGTATGCTTCGCATTCATGATTCATGTGCGCCAGCGTCAGCGTCAACGTTTCTCCGAGGCATGCCGCCCATTGCTTGGTGACAAGGTTGACGGCTTCTGGGGCAATGTCATAGACATTACAGCAATCTTCGCAATTGTATGTGCGACTGCAACAACTTTCTCACTTGCCACACCCCTTCTTACAAATGCAATGGGCAGTGTCTTCGGATTTGTGCCGACCACTGCCTTGACTATTCTCGTTTTACTATTAATTTGCGCAGTATATACTGTCACCGTTTTATTTGGAATATCTGGTATCAGCAAGCTTGCTGGAATCTGTTCATACCTGTTCTTTGCAATACTGTTGTATTTCTTCTTTCTCGGAGGAGAGCCGCAATATATTGTTGAGACTGGTTTCCAATCGTTCGGCAACATGGTTCAGAACTTCATAGGCCTTTCAACCTACATGGATCCTCTCCGGGAGAACGGTTTCGCTCAGAACTGGACGGTTTATTATTGGGCATACTGGCTTGTATGGTGTGTTGCCACACCTTTCTTTATTGCAATCATTTCCAAGGGCAGGACAATTCGTAATGTAGTCTGGGGTTCATTCGGCTGGGGACTTGCCGGAACATATCTGTCCTTCATAATTCTCGGAAATTATGGACTGGCTCAACAATTGAAGCATGGGATTGATGCGATCGGTTATATCGGCAACGGTGGTGAGATGTATGAGGCTATCCTTATGATATTCGACACGCTTCCCTTGCCTTGGCTTGCCCTCATATTGCTGACAATAACCATGATAGCATTCTATAGCACAACCTTGGATGGCATAACATACGTTACATCCTCATATAGCTATAAACAGATTTCTCCTGATGAGGAACCATCACGAGGTGTACGCGGTTTCTGGAGCATAATGCTCATCCTCCTCCCAATCGCGCTCCTCTTCGCTGAAAATTCGCTCTACAGCCTCCAGAGTGTCACAATAATCGCGGCCTTCCCCATAGGAGTTCTCCTGATAATGATAATAATCAGTTTTTTTAAAGACTTTGTTATGTATCAAAAGCAAAGCTCAAAATAAATGCATTGTGTTTTATGTAAATATTGGTATCTATATGGTATCAATGATTCAGCAAAAATTACCGAATCATTACAAGATCTATTAAGTAGTTTATTTTCAATAACTTTAATGGTATTTATCCTAACATTAAAGAGATGTTGAACAAGTTATACAAAACAAAATAGCTAAACTCACAAAATAATGTTACTAAATATTGAGAATTTCACGAATAATTATGTCACTGAACGGCATGAAAGTCTGTTTATTCCTGACATAGAGAAAAATAAAGCTGACCTTTCCGAGAATATAAAGGGAAAAAGCGTACTTGTAGTCGGAGGTGCCGGTTCTATTGGGGCATCATTTATTAGAGCTGTTCTGCGTTTTGAACCTTCCAAACTTGTAGTTGTAGATCTGAACGAAAACGGGCTTGCTGAATTGACACGAGATCTACGCTCCACTGAGGGACTAAGGGTTCCAGAAGTTTATATCACCTATACTATAGATTTTGCGGATCCTATTTTTGAGCGTATTTTCCGCGAACATAACGGTTTTGACATAGTTGCCAATTTCTCTGCGCATAAACATGTCAGAAGTGAAAAAGATAAATATTCAGTAGAGGCATTACTTAACAACAATGTCCTTAAAGCAAAGAAACTCCTTGACCTACTTGCAGAGATACCTCCTAAACATTTCTTCTGTGTATCAACAGACAAGGCGGCAAATCCGGTAAATATTATGGGTGCCAGCAAACGAGTAATGGAAGATTTAATTATGTCTTATATCCCAGATTTCAAAGTTACCACCGCTAGATTTGCCAATGTCGCATTCTCAAATGGCTCTCTTCCGTTGAGTTTCTTTGAGCGTGTAATGAAGCGACAGCCACTTGTGGCACCAAGCGATGTCAAGCGCTATTTTGTATCGTTGGAAGAAAGCGGACAGATCTGTATGCTGGCTTGTATACTTGGTTATAACGGGGAAATATTTTTCCCAAAACTTGGCGAGGAAAAAATGAAAACATTTTCATCAATCTGCGATGAATTTATAAAAGAAATAGGCTATAGCAAACATGAATGTGCCACAGATGAAGAAGCAAAACGCTTTGCCGCCAATATGAAACCAGACGACAAAGAATATCCTGTCGTATATTTCCAAAGTGACACTACTGGAGAAAAAGACTTTGAGGAATTTTTTGTCAATGAGGAAACTACGGATCTTGATCGCTTTTCATCTTTGGGGGTAATACTACCAATGAAACATCGTCCCAAGGCAGAAGTTGAAGCGTTCTTACAAAAACTTGAGAACATATTTTCACGCCACGACTTCAATAAAGCCGAGATAGTTGCATGTCTCAAGGAATTTCTACCCAATTTTGAGCACGAGGAAAAGGGACGAAATCTTGACCAAAAAATGTAATGTTATGTATAAGGATATAGTTGACTTCATTAGGACTCTTTATCAAACAAAAGAGGGAGAGGTAGTTGCTCTTCATACCCCGACATTTGCCGGAAATGAAAAGAAATATCTCAATGAATGCATCGATTCCACTTTTGTTTCAAGTGTAGGAAAGTTTGTTGATCGTTTTGAGCATGACATGGAGGTATTTACAGGAGCGGCTAAAGCCGTTGTGTGTGTCAGTGGCACTAATGCACTCCATATGGCAATGATGCTTGTAGGGGTTGAACAAGATGATGAGGTATTGACTCAGGCTCTTACATTTGTTGCAACATGCAATGCAATAAGTTATATTGGTGCCCATCCGGTATTCATAGATGTTGATCTTAGCACAATGGGACTGTCTCCTGAAGCATTAGCAACATGGCTAAATGGTAATGCTGAAATAAGAAAAGGATCATGTTTCAATAAAGTGACAAAACGAAGAATAAAAGCATGTGTCCCCATGCATACCTTCGGACATCCTGTAAGAATTGATGAAATATCTGACATTTGTCAAGAATGGAATATTGAACTTATTGAAGATGCAGCAGAGAGCATAGGTTCAACTTATAAGGGACAACATACCGGAACATTCGGACGAATTGGAGCTATCAGTTTCAATGGGAACAAGACAATAACGACAGGAGGAGGAGGTATGCTCCTATTTCAAGACGAGGAATTGGGAAAATTTGCAAAACATATAACCACACAAGCAAAAGTTTCTCATAGATGGGAGTTCATTCACGACCATATAGGTTACAACTATAGGATGCCGAATATCAATGCAGCACTCGGTTGCGCCCAACTTGAATGTCTCCATAAATTCATAGGCAGCAAACGTAGAACCGCAGAAGCATATATAAATTTTTTCAAAGACGCACCCCATGGCATTAAGTTTATAAATGAGCCGACTAACTCAAGATCAAATTATTGGCTTAATGCAATTATGTTACCTGACAAAGATACCCAACAAAATTTTCTGGAATATACAAATGACAATGGTGTCATGACACGTCCTATCTGGGAATTAATGAACCGACTTCCAATGTTTAAGGACGCACAAAAAGACACACTTAAAAATACTACATATCTTGCGGATCGGATTGTCAATATCCCTTCAAGTGTAAGATTATGATTAACACTTTCTAAATGGTAAAACCACTTATACTTATTGGCGGTGGCGGACATTGCAAATCTGTCATAAATGCAGCTGAAAGTTCCGGTCTTAAAATTAAAGGAGTTATTGATTTACCGGATTTTTTAGGCTCGGAGTGTCTTGGGCATAAAGTGATCGGAAATGACCTGGACATCATCAAATATGCAAAAGATTGTGATTTTGTTGTTACCCTTGGATTCATTAAGAATCCCATCCTCCGGATAAGGTTACATGAAATCGTTGAGCAATGTGGAGGCAGATTCGCAACAGTGGTAGCATCAACAGCAAATGTCTCCAGACATGCAATAGTGAAAGAAGGTAGCGTTATTCTACATCATGCCAACATAAATGCCGGTGCATGTATAGGAAAAGGATGCATTGTTAACACTTGTGCCAATATTGAACATGATGCTATAATCGGAAACTATTGCCATATATCAACAGGGGCAATGATAAATGGTGATTGCAAAGTATCTGAAAGAACATTTATTGGGAGCGGTGCTATTCTTGCGAATGGCGTAAACATTACCGCAGACTGCAGAATAGGAGCTGGCAGCGTGGTAATGAATGACATAACATTGCCCGGAACTTACATCGGCATCCCCGCTAACATTATAAAAACTTAAAAACATGAAATCCTTAGTTATAATTCCCGCCCGAGGAGGGAGCAAGGGCATTCCGCACAAGAATATTAAACAGCTTGGAGGAAAACCTCTGATATATCATTCAATAGACGTTGCAAGAGCCATAGTGCCAGATGAGGATATATGTGTCACAACAGATGATGAGGAGATAATAAAAGTTGTAATGGATTATGGTTTATCCATTACATTCAAACGTCCTGACTATCTTGCCACAGACACAATGGGTACATATGAGGTTCTGTTGCACGCTCTCGGACATTATGAGTCACAAGGAAAAATATATGATAATATAATACTATTACAATGCACCTCTCCATTCAGACGAGTTCAAGATGTAAAAGAGGCATTATCCCTATATTCTTCCAAAATTGATATGGTCGTATCAGTAAAAGAAACCACATCAAATCCGTACTACAATTGTTTTGAAGAAAATTCAGAGGGGTATCTTAAGCTATCAAAAGGAAACGGCAATTTTACTCGCAGGCAGGATGCGCCTAAAGCATGGGAATATAATGGGGCTATATATATAATAAATACTGTATCACTGAAAATGCATCCTCTTTCCAAATTTGAACGTGTCATAAAATATGAAATGGATGAACTTCATTCAGTTGATCTTGACACGATGCTTGACTGGAAGTTGGCAGAAACAATAATAAATGAAAAAATGATATAAGATGAATCCATTATTACTAATAAAAGAAACGGCCTCATTAAATACAGCATTGGTTCAACTTGACAAAGCACATTCTAAGTCAATGACATTATTTGTGGTGAATCATTCAGATCAAATGGTAGGAACGCTAACCGATGGTGACATCAGACGTGCCTTAATAGAAGGTGTAAGTTTATCTGAACCCGTTTCCTCTGCAATGTATCCCGATTTTTCTTTTTTGCCTGATAAAAATGACATTGCTTCACTTCGGGCATTCCGAAACAAGGGAATAGAGCTGATTCCATTATTAGATAAAGACCGAAAAATAATTGAAATAATCGATCTTTCATATTATAAATCATCATTGCCAATTGATGCCGTGCTAATGGCAGGTGGAAAGGGAGAACGATTACGCCCTTATACACAAGATACACCAAAACCACTTTTAAAAATCGGTGATAAAGCAATAATAGACCGGAATATAGACAGGCTGATTGAATACGGTATAAAACATATCTCGGTGACTGTTAATTATCTGAAAGAACAGCTGATTGATTACTATACCGAGCCTAAACCTTCAGGAGTCAAAGTGCAATGCGTGTCTGAAAAAGAGTTTTTCGGCACAATCGGAGCATTGACACTTATAGAAGAGTTTTACAACGATACCATCCTTGTAATGAATTCGGATTTATTAACCGATATTGACTATGAAGATTTCTTTATGCATTTTCAGGAACATAACACAATGATGTCTGTAGCAGCAATTCCATATACAATATCCGTGCCATATGGTATCCTAAATCTTGAAGGAAGAAACATTAAAGGCGTATATGAAAAACCTATATACAATCATTATGCCAATGCGGGTATATACCTAATCAAAAAAGAAGCACTGCAAAACATTCCAGAAAACAAGATATTTAATGCAACAGATTTAATTGAAACACTTATTACAAAGAATCAAAAGGTTATACGCTATCCTCTTACAAAACTTTGGATTGATATTGGCACACCCGAAGAGTATCACCGTGCCCAAGAACTCATAAAACATATTAATCAGTAGTCTATGACATTAGGGGTATTCTTAAATATTCTTAACTCATGGTTGTAGCTTATATTTGTGTTATGAGTGACAATAATCTATGCTGCTATCTCATTTCCAGCGCAGACAATAGTCATAAATATAGAAAGCATATTTATTGATATGGGCAAAAATTTGGATATAAATTTAAAGCGGGAAGATCACTCGGAAAAGATCCTACACTCAACTACCCAAAACAAAACAAAATGTTATGTGTAAATAAATACATATATCATTCAATAAAGCTAAAAAGGATGAAATCTATTTTGATTCCGGATTAGAGAGAATGTTCTTAGGGTTGTACAAAAAACAAAAAATTGACAATGTCATACGTATATATAATTCCAAATACGATATCAGACAAAATAGAGAACAATGAATATTAAAGCTAATATCGTCCAGATTACTCACAGCAAGAATTTTCGTAATGGAATGCTTTATACCATGTTTTCCTTTGTGAACAGTGGTATAGGATTTGTTCTTTTGCTGATACTTGCTAAGTATCTAACACCTCCTGATTATGGCTCGCTTAATCTGTTCACCACATTTATAACTCTACTGAATTTTGTTATTACCCTGTGTACCACATCTTATATAACCGTTTCTTTCTTTCAAAAACCGAAAGAGACTGTGCGTAAAATTATTCTTATTGCATTTTGTACTGCAACAGGTATGTTGGTCATTATAGCAATGGTTATGCTCATGTTTCCTTCCTTGGTGGAGCACACTGTAGGTGTCCCCATAGAATATCTGTGGTTAGGTGTTATGATTTGTTATTTCGGAGTGTTCAATAGTGTTAATCTCGATATCTGGCGACTGGAGGAAAAACCTGTTACTTATGGACTTTACGGTGTATCGTTTGCTGTGTGCAACTTCATTCTAACCTTTTGGTTAATCATAGGGATGCATATGGGATGGGAAGGGCGTGTCTACGCTTGGTTCATGCTTGGAGCACTCTACTTTGTAGTAAGTCTCACTTTTTTGATAAAACGCGGATATCTCGTATTCTCATGTTTTTCCTGGTCTCTTGTCCGGGAGACTTACATATATGCTATGCCGCTCTTGCCACACTCCGCATCATTCTGGCTCAAGCAGGGGCTTGACAGATATATCATAAACTACTTTCATGATCAAACCACGGTAGGATATTTCAGTTTTGCAATGAATCTTGCGGCAATCATCACCATTATTGGAAACGCTTTCAACTCTACCAATTCTGTATATATATATAAAAAACTCTCCTATGGCTATAACAAGGCACATGAAGTGTTGAGCAAACAGGCTAAAATTATGACTGCGGTTTTTCTTGCAGTTAGTATAGCTGTCGGATTGTTCGCATTTGCGCTAATACATTATTTCATCCCACGTTACGAAAAAAGCATATGTTATATTCTTCCTCTTTGTCTCGGTGCATTTTTTCAGTGTATTTACCTGCTCTGGGTCAATTACCTTTTCTACTACAAGAAAACACGTCAACTCATGCATATAACTCTTTCCACCGCAATATTACAAGTAATTCTGTCTTTATGGCTCACTCCTTATTCAGCACTCTATACGGCATATACATCTATGGCAATAACATTTATTACAATGATATATGTGTATGTTATGTCTAATAACACTTTGAATTCAGCAAAATGAGAAAATTCATCATGTTAAATCATGAACCATGGACTATGAATGATCAAGAGACCTTTTATAGTCAGTTTGAGAAAGCTCATATTAAAGTAGAAGTATGGGATCTCCATAGAATACAGCATGATAGCTCGTCAGAAGCAAATGTTATATGTCTTCCAGAAGGTGGAAGAATAATTAGTACATACAAAGAGTTGATGAATCAACTTAATTTGGAAATTAAAAATAACATCGCAGTAATAGAATGTATTCCTCGTGATTGGAGAAATAGAAAAATATTTAAATTCTTATCAGAGAATAATATACCGATGATTAGAATTGAGTGCTATGGAAATACGCCAACTGTGTCAAATTGGAAATTTAAGTTGCAAAGAATTAGTTTAAAAAATCTTGGAGCTCTGTTAAATAAAAAAATTATATACATCTTAACGCGGATGTATTATAAAACTAATCATATAAAACCAAGAGATTTTATTTTTTCATCCAATTCATTTAATCGGACAATAGCCTATAATCATCCTGATTATGAGAAGTGGAAATTTGATAGTGCAACGCGAATAATAGACAAAGATTATTTAGTATTCAGTGATGTATATTTTCCATTACATCCAGATATCAGTTATTACTACAAAAAATATATAACAAATAATAATATTTCACCTGCCATGTATTACAAAAAAATGAATAAGCTTTTTGATACGGTTGAAAAGCAGACTGGTTTACCAGTTATTATTGCCGCCCATCCTAAATCAAATTACAATGGTGATGAATTTAATGGCAGACAGATTATCAAATATCATACCAATAACTTAGTTAGGTATTCTTCGGGAATAATTCTACATTATAGCTGCACATTGTCTTATGCCGCATTATGCAATAAACCTGTTTTGTTTGTAGACATTGAAGAATTTGACAAAATACCCTATCTGAAAGGTATTGTCAAGTCTCTTGCAAAAAACATGGGATTAGCCTGCTGTCATATTAAAAATGAGAAAGTAGAAGGTAATATATATCTTGAAGAGATTCCCTGTGACATAAGGTATAATTATATCTATAATTATTTAACATCCAAAGAAACTGAAAATATACCGAATCATATAACTCTAAATAAAACATTAAGTCTAATATGAATTCTGTTAAAATAAGGAGACTATTTCATCCATTTACAAAAATTCCAGGTGTACGCCTTTTTTTAGGTGGAATTTATCGTCATTTTATATATAATCCTATAAGAAAAAAGGAAATTGAGATATTTCAAAAACATGCATTGGCTGTATTAACAGAATTTGATAAAATCTTAGGAGAAGTTAATGTCCCTTATTGCCTTTTCTGGGGTTCGTTGATTGGAGCTGTCAGGGAAAAAGGATTTATTCCTCATGATTTTGATATTGATGTAGCCGTGTGGCGAAATGATTATAATGAAAAAATGAGGGCTGAGTTGATTAAAAGAGGGTTTCTACACAAACACAGGTTTCTAATAGACGATGGCAACAGTGGAATGGAGGATACTTTTGAAAAGAATGGGGTAGCTATAGATATTTTCTATTTCTACAATGATCTTGATACAAATATCCCATATTGCACTACCTTTGATTATATGGACAACTGTGTAACGTGGGAAGAATGTATTAAAAGATTTGGGAATTTTAAAATATATCGGTTCTTTTTCGATATGCCACATAAATTTGAATATGTGCCATTTGAAAATATAAAATTGCCAATTCCTAATAATTACGATACAATATTGCGCTCTTATTATGGAGACAATTATATGATACCTGATCCGAATTGGAGAGGAGGAGAACCAGAATCTAATCTATGGATTGGTAAAAAAGTCGTTTATAAAGCTTTTAAATAATTGATGCTCGGCATATGGCTTCTCTTTCACAGAATATATACTGTCTTCTGTATTATTTGTTTGTATGCTTTATCTGTTATAATTGGACAATTAATTCTCAGTATAAATGTAGAGATCAAAACAGGATCGGACTACTTATTTTTATATTATTCTCTTTTTTTACTCTAACTTATTTTGCAGATGGTGATTATTTCAATTACGAGATTCGTTTAAATGATTTTTCCAATAATTCTACAGGTGGTATTGAAAAAATTTATTTATGGTTAGGGAATCTTGTATCCTATAATTATGTATTATTCAGAGCTGCAATCTGGATATCAGCATTAATTATTTTTTGTTTCACAGCAAAAGTGCTAAACATCAGCATTAACCATTCATTATATTTTCTTTTTGTCGTATACATAGGATTATTTGCTTATGCCCGTGCATCATTAGGTATGTGTGTACTCTTTTATGGATTGGTTTTATTTTTAAGAGAAGAAAAATTTTTAAACAGGTTGATAGGTCTTGGAATATTCGTTAGTTCGTATTTTTTTCATAATTCTCTTATTATTGCGATATTAATAGGAATAGCTTCCATTTTTCTGAGATTAAACAAAAAAAATATAATTCTTCTTTTTGTTTTGTCTGGTTTGACGAGTATCGTTATTACTGAAATATTCGTATATTTTCTCTCCAATCCATTATCAGATGCTTATTTAATGACGAAACTTAGTTATTACACATCTGAATCATATAATGGATCAGACGCTACTCTATTAGGTAAACTGAGAGGACTTTTTGAGATTGGAATTTTTGTTTTGCCTGTGTATTATACGACAAAGGGTTTATTAAAGTCTCAAGGAATAAGTGTCTCGCGACTTCGTTCAGAAATTGTACTTAATAATATATGCATAATTATTGTTTTGCTGTCAATCGCTATTCAGTCTCTTCCTCTTGGAACTAATGTATTTGCATACAGAATAAGATATATGGCCTTGATTCCAATAAGTATTGTTATGGTTTCATTGGCAGATAAAGGTATAATAAAGTTTAAATACTTTAAGACTTGTTTGTTGATTGGATTTCTTTATGAAGTAACAGGACTCATCTCCAATTTAAAACATAGTTTATGAAAATCGCATATACTATCTCGGGATTATACAATTCCGGTGGAATGGAAAATATTCTTATCCAAAAAGCTAATTATCTTGCAGACGTTCTTAATTATGATGTTTCGATAATTACTACTGATCAAAACAACTTACCGGTTTTCTTCAATAAGTCTGATAATATACGAGTAATTGATCTGGGAATTAATTATAACAACTTCAAAAATAGTAAGCTCTGGCATGTTAAAAAACTATTGTTATTAAAGCATCATAAGATTCGATTAAGAGAAGTGCTTGAGAAAGAACAATTTGATATTGTCATTTCTCTGATGGATTTTGATTTTTCATTTCTTTATAAGATTAAAGACGGGAGTAAAAAGATAGTTGAATTTCATTTTCAGCGTTATTATAAGGTTGCACGTGCACAAAGCCGCATTATAGCAAAACTGCAATATCTAAGAACTTTCCATTGGAAAAAAATAATTAATTATTACGACAGGTTTATTGTTCTGACTCAAGAAGATAGGAAGCAATGGGGCAATTTAAAAAATATATGTGTTATTCCTAATTTTTGTAATAAAAGCGGAGATAAGATAACAAATCTGACTTCAAAAAGAGTGCTAAGCATCGGACGTGCCGACTATCAGAAAGGATTTGATATGTTGATCAAAGCCTGGAAGACAGTTCACAAAAAATACCCTGATTGGCAGCTTGCGATAGTCGGAGGTGGAGATAAATCAGAACTTATAAAACTGATCGATGATTATGAATTAACTGATTCGGTTAAATTATATTCACCTACTAACGAAATCGAAAGGGAGTATCTCAATAGTTCTCTATATATTCTGAGTTCCCGTTACGAAGGTCTGCCACTTGTATTATTAGAGGCTATTTCTTACGGATTGCCGATTGTTTCGTTCTCTTGTCCGTGTGGTCCACAAGACATTGTTAAACCATCTTTTGGCTCATTGGTTCCGCGTAATGATATTCATGAATTATCTAATGCTATAATTTTTTGGTTAGCAAACCCACATCACAGAATAGATGCATCTCAATTCGCATTCAGCGAGTCAAAAAATTACCATAAAGAAAACATTATGAAAAAATGGGATTCCCTATTTAAAAGTTTATCAAATGATTAGTGTGATCATACCTGTATATAATGGCGAACGCTTTATATCTCAGTGCTATGAAAGTTTAAAAAAACAGTCTATTAAAGACTGGGAGGCTGTATTCATAAACGATGGAAGTCGAGACAACTCATATTCTCTTCTTAAAGATTTAGCCAAGCTGGATTCCCGATTGAAGATTCTTGATAAAGAGAATGAAGGAGTAGCAGTAGCCAGAGAATATGGTATCAGAGTTGCGACAAATGAAATAGTAACCTTTCTTGATGTAGATGATACACTTGAATCTAATGCTTTAGAAACCTTCATCTCTTCATTTACATCAGATAATATTGATGTTGTTTTTTCAGGAATCAATATTGTGTCAGAAGAGGGAGAAATTATAGATACTATTTCATATCGAAGAGTTGATTATGGCAAAGAAGACTGTTTGAATTTGCTTTCTGACGGACGGCTGAGATGGCAAGTTTGGGCCAAGGCATTTAGAAAGAAATTGTTTAAAGATGTTCTTGTCCCAACAGGTCTTAGAATTGGCGAGGATATGGCGGTTTGCTTTCAAACTATAGCAGCCTCAAGAAGAATTAGAGTATTAAATGATTGTCTGTATAATTATGTTCAACTTGAATCCTCTGTCACTCATAAAAGGAACGATATTGTGACTCTTGAGGCCTTTAAGGCAATCAATTGCATTGAAAAATCTCCAGGTTTATATATTTCCAATGAGAATTTAGACTGCATTTATTTGCTTGTATCATCATCTTCATTGCGTATGGGGGTTAGTCCCGGCAATAAAGTTTTAAGAGGTCATATAAAATCTCATCTGAGAATCAAACATTTTAAGAGAATAACAATGAAAAAAACTCTTAATCTGATATTAGCATACTATTTTCATATAAATATAGCAAAATTTTTATAAATCACAGGTTGAAAGCAGCTTATCACATAATAATTCAATCTGACTTTACCACTAATCAATGCATGTTGTTTCGGATTATTTGATAGCCATGTATTCGTTTTGTCTCTAAAATCATAAATTATGTATTATTGTCCCCTTGTAACAGTTGTTACTCCGTGTTATAATGCCGCAGCTTTGATCGGGCAGACAATAGACTCTGTATTGGCACAGTCATATTCGAATTGGGAGATGGTAATCGTTGATGATTGCTCTACGGACAGTTCATTAGATATCATAGAGGGATATACCCGTAAAGATGCGCGTATAAAATATTTTAAAACAGATAGAGCATCTGGATCTCCTTCAATTCCAAGGAATATTGGTATAGACAATGCACATGGTGAGATTATCGCATTTCTGGACGCTGATGACATATGGTTGCCCAATAAGCTGAGAGAGCAAGTGCAGTTCCTGCATGATAACAATTACGATTTTGTATATTCAAATTATGAAAAAATTGACACAATTGGTAAACGCAGCCATCGACAGGTGATGATGCCAGCTCGATCGGGTTTCTGGGATGTTCTGGAAACATGTACAATTCCTTGTCTCACTGTGCTTCTTACAAAGGATATAATAGGGAATACGCGTTTTCAGTCTATCCCCAAAGAAGACTTTGTGTTTTGGCTTGAAATTCTCAAGAAAAATGTGTATGCCTATAACACGGGAAAAGTTCATGCGTTGTATCGGGAACAGCAAAACAGCCGTTCATCCAATAAATTTGCTATGATTCGCAATCAATGGTATATACTGCGTAATGTAGAAGGTGTAAAGCCTGTTGTGGCAACTTATTTTATGATGAAATACTTATTATATGGATTTCTTAAATATATAAAATAATCTATGCCATAGGAGTTACCATGATGCTGTATGATACATTGCCATTGCCATATATAACAACCATGTAGAAATAAAGAATTTTAGTCTTGTATCAGTCCTCAATCGATAGGATTAGACACGAAAAACCTCGGAACTACTTGATAGTCCGAGGTTTTTTCGAATTTTCCAAGTTGGTTCGGAAGTACACAGTGGAGCTGGAGGGACTTGTTCTTTACACTCCAAATGCAGTTATTTCAATCAGTTACGCTCGCTCATTTTTCTTGTGTAACGAGTATGTAACGAATCATTTTATTCATTTTTCCGACAGCTCTCTCGCCCGTGGGCACAAGGCTTTATCGAACCGCATCGACGACAACATTGATAAGACCTTTCATTGAATCTGCAATTTCATTCGGTCCGGGGATTGTCCGATATGCCAGAACAGACAGTTCAGATTGATATGCGTTCGCAATCTTATCCCATGTTGAATCGAAATCAACAATCAGAGGCGAAGAGAGGATGAGGGCGTCGCGCCATTTTGGAGGACGATCAAATTCTTTCTTGTCGTGTTCGATAAGCTCAACAAGATTCTGTTTCAAATCTCCTGCTATATAATCGCGGCATTCTTCATCACCGAGGAGAAAATGCAGATCGTAGAAATGTCGTATCTTAGAGACAAGGCCTACAGTCGGGTCATCTTCAAAGGAGAATCTCAAAAGTGATACCACTTTTTCACAGAGAGTACGCCGTTTGTCAAGCACATTCAAAACGAAGGGATTCATGTCAAGATCGGCAATCATACCGTTCAGGCCTCGGCGCTCCATCATTTCGGTGATAAAGGATTTGATTTCCCTTCTTTCGTAAGGGTATGGATTACCGTAGGTGTTGATTTCTACAATCACCTGATTGCTCATTACATTGGACGTGCCCCTATTGATACCATCTAAAACAGACTTGTAAATATGGTACGTCTTACGAAAGCGATTGTTCTTGATAGTATCGGACTTCTCAACTTCCTCCATGCCGGCGGTAGATTCATGTCCTATCCTTGCCACGAGCTTTTTCTGCTGATTCTGGCTCAGACCTTCGCCCAATATGGCGAAGTCAACATCTGATGAGAACCTGGCAATAAGGCCGTAAGCCTTAGACAACGACGTTCCGCCTTTCCACACTGTCTTTGTCGCCGCAGGATTTCGCGACAGATTCTGTAATATCTGGCATATCCAGTAATCCTTTTCGACAAATTCAGGATAGATTTCAAGTTCTTGTGCAGTCAATTCTATTGCCTCTCGAAATGACCGCTTGTTATCATGAAGTTTCATTCAATATTCCATTTATCTTTGTTGAGTAATTCAATGGCATTTCCCAACCCTATTTTATATTTTGTTCCGGGATTAAGTACGGCACGAAGCACCGTGGTGTAGCTGTCATATCCTAAATCATCAAGAATTGCACCGAGAATGGCTTTCACACGTGGCTGATACTTATCCGATAATCTGATGATTTTCTTAATCTCATTCTCCTGCAATTGTCCGATAGATGATTTCAGTACCGTTATTGAACGGGCAATCTCTGTATCCGGAATCTTTTTAATAAACTTAATCGTGTCAAGAATTTGTAAAAGGTAAATGTTATCTTTGGTTATTTTATTGGACTGATTGACAAAGCGAATTGAGTATATACCTCTTTTAGTGGCATTATGTCTTTTATTGGTGCCTAACATTATCACACTCGCGACCTGTGTTGTCAGTGCCATATCATTCCAGATGGAATATCCGGTTAGGTAACCTATCGGTTTGCCGCCTTTATCATAAATGAGGTCCTTGACAATCTCTTGCAAATTCGGCTTCAACGTTCCAAAAACAGACTTCTTAGGTTTATAGAACCTGCCTTTCGATAGTTTCTTAATCAGCCCTTTGCCGACCATGCGTGATAATTTGACCCGGATGTTTTCCCACCATTCGGCAGGAAATCCGAGGTCTTCGATGGAGAAAACAGTACCATCGTCAATAAGATTGACCCTATTCTCTATCTGTTGGGCTACAGTCATCCCCTATTGTTTTATATTTCAAGTGCAAAGGTAATAAAAATGTTCGGTTTTCTGCACACAGAACCGAACATTTTTGTCAGTATCTCGTCTAAGATGCAGCTTAGTGGAGTATTCTAACGTCAATAGGTGAACGATAATTTTGACATTAATTCTGATATGGCGTATATGCTCATAGCAATAATTATAGTTTATTTGTTCTGGAATATAGAATGGGCATTTTCAACACTGATGTTGAAAATGCCCATTCTTATACATTATGCCATTGCCCAGATGCAGTGACACTCCTTAATTATCCGAGGATTATCCGAGAGGTTCGAGTTTGACGGTGAAATGGCGCATCAGCTCCGCTTCCCATTTGATCTTGACACCACGGGTGATCTCATGGCGCCTATCATATACGTTCTTCAAGGCGGCGGCAATCACGTTCATGTGGTTGTCAGTATATGTGCGGCGGCAAATACATAGCCTTAGGAAGTCATTGCCGTTAAAACGGTTTTCGCGTGTCACGGGATCTCTGTCGGCAAGAAGATAACCTATCTCACATCCGCGAACACCCGCCTCACGATAAAGCTCTATCGTGAGCATCTGCGCCGGGAACTCCTCTTTGGGAACCCTGTCAAGCACCTTGTCTGCATCAATGAAGAGCGCATGACCACCTACAGGACGCTGATAAGGGATGCCATATTCATCCAATTTAGCAGCAAGATATTCAACCTGCTTGATACGTGTCTGCAACATGTCAAATTCCGTATTCTCGTCAAGACCTACCGCCAAGGCTGCCATATCACGTCCGTTCATACCTCCATATGTCAGGAAGCCCTCGAATGGAATAACAAAACGTTTTGCACCTTCATAGATATCTTCCCATCTTGTAGCTATAAAGCCACCCATATTCACGAGTCCGTCTTTCTTAGAAGACATCGTCATGATATCAGCAAGGCTGAACATCTCCCGGCATATCTCCTTTATTGTGGCATCCTTAAATTCAGGTTCGCGCATCTTGATGAAATAAGCGTTCTCTGCAAAGCGTGCCGAATCAAACACTACCCTCTTGCCAAACTTGTCGGCAAGTTTGCGCACTCCGCGCAGATTCTCCATAGACACTGGTTGTCCTCCGGCAGTGTTATTGGTAATGGTCACGATAATGAACGGTATCTTGTCGGCATCCTTCTCCAATACAGCCTGAAGCTTATTGAGGTCTACATTTCCTTTAAAAGGCACCTCCAACTGAGTGTCTTTTGCCTCGTCTACGGTGCAATCCACAGCAAACGCCTTACGGCTTTCAATGTGACCCTTTGTTGTATCGAAATGTGAATTTCCGGGCACGATATCGCCCTCTTTCACCAAGTGAGAGAACAATACATTCTCCGCAGCCCTACCCTGATGTGTCGGAATTACGTATTCAAAACCGGTGATGCGGGTGATAGTGTCGCGAAGTTCATAAAATGACCTTGCTCCGGCATAAGACTCGTCTCCGGTCATCATAGCCGCCCACTGGCGGTCGCTCATCGCGCCGGTGCCGGAATCGGTCAGGCAATCGATATATACTTGATCGGCACGAAGCATAAACACGTTATAGTCTGCTTCACGGAGCCATTTCTCACGCTCTTCTCGCGTGCTCTTTCTGATGGGCTCCACCATCTTGATTTTCCATGATTCTGCAAAGGGAAGTTCCATTGTATTCGATTTTATTGTTTATTCAGTAAAATTAAGCATCCCGAACCAAATTTCAAAGAAATATTCCTTAAAAATTCGATACGGGATGAATAATGAATAAATACACGAAATAATATTTACAACATTTAAATATTTATGCCTCAAATATTAAGAAGTTGTTTAAAAATAACTGTGAAATTTGGGGCGGCTCTCTTTTGAATAA
>CASBHZ010000030.1 GCA_949123685.1 uncultured Bacteroidales bacterium | reverse complement strand
ACAACGTTTGAAAATGGATTTCATTGCATTAACTGTTTAATAAAACATACTTAATATTATTTAATTTAAATCAAATATAAATTTTAATTCAAATTTATCTTGGGGTTGTGATAATTTTTTATTTAATGTATTCCAAAAATCAAATCCTAATTTATAAACAGGAGATCTACATTTATACCAAATTTTTGATTGCCATATGTTGTGTGTAAACTTGATGTGTTTCTAAGTTTCAGTTGTTTGTTAGTCTGTTAATAAACTTTACGCATAAAAATAATACTGCCCCGATACTAATTATGGCGATATATGAACAATGTGGTCGCAAAACATATTTACCTGCACTTGTGAAAACAGCATAAGAAATAAACCATCTAAATAAGTCGGAAATTATCATACATGTGCAGATCATAACAGCCATTATGGAGATTGACTCACGTAAAAATTTGTTCTTTTTCAGGAGACTTCCACTTTTTCGCAGAGTTGTATTACGGTTACCTGTAGGTTTATTTTTTGATAATAATAAAATAATTTTTTTAATGCATCTAAGACCAATAAATAGAAAGCAAAGTATATTAAAATAAAAACAAAAGATATAGATTATATATATTATGTCTACCCAAGAATTTAAGTTTATTTTACTTAGCGGTACACCGACCTTCCATCTGTGGATCATATATACCATGACAGTTATGCCGTAGATGCATAATAATGCAGAAGCACAAAATAAGACTATTTTTATAATCGTTTGATATCGATCTTTTCCCATTTTATTACATTTATTTTCGTTTGGATCTTAGTGTGTATAATTCTATAATTTTAATAACAATTTATAGTATTGATATTCAATTATAAACATAAATTAATCATATCCATAGTTTTTTAATGTTTCAATCATTGCCCCTATCTTGTGTTTTTCGAATAAGCCCCCGGTTACACCTTTAAACACAAATATGGTCTTATGCGTAGTAGAAGAAGATGGTATTAATGTTTTTGTGACATTGTTTATATAGGTGAGGAACTCGCCTTTGACAATATAAACCCTAATGCCAATGCCGTTTACGCCAGCATATGATGAAGGATCTAAATCGTATTTTTCTGTACTAAGAGCAGCGGGATTATAAAGCAATGCGTTTCTTCCTGTCTTGTACGCATTAGCCTCGGCTTCAGCTCCAGCCTTTGAATGTCCAACGAAAGTCAGTTCATTGTCCGGATAGTCTTTAGAAAGCTTATCCGCAATCCGGATAGAGGTTTTCATATCTATTGACATGCCTATCACCTGATTAAAATCTTCTTTCAAACTATTTTTACCTCGGTCCGAATTTTCCAGATACGTACCTGCCGTAGCAAACGCATATTCTATGGTCCCGTTTTCGTGTCGTTTTTGATACAGTCCCCCTCGGAAAGAAATACTCTCCTTGCTGGTATAGCATTTGATCATCTTCCATCCTCCGTGCAGGACATCCCCGAGTTTTCCGTCATATACATGGTTCGCGATGTACGCCCCCTCAAGAGCCGTGGGAATCTCCCCGGTCGGATCGATCAGGTTTACTGGATCAGCTGCGCAGTACGCGTAAGGGGAGATGTGTGTGTACCCGGAGGCTTTACTGTCCGGGGAGTCGAACCCGCAGAGCAGCGGGGAGTACAGGCGTGCGCCGAAATCGCAGGAGCTGAAACCGAACTCGGAGGTGTATTCCTTGCCACCGAACTTGCGGCGGTTCGCCTCCGGGCTGTAAGCCGTGGCGTGCGGGATGCCGTAGGGGTAGTAGTCCGTGAACTGTACCGGAGTCCCGGTCTTTGCGTCTACGACACCGATAACGTTCCCCTGATAGTCGGTGACGTACACGTGGAACACACCTCTGCTGTCGAGGTATCCTCCCTCTACCTGAGTGCGGTCGAGGCTTCCGTCAGTGAACTCATAGCTCCCGTAGATGTCGCGTCTGCGTAGTATGCTCCCGTCCGTGTCAACGAACACCTCCGACAGCTTCTCTCCTGTCGCGGCATAGCGGTAGCATATCTCCTCACCCGAAACGAAGGACACCCGCAGCGGCTTACCTGTCTCGCTCCATTCTATGTTCAGTATCCCGCGTGACGGATCGGAGGTCAGGTTGCCGTTGTTATCGTACGTACATCCGGTTCCCGATGCGGTTATCTGCGGCTGGTTCTCGATCAGTGCATCCCCGGCATCATCCCCGTATACTTTGTTTATTCGGTTTCCTTTGCGCATTATCGCCTTGTCGACGATTGTGCCGAACCTGTCACCGGGGAGCATGCCGCTCCTTTTTATGTATGTCAGATTCGCCTGCCTGTCATATTCATACGACGCGGAGAAATCCATTTTCCGGTGGGTGTCGGAAGAGAATGCCGCCCGTGTCAGGAATCCTAATGTATTGTAGTGATAGTCGTATCTTCCCCTGTATTCACCCAGTTCCGAAGTCCTTGACATTATTCTCCCGCACCAGTCCGCCACCGCGCCGCCGTCGCCATACGTGAGCTGTTGACCGAACTCCGGCATCGACCATCCGGACACAGCGCCCCGTATGTCGCGGGTGATGTTCCTTGTCAACGAATTACCGTTGTATGCGATGCTTCTCACGTTGCCCGTCTCATCGAATCCGTTGACAATTGATGCCTGTGTGTTTGCTGCGTTACCATCTGCAGTAACCTTCGCGGACAAGATGCGCCCGAACGGGTCGTAGGCATACGATGTCGAGTGTGACCACCCGTCACCGGAACCGTCGGCAAGAGTCTCCTTCACTAACGAAGGCAGTCCGGCAACAGTCGGGACAATCTCCGATATCAACAGTCTTCCGTCGGGAAATACGGATTCCGATCTCACGAGTATACCACCCGGAGCGTAGCCCATCCGGGTCATTACGCTGCCGCCCTCATTGTCAGACAGTCCCGGAGCTTGCGACACCGCGGCAAGGGAGCCCGTCTGCATGCCCGTGTTGTCATAATAGCTGGCTGTCAGCATCGTGGCGTTGGAAATTGCTACGGCATCCCCCGTGCTGCAGGATATCGAGTAGCCCGTCCCGAGGAATCCTTCACCGATATTGCCCGTGAGGGCAGTCGTGACGGGTGGGGTAGAGTCCGACATGCCGGATGACCATAAGCGCGGTATGTCCGAGCATGTCCCGGTCACTGCCTGCCGCCCGAAAGAGTCGTAAAGTATAAAATAGCACCTTCCACTCGCCGCGAGGTTGCCGTCCTGCGTGAATGAAAGCCTTCCCTCACTGTCGTAAGCGTATCTCACGGCCGCACAGCCCGGAGTTTTCATCGAGCGCAGCCTCATCGCGGAATCATATGTGTAGACGAACGCGTAATCCGCGATTATGGAATTTGTTGCCAGCTGCCATGTCGATCCTGTCGACTTTAACTTCCGGGAAGCCTCCGGCGGAAGAACTACAAGAGGATTCCCCCAGGGATCGTGTACGGTGTACGTATCGGCATATATCCCGGAGGATATCACTCTCCTGACAAGTACCGTATTGCCCGCTGCATCCGAGAAGGTCAGTTTCCTCGCGCCGTTCCCGTCGGTCTCAGCGATACAGTCAAGTTCCCCGTCGGACCATACACCGGAAGATCCCAGTGTGTTCCCGTCGCATGAATAGCGGATCACCCGGTATTCACCTGCCTGCGATCTTGAGCATAGCTTCTCCGCGTGTGCTGGATGTTGCCGGAAGTCGGCACCCGGAAGGGAAGATTCTGTCGGCATGTTGTCAAGGGATGCCGGATAAACCATCTCCCGGTAGGCGGTGGCATCCGAATACAGGGTTACGGCAGCATTCTCCAGCGGCACGTCAGAATCGAGAGCTTCATTCACTTCTGACAATGGAAGCGGGTTCCATGCCCTTGTCGTGCGGTGCAACGCATCGTACGACCATGCGCCCGTAACGACATCCCCGCCCTGTCCGAAGTCCTTCTTAAGTTCCAGCCTCGGCATCCCGAATCCGTCGTGCCGGGTTATTGTTTCAGCGAAGGTGCCCTCCGAAGCGGACGTCCCGTTGACAAGAGTCCGCCCGGAGATGGCATTCTGTCCGTCCACGCCTGATGACTGCAGGTCATATCCGTATTTTTTTATTATCTTGCCGTCAGGGTTTGTTTCCGACACGAGTCTGCCTCCCTCGTATCCGTAGGATATGGTTGATCCATCCGGAGCTGTCACCGATGTGCATCCCGTCAGCTCTTCGTGCGTGAATGAGGTTGTCAGGGACGCTGACCGGTTGTCTCCCTTTACCGTCAGGGACATCAGCAGGTCCCCCTGTCCCGGTACTGTTCCCCAAGAGTATACGTTCTCCGGTTTTCCTCTCCGCTTCACGCCTGTAGGTTTCCCGTAAGGTGTGTATCCCGACACTACCAGTCTGTCTACCGTCCTCCCCGAAGGGGAGGAGAGGGTGATCGCTGTTGGACGCCAGCAGGAGCCGTACCTTCCATATTCCGTTTTCTTTGTTATGGTGTCCCGTCCATCCGCGATCCATATCTCCAGCACCGGAAGAGTCTTTTGTCCGGCAGCCGTCATTGTCCGGAACACCTCCGGTGTCATGTTTGATGAATATGCAGTGTAATGCTCCAGTATACGGCCGCCCTCACACAGGCGCGTCCCTATGTGCAGGCGCATCCCGTTCGACATGCTTACGCTGTCGGAGCCGAACGGATTGTGCACATTTTCGATGCCTGGCATGATCGGGAGATCAGGAATGTCTTTCCCTATCGCCCGTAGAGGTATCAGCATGGGAGCTGTCGTGGAATACAGATGCTTCACGGTGGCGAGACGGCTCGAACCGTCCGGGAAATATCGTGTGGCGGCAACAGAGTCGAGACGTGTGTCCAGATGAGTCATCGAGATCTCCGAGAATGTGAAATCTGAAGTTGACTGCCAGTCCCATTTCCGTACTCCATAGGCGTTTATTATGTCGCGCACTGCCGCGTCGTGGAAAAAACCTGTCCGTATTGTCGCAGAGTCGATGGTGCTGTGGAAATACTTCTCGCTGACAATCGGGTGGTATTCTCCGTTACGGTGTCCGTATTCCGTTTTCTCAATGAGCACCGGTGCCGCTCCAGGTCTCTCCTCGAAACCTCCGGGCAGGTTGCAGCCATGTCCGAGCGCGAGCCTCACCCCTGCCGGCACACCTTGCGGGGGCAGCATTATTTCCCCTATATTCCTGTCAGCGTTCATGCCGTATCTCGGTATCTGCGCCGGGACGAAGCGCAGCCTGCACCTTGAAAGGTCGTATCTCCTGACCGTGCGCACGGGAACCTCAATTCCCGTGCCGCTGACAAGTTCCGTCACTTCCGCGTAACGCATCGTGGCGCGTTCCGGGGAGAATCCGGGAATTCGGGGGCGGGAGAGGAACGACAGGGTGGTGGATACGTCCGGTTGCGGGGCTACGGGCATAAGACCCATGTAGCTCTGTTCTCCGCTCATGGATATGAACGCGGATGCGTTGACATTTACAAAATCGATGTCGCATTCAGGTGATGAATACAGGAACTCCCGTATTCTCATTCTTCCGGTGACGGCATCCTTGTCAGTTATCCTGCGGATGCGCACACCTACCGGGATGCGGCATGAGGGTACGGACGGGCCGAACGGCGCGAAGGTCACGGGATCCGAAGGTTCGTACTGGTATTCCGTGACGAGACCGAGTGCGTTGGAGTGCGACCTCAAGGTGCGCGCGTGCGCGTGACCGGCACTGAATTTCGCCGCATCGGCAACGTTGCCGGTGTTGATGTCTATCACCGCCCTGTGTCCCGTCGTGGTCCCGTTGGCGAAACCGAAAATATCGCATCCCGGGACTCCGGACGGCAGGTTGTAGGCGAAGGTATGCTTGTCAAGCAGGACACCCTCTGACTTCACGGTTATCCCATTGAGAATGGATGGCACACCTGCCGACTGCGTTATGTCGAAAGAGATGTCACGCACGCACCTGCCTCCCGGTGTAAGGACGCGGACAGAACTGAGCATCTGCGGAATGTCATTGCCTCCCGACAGTTTTCTCGGGGAATGAGAGAAGACCAAGGTTGCCGTGCGCGATGATATGCGCTGAAGGATCTTCTGGTCGTGGAAGGTTGTGATGGCTTTGGTTGAATTTCCCGTGTCCGTGGTGCCGTTGTCGTAGGATACCTCCACGGAAGGAAAAGACTGGCTTCTGTTCAGGATTGTATATGTGCCCGCTGAAGGTCCGTCACTCCTCGACCACGTTCCCACGGAAGCGTAGGAGTAGGTCACGGTCTCTCCTCCCGGCGAGGTCACTGAAGAGAGGTGCCATGCCGAGACGGCGTTCCGGTAGCTGTCGTCTCGTGCGGGAACTGCAAGCACCATCGGATGGTAGGTGAAGTCGATGTGCTCGCGGACGGAGAATACGTAGCGTGTGCCGTCGGGTGATATTATAGCGAAATCCCTGACCCCGTCCCGTGTATCGCCGCAAAATTCTATTGTGTTGTCGCTGCGCGGGGTCTGTATTATGCATCCGTCCATGATTACGAACGATCCGGAACCTGCGGCACAAGAGTAGCTATAGCGATCGAGCATCGCCTCTTTGGCGTGTTTTTCGAGATCGATGAAATATTGGTGACCGGTGGAACTGGAATTTACCGACAGGGTGCTGCGTATGTCGACAGGGTGCTGTTCATCAGGCATCCCGAGTATTGTCCTTGCCACGCATCCGCCACCTGAGAAGCTCCATCCAAGCCCTGTCCATCCGGCACGTTCGTCCATGCGGTAGCCACGTATGGAATAACGCATGGACAGGGAGGTGCGGATGTCGCCACACTCCCACTCGTACAGGGGGACTGCAAGGGAAGCTGTTCCCTCCGCATACGATATTTCTTCGTCGGAGTGCCGGAGCATCGCCGCCACTTCGGGCGACGGGGGAGCGACCATTTCCGCGATCGATGTCGGCGGTCGCCATGCGTCTCCCGACGCTTGAGCGCGACGCACCGGGGAAATACTGTCCTGTTTGCTGGCATTGCCGGCATGTGCCGGCGTGAGGAGCAGCGCTGACAGTAGAAACTCGATTGGTATGACGGTCCTATTCATGACGCGGTATTATTGTTCTTGATATATGGTTGGCTTCATTGGAAATCGACACAACTATCTCATTCCCAGTAAATCGGGAGATATCAATTACGCAACCATCCGTGGCAGAATGCGTCAGCAGCACTCTGCCGGCGATGTCGGTAATGATAACGTTGAATTTTCCCGGAGACGATACATGCAGGGAATTGCCCGTTACTTCAAAATGTGGAGCCTCGGCTGCTTCTTGCATTTGCTCCGTTTGTCGGAGATAGACTGGAGTTTTACTTCCCTTTCTTGAATACTGTCTGTCGAAACCGGATCCGACAACGTTGAGTGCCCTTGGGAAACATACAGACTCGACGGTTATTGTGGTGTCATTCGCTTTGGAGATGCGCTCTATGCTGCGTGTCATGGCATACGGAATGGAATTATCTTGCCCGGCTCTCCACGTTGTTTCGGTCTCAATGAATTTGGGAAACAAGTTTTTTGAGGTTTCTCCCTCACCGGATATCTGCCGTCTGCAATAGGAGACCCGTATTTTCTCTGCCGTTACATCATGGAGCGTATCCCTCTCAGCCAGGATAAGGAGCGGACACCGAGATTGGGTTATAATGTAAGAACCGGAATCATTGTAAAGGAACGACCTGTCGCGGCGGGTATCTGAGGAATAGACTGTGTCGGCTGCGACATGAGGGGAAAGGATAATGCGGGATTCCCTTTTTTCTCTGCAAGTCTCTCTGTGCCGAAGCTCGAGCGTGTCCGCACGCTGGCTGAAGCGCAGCCATTCGTTGCCTCTGTGCTCAATGATGTGCGAGTCTTTCCTGAAATACTGCCATTCAACTGCAGCCCCGTATTTGCTAACGAATGAGAAATCCGTAACCGAATCAGTTTTGATGTGCACATCCTCCATACGGAATCCCGAAACAACCCGCAACGGCATATCAGGGGAGGTGACTGCGGCAACAGTCATCAGGAGCGAGAGTGGCAGAAATATGGCCATTGTCTTTAAATTCATAGCAGCGTGCTTGATAAAACTGTCGAAAGATAGCAAATTTATTTTATACTGTCAAAAATAATAAGGAATTAATAAAAATAATTCCTTATTATAATTACACATGAAGAGGTTTTTTCGAGGGAATTTCACGAGTTGAAGAATGAGCATAGCGGGCTATGCGATTGAATTACAAGGCTAAAACAGCCAAAAATAACAAGTTTTATAGTGCAAGATTTCATTACTTACATATATCGGTTAATTTTTATTACTTACTTAACATATGAATGATATGTCAAAACTTCGGACAATTCCAACCACTAACAACCACGGAACAACCACCTCAAGATGCATAAAATCGTTTGAGGGTAGATGTAAAACTGGTTGTTGAGTGGTTGTAAGTGGTTGGAGGATAAAGGGGTGGATAAAGAAGACCGGATGGTGTGGAAAATATTTTTGGAGTTAGAGAAAATTGTATTAACTTTGCGGATGAAAATGGTTGGCTAATTGCCATTAAAAGGGAACCGGGTGCGAATCCCGGACAGTCCCGCTGCGGTAAGTCTCTGTAAGACTCCGGCAAATGTCTCTAAATGCCACTGATCTTTGATCGGGAAGGTGTGCCGGAAGTTGAGACGAGTCCGAAGACCTGCCATTTTTGAGAAACCGGAATGTTGAATGTCAGGAAGGTTTCTTTGTATGTTGAACACTCTTTCGAGGAAAAGAGAACATATGAAATCAAGGATAGAATCAAAGAATTTAGTCATAACAGCAGCTATTGTTGTGCTTGCCGAGGTGTCAGGAGTCACCCCGGCATTCGGTGTGTCCTCCGGTAATTCGTTGTCAGATATGCGACATTCCGTTTCGGACACTGTCGGAATAGACCTTAAGGAATTTGAAATAGTTTCCGAACGTGTGCGGAAAGAGGTGACCAGCACGGCGCCGCTTTTCAACCTCACCAACGAGAGGATGAAGACGATGGGCGTTACCGACATATCCGACGCTCTACACAGATTACCCGGTATCAACATCCGGGACTATGGTGGCGCGGGAGGCATGAAGACCGTATCGGTGCGAGGGTTCGGTACAACCCATACGGGTGTTATCTACGACGGCATTGTCCTCAGCGACTGCCAGAGCGGCAAGATAGACTTGTCAAGATATTCATTAGATAATGTCGGTAGCCTGTCTTTGATAGTAGGCGATAATAGTGATATCTTTGTACCCGCGAAGGCTTCGGCATCTGCTGCATCAATCATTATTTCTTCTATGTCTGTGCCTGGTCCGATGGATTCATTGTGGCATGTCACCGGACAGATGCGATTCGGCTCATTCGGCACTTATAACCCTTATTTTAAGGTTGGGAAAAGCTTGACGCCAAAATTCTCGTTCTCGGTAATTGGAGAGTACACTCATGCGAAAAACGATTACCCATTCACATTGGAGAATGGTAAGCTTGTGACGCGCGAGCGTCGCAACAACAGCATGATGAATTCATGGCACGGCGAAATCAATACGCGCTGGAGGTTGACACCTGCATCAATGCTTGATGCAAAGGTGTATTATTACGACAACAACCGTCAACTTCCAGGTCCGGTTATCCTATACAATCCTATTTGCCACGAAAAACTTCGTGACCGCAATTTTTTCGGACAGCTGACTTACAAAAACTTATCCCTATCTAAATTCTCATTTCAGGGCCTCGCCAAGTTCAACTGGGACGCATCTCTATATCATGATGAAGATGGGAAATATCCAGGCGGTATCCTTGATGAGGATTATTTCCAGCGCGAAGTATATGTGTCGGGATCGGCACTTTATGTGCCCACCGACAAGCTTGCGTTCAATTACTCCGCCGATTATTTTTACAATAATCTGACCACAAATCAGATGGAGGTTGTCGCTCCTTGGCGTCACTCCGTGTTGCAGTCGTTCACCGGAAAATTTCAGAACAGCTGGCTGCTTGCTACCGCCCGTCTCCTTTGGTCAATCTACGATAATGGAGTTAAAGAGGGCATAAGCTCGAAAGATGAGAACAAGCTGTCTCCCTCACTGAGTGTGTCTGTGCAGCCGATGCGCAACCGTCTCTTCTTTATACGGGCTTCATATAAGAATATCTTCCGTATGCCTACATTCAATGAGACCTATTATTTCCGTATGGGTAGCACCTCCTTGAAACCGGAAGACACCGATCAGTTCAATTTCGGATTGACATGGCAGTATAATTCGACTAATTGGCTGAATGCGCTTGTCTTGACAGGGGATGTATATTACAATAATGTGAAAGACAAGATAGTTGCCTTGCCAATGAATATGTTCATATGGACAATGACTAATATGGACAAGGCGAGAGCATTTGGAGCGGATGTCACGGCAAGTGCAACGTTCAATATTGCCCGTAGGCAGAGTCTTGTGTTTGCCGGAAATTATAGTTGGCAGCGAGTGCAACCGCGCACATCTCCCAAGGATCCGGATTATAACAAACAGGTGGCATACACGCCGATTCATTCCGGAGCTGCATCACTTAGCTGGGAGAATCCTTGGGTGGATGTTGTGGTTCACACCACCGGTGCGAGCGACCGTTACGGGACAAGTTCCAATCTACCGATAACAAGAATCAAAGGATACATGGAGATGGGGGCAGCGTTGATTCGCTCTTTCAAGATAAAACGAAACACCATAGATCTCCGATTCGATCTGACAAATATTCTGGACACGCAATATGAGATTGTGGGTAATTATCCGATGCCGGGACGTGCTTGGAAATTTACAGTGACCTATAAATATAATTGAGAAACAATCTAATAACAATTAAAACATACAAGATGAAGAAATTTGCATTAATGCTTTTTGCAGCATTCATGGCTGTCGGTTTCACTGCCTGCAGCGATGATGACAACAAAGGTGAAGCAACAGAAACCGTCAGCGGTTTCTACACTATTAACGGAGGCAATATGTCAGGTAAAATTCCGGCATCAATTACTGCATACGACTATGCTACCGGAACTGCCACAAAGGCTCTTGAAGACGCATTCTTCGCAGCCAATGAGATAGCTCTTGGCGAAGGTGCCCAGCAGGCTCTTGTCTATAACGATAAGATGTACATTGTTATGTATCGTTCAAATCTCATTTGGGTTGTAGAGCCTACAACACTTAAGATAATCACTTCAATCAAACCCGAAGGCGATGCAATGAGTCCTCGAGCTATTACAGCTAAAGATGGCAAACTATATTGCTCTATGTATACCGGTTATGTTGTCCGTATTGATGCCAAGACTGATGAGATTGATGGCACACTCAAGGTGGGTCCCAATCCTGATGGCGTTGCTCTTGCAGGGAATAAATTAGTTGTTGCCAATACAGACGGACAGAATTCTAAAAATAAATATGCCAATAATGGTATTTCTGTAATTGATCTGGCTACATTTACTCAAACTGAAATCAAGAATACTAAATTCGTCGGGAATCATCCGACGGAGGCTGTTTCAAATGGAACTGATGCGTTTGTGATAATGCAGGGTTCCTATACAGCACCGGATAAGGATGACTATGTGGCTCCTATAATAGTTAAGGTTACCGGCGCTTCCGAAGCAGATATAACTAAAGTTTGTGAAGGTTCATTGGCATGTGTTGCCGGTGATAAACTTTATGTCGCAATGGCACCTTTTGGTTTGGCTCCTGACAAAATAACGTACAAGATTTATGATGTCAATACATTTGCTGAAAGAGGTAATATGCTGACACAGGTTAAAGGACAAGACTCAGAAATAGAGTCTCCCAATGGCGTATTTGTGAATCCTGCAAACGGAGATATTATAGTATTGTCTTATTATTATGATTCTGCTTCAAACAAAGCTTTCACGAAAGAGCCATGCTATGCTAATATCTACGATGCTTCCGGCAACTTCAAGAAGAGAATTGAGTGTGGTGTCGGTGCTCGCGCCGTTACATTTATCAATGAGAAAATAGCTAAATGATAGTGGAATATAGATTGGAGGGAAAAAGGAAGATGCGAATCTTTCTTACCCTGTTTATAGTCGTGGCTTTCCTTGCGTCCTGCAAGGGAAGCCATGCTTCATCTTCTGCGGAAGGCGAGGGCGAGGTCTTGCCGATGAAATATGCGGAGAATCTGACTGTCCGCGAGTTCCCGGATTTCACGGAGGTGACGGTCAGAAATCCCTGGGACACGTTGAAAACGTTGCAGAAATATATCCTTGTGGAACGCGATAGCGAGATGCCTGCCGGTCTGCCGGAAGGGACAATAATCAAAGTGCCGGTGACCAACGCGCTGGTGTATTCTACCGTTCACAACAGCCTCATAACCGAACTCGGTGCCATAGACGCCATAGGAGGTATCTGCAATTCGAAGTATGTAAACGGCAAAGAGCTGCAGGCGCGTCTTGCCTCGGGGCGTATAGTCGACTGCGGTGTAAGCCTCAGTCCCGACCTTGAGAAGATAATAAAGCTGAAACCTCAGGTGATAATGCTTTCACCGTTCGAGAACAACGACAAGTATGCAAAGGTGGGTGAACTCGGTATTCCGATCATAGAGTGTGCCGACTATATGGAGACCTCGCCGCTCGGCAGAGCCGAGTGGGTGCGCTTCTACGGAATGCTTTTCGGAAAACAGGATGTCGCAGACAAGATGTTTGCCAAGACTGAAAGCAATTATCTTGAGCTGAAGCAAATTGCCAACGGATTGGCGATCAAGCCGAAGGTAATAATAGACCAGCGTTACGGTCAGGTATGGAATGTGCCGGGTGGTGTATCTACTATGGGACGGCTTATCGAGGATGCCGGAGGCATCAATCCTTTTGCTTCCTACAAGCAGAGTGGGAGTGTGCCATTGGCACCCGAGAAAGTGCTTGCAGAGGCTCATGATGCCGATATCTGGTTTGTAAGATACAATCAGGAGAAAGACAAATCGCTCAGGGAGCTGGGCAATGATGCGCCTGTCAATTCGCAGTTCAAGGCATATAAGAACAGACGTGTCTATGGATGCAACACCCGCTACATAGATTTCTATGAAGAAACTCCTTTCCATCCCGACCGCCTGCTCGAAGACATGATCTCCGCCATGCATCTCGAACTCAGCAACCACACCTCCCACCACTACTACCACCTCATGCAGTGAGTAATGTTGAATGTTAAAGCAGTATTAATCGGATAAATTTGGAATTAATGGCATCGCGGATTCCCTTTCACCTTCCGGTGTGATGGGATGAATACGGATTTAGCGGATTGATCGCGGATCTTTTATATCCAGAATCAGAATCGCGGATTAATATGCCTAAAGGCATATGACGGGAGTCGCGGATTTTAACTGATAGTCGCGGATATGTTGTCGCGAAAATCCGTAACTATCAGCTGACATCAGCGGCTCTCCGTCAGCAGACATTGGCTGCCGAATCCGCTGTGACTTAAACTGCCCCATGGAAATTGATTTGAAAAGATAAATCCGCGTTCAATCCGAAATATCCGCATGTCTCCCGTGATGCCATTAGGCATTAAGGGATCCGCGATACCATTAATCATGATTCATTCAAGTATTTACTAAGTTAAATTGCACAATCTATCACTTGCTAAAATAGATTGTATTATATTTGCAGACTGAATAAGTTCTAAAATTATGGAAAGATGCCATTAAATGAGGAGTATGTGCAGATAGGTTATGATATAATAGCCTCGGCATTTGAAGTAAGAAATTCTATTGGAAGAGGAATGAGGGAGAAATTTTATGAAGGAGCTCTTGCCTATGAAATATCTCAAAAGGGATATGAAGTAAAACGGCAGGTTCTAATCCCTGCAATATATAAAGGTGTTGTGGTTGAAGAGGCTTATAAAGCGGATATCGTTGTGGATAATCGTGTTATAATTGAGGTTAAAGCAGTCGGGCAGATGAAGGAGAATGAATGTCGTCAACTTCTTACTTATTTAAAACTGTCAGATTACAGACTCGGATACCTCATAAATTTTGGTGCTAAATTGTTTAAACCCGGTAAAGTCTCGGAAACAATGCCATATAAAAATGGAATTTATCGATTCGTAAATAATATTTAGGTGTGCATAATCTGAAAATAATTGAAGAGGTATGAAGTTTGTGATTCTTTGTGTGTCACTTGTGGTGCTGTTTTTCGCGAATCTGTTTGTGGGTTCGGTCGATATTCCTCCAGCGCAGGTGGTCGATATACTTTTCAATAATGGCGATCCTGACGGCCCGTTGCGATTTATCGTGGTGGGAAGCCGTTTGCCGCAGGCAATTACCGCAGTCCTTGCAGGGGCGGCGCTGACCGTGTCCGGACTTATGCTTCAGACAGCATTCCGCAATCCTCTTGCCGGTCCTTCCATACTCGGCATTACATCCGGGTCAAGTCTCGGAGTCGCGTTTGTGATTCTTTTTTTCGGAGGGTCAGTTTCTGCCGCAGGTTATTCTTGGGGCGGATACGCGGCTATACTGGCAGGATCGTTTGCAGGCAGTATCGCGATCATGGGTTTGCTGCTCCTGTTTTCCATGTGGCTTAAAAATGACCTTATGCTGCTTATCGCCGGCATTATGACAGGTTATCTGACATCCTCGGTCATCACTCTTCTGAACTATCTTTCCACCGCCGAGGGGGTGCATGGTTATGCCATGTGGGGTATGGGTAATTTCAACGGTGTTGCCTTGGGTCAGATACCGTTGTTTTCTCTTGCTATAGTTTTTGGTCTGTTGCTCTCGATACTGATGGTGAAGCCTCTGAATGTGATACTGCTTGGAGAGAACTATGCGCTCAATCTCGGCATAAGCATGCAGACCGTGCGCAATCTGCTGCTGGTCACAACCGGATTACTCACCTCCGTGGTCACGGCATTCTGCGGACCGGTGTCGTTCATCGGACTTGCCGTGCCTCACGTGGTCAGGATGATCTTCCGCGTTGCTGATCATCGCGTGATTATTCCCGGATGCATTCTTACGGGCGGAGTGATAGGCTTGATTTGCAATCTTATATGTATTTTGCCGGATAACATAGTACTTCCATTGAATGGTGTGACTCCGCTTATCGGTGTTCCGGTTATCATGTACGTGATTTTTAAAGAGAGGTTCAAGAGAAGATGAAACAGGTTGAAACGATAAAAGTAAGGAACCTCACCACAGGTTATAGAAATTCCAAGGGGGACAAATGTGTCACCAGATGTCTTGACGCATCCCTTTATCCCGGAGAATTGACGTGCTTGTTGGGACCTAACGGAGCCGGAAAATCTACGTTGTTGCGCACGCTTGCCGGTTTTCAAAAACCGCTGTCGGGCTTTGTGGAGATAGCCGGCAGACCTCTTGCCGATTATTCGGGAAAAGATCTTGCCCGGACAATAAGTGTGGTGCTTACGGAGAAGCCCCTGCTTGACAATATGGATGTGGAGACACTTGTAGGGTTGGGGCGTGCACCTTACACCGGATTTTGGGGACGTTTAAGCGTTCGGGATAAAGATGCTGTGAATAATGCCATTTCCTTGGCAGGCATAGAACAGCTCAGATACCGGATGGTGCAGAGCCTCAGTGACGGAGAACGTCAGAAAGTCATGATTGCCAAAGCATTCGCACAGGAGACTCCCGTGATATTCCTTGACGAACCTACAGCTTTCCTGGATTATCCAAGCAAAGTGGAAATCATGCTTTTGCTTTATTCTTTTGCACATAAGATGGAAAAGACGATCTTCATGTCTACACATGATCTTGATATGGCGATGCAACTTTCCGATCGCATATGGCTTATGGATAAAAAACTCGGAGTCAAGACAGGAACTCATGAAGAGTTGATACAGTCGGGAGATATGGAACTATATTTCGACAATCCCGGAATCTTATTCGATAAGGCAGACGGTCTCTTTAAGATTGATTTAAAGAAGAAAGAGGAACTGAGATTTAAATCTGATAATATATGAGATACAAGTCAGGTTTCGTAATTGCTGCGGTTTCATCTGGAAGTGGAAAAACAACCGTTACCAACGGTCTTCTCAGGGCTTTTAAAAACAGAGGTTTTAAGGTCGCGCCTTTTAAGACAGGTCCGGATTTCATAGATACGCAATTTCATAAAGTTGCGGCGGGAATGGAATCTGTCAATCTTGATGTTTTCATGTCGGATGAGCAACATGTTAAAAGTCTTTTCCAACGATATTCCGCTGGTAGCGATGTGCGTATTGTTGAAGGAGTGATGGGGTTATTTGACGGATATGACAAGAGAAAAGGTAGTGCAGCTCATATCGCAGAGCTTACGGGTTTGCCGGTGGTGCTCGTAATAAATGCAGCTTCTTCCGCCTATTCCCTGGCAGCTGTGCTTTCAGGTTTTAAGAATTTTGATAAGCGAATAAAGATTGCCGGGGTAATATTCAATAATGTCGCATCTGAAAATCATCAGCGACTTCTTAAATCTGCAGCTGAAGATGCGGGGGTGACACTTTTGGGATGCCTGAAGAGGAATCCGTATATGACAATGCCATCGCGACATTTGGGATTGTCATTGGGAGATGACAACGTGATAGAAAGTTTTATAGATCGCGCTTCGGACGCGGTGAAGGTAGGAATTGATATGGATTTGTTGTTGAACCTTACGCAAATAGATAAAGACGAAAAGTCAGATGACACGCATGTCGCAGATAAATGTCATTCGGTTTCATGTCCTTCCCGTAAGATTGCAGTGGCGTATGACGAGGCATTCAACTTTGTCTATCCGGAGAATCTTAGATTGTTGGAGCAAAATCTTCGTTTCGGAGGGGAGATAATTAAATTCTCTCCATTACGTGATACGCATATGCCGGATGCGGATTTCCTTTATCTCCCCGGCGGTTATCCTGAGCTATATGCCGCAAGACTTACTGCAAATGTTTCGATGCGGGAGTCGATTAAGGATTATATTGATCGCGGAGGATATGCGTTTGCCGAATGCGGTGGTATGCTATATCTTTGTGATTCGATTGATGGATATGAGATGTGTGGGTTGTTGCCTATCAAGGCAACAATGGATAATGCTCATCTGCATTTGGGTTACAGGACTGTAAAAACGGAAAACTTTACAATCCGAGGGCATGAGTTTCATTATTCCTCCGTTATTGAGGATGAAACGCGGATAAAGGATTACGTATATCCGGCACGGCAATATGACGTAAATGGTAAAGAGGTGGATACTCCTCTTTATCGCTATAAGAATGCAATTGCCGGATATACTCATATGTATTGGGGAAATAACGATATTAACGGATTATATGAGGATTTACACACGTAAAGGTGATTCGGGTACGACCGGAATACACGGAGGCATGAGGGTGCCGAAAGCAGATATCCGTATCGAAACCAACGGCACTCTTGATGAACTGAACAGCATAATCGGGATTGTGAGAAGTTTTCTTGATGATGCAGAAAAGGATAATATACTTCGAGAGATTCAGGTAAACCTGATGACAGCGATGAGCATAGTTGCCACTCCTTCTGAATCGCGCGAAATAAATCCGCGTAAGTTACCCTCCGACGCGGTGGAAGCATTGGAGATGAAACTTGATGCGATTACGGAGAAAGGTTGCATGGAGCAGGATTTCGTGCTTCCGGGAGGATGTCGGGCTGCGGCGTTCCTGCATCAGGCACGCACGGTTTGTCGTCGTGCCGAACGTCAGTTGTGGCGCTTGAATGAACAGGATAAGGTGGAAGGGGATGTGATGAGATATGTAAACCGTCTTTCAGATCTCTTCTTCGCGATGGCACGGGAAGTGAATTGCGATGAAGGGATTGACAACGAGAGGTGGAAACGATTCGGAAAAGCAGGATTATTTGAAGAATAATGAAGAAACTGAGACCTATAATGCTCGGGGGCACGGGAAGTGATGTGGGTAAGAGGGTGCTTGCGGCAGGATTATGCCGCATATTTCTGCAAGACGGCTATCATCCGGCACCTTTCAAGGCGCAGAATATGGCATTGAACTCTTATGTCACCCCTGACGGACTTGAGATCGGTCGCGCCCAGGCTGTCCAGGCTGAGGCGGCGGGTGTGGAATGCATGGCGGAAATGAATCCCGTGCTGCTGAAACCGTCGGGCGATAGAACTTCGCAAGTTGTGCTCAATGGTGTGCCGGTTGGGAACAGGGACGCTTATGACTATTTCAAGAAAGAAAATAAGGAACCACTGAGGAAGGAAGTACACTCGGCTTTTGACAGGTTGAGCGCAATATATAGTCCTATCGTGATGGAGGGAGCCGGCAGCATAGCCGAGTTGAATCTTCGAGATACGGATATCGTGAACATGTCGATGGCAGGTTATGCCGATGCGGCTGTTATACTTGTCGCGGATATCGATCGTGGAGGTGTCTTCGCTTCAGCTTACGGATCTATTATGCTTCAGACAGAGGAAGACCGGAAGCGTATAAAGGGAATTATCGTGAATAAATTCCGTGGTGACGAAAAACTTTTTGACAAAGGACGCAAACAGATGGAGGAGGTTTGCGGTGTGCCGGTTATCGGAGTGGTGCCTTATCTGGATGATATTCATATCGAAGAGGAAGATTCTGTGTCGCTGGTGAAGAAATCCACAGCACATACCGAAGATAACAAAATAAATGTGGCAGTAGTGGCTACCCCTCATCTCTCGAATTTTACCGATTTTGATACTATCTCGCGCGATCCGAGAGTGCATCTTTATTTCACTTCAGATCCGGAGGAACTGAAGATGGCTGATGTGATTATTCTCCCCGGCAGCAAGAACACTATCTCGGATTTACGGGCTATTCGCGAAAACGGTTGTGCGGCAGCTGTTGAGGAGGCGGCAGGCAACGGACGCACAGTGATGGGCATTTGCGGCGGTTATCAGATGATGGGTGAGGAAGTTGCTGATCCTGATGGTGTAGAAGGCGAGAAAACTTCGGAACATGGATTGGGACTCCTTCCTGCACGCACGGTGCTAAAGGGCTGTAAAACAGTGAGACGAGTAGAATTTATCATGTCTGGTTGCGCAGATACCGGCAACGCCGTTAACGAGGGTTATGAGATCCATATGGGTGAGACAGCTGTGTCTCAATCAGCAAAGCCACTGGTGATAAAAAATAATGGGGAAACGGATGGGTGTCTTGTCGGCGACAGGATTATGGGGAGCTACATACATGGCATCCTTGATAATCCGGGAGTTGTTGACTTGTTGTTGAAACCTCATGCCGAGAAGAAAGGTTTTTCTCTAAAAGGGGAGATTGAACCTTATCGCAAATATAAAGAGAGGCAATATGATGCGCTTGCAGCAAAATTGAGGGAGTGTCTTGATATTGATCTTTTGTATAAAATAATGAACAGAAGAGGAGAATAGAGGATGATTGAAGGACATGGTGATGATCTCTATCGGTTTGGAGACAGGATCAGATATAATTTCAGTACGAATATAATATCCGGAGTGGACCATTCCGGATTGATTTGCCATTTACAGTCGGTAATGACTAAAATCGGCAGCTATCCCGAGCCGGCTCCTTTTTCTCTGGAGAAAAAGATTGCTGACAAAATAGGGGTGGATGCGGTGAATGTAGTGGTGACCAATGGAGCTACGGATGCGATGTATCGTATTGCACATATATTCGAGGGGCGCAAGTCGGCAATCCGGATTCCTACATTTCGGGAGTATCAGGATGCATGCCGCTCTTTTAGGCATGATATAACTTTTGTAAAGGATGTGAATGAAATGCCGGATTATGTCGATCTAATATGGCTGTGTAACCCGAACAATCCCACCGGTGAAATTGTGGACAAATCTTTGATACTTGATCTTGTAAATAGACGGAAATCACGGAAAGAATCATGGATGGTGGTGGATCAGGCATATGCCGACTATACTTTGGAAAAGGTTCTGACTCCTAAGGAAGCGGTAGAAGTCGGCAACATAGTGCTGATGAGTTCGTTGACAAAACGATATGCCGTGCCCGGATTGAGGATCGGATATATTGTAGCGCATGAGAAATTAGCTGATGCCATACGAAGGAAAGGCATGCCATGGGCAGTAAACACGCTTGCCATTGAGGCTGGAGGGTATCTGCTTGATAAGGATGAAGATTATGTGATAGATGCAGCAGGATTGCATTCGGAAGCATTGAGGATAGCGGAATCGTTGAGTGCAAAGGGTATCGTGTGCACTCATACGGATTGTAATTTCATATTATGTCGGCTATCGGAGGGTAAGGCTTCTGATCTTAAATCCTATCTTGTGGAGAATCATGGCATTCTGATAAGGGATGCATCAAACTTTGAGGGTCTTGATGAAAGATATTTCCGTGTGGCGGCTCAGAGTAAAGAACAGAATGATTTGTTGATAAATGCAATTAAGGAATGGATCAGTTGAGTAATCATTGGATGGAATATATAATGGCTGTGGCGCCGTTACTGCTTGGTTGGATACTTGACCGTATCTTGGGAGATCCAAGCTGGCTCCCTCATCCGGTGGTTGGTTTTGGAAAGATAATATCCTTTTTCGAACATCTGCTGAATATCGGTAAAGACAGGAAAGTTAAGGGAGCTGTGATGGCAATATCCCTTGTGCTGTTTGTGTTTATGATATGCCGGGGTATTCTGTCGCTATTGTCTCCATTCCCGATAGTCAAGATTATCGTGGAAACTATCGGTGTTTTCTATTGCCTTGCGGGCACAACGCTTTCGCGTGAGGTGAAGATGGTTTTTAAGGCATGCGGGGAAGGTATTAAGGCGGCGAGGAAGCAGATTGCGCGAATAGTTGGTCGAGATACCGCTTCTCTTGATGAACAGGAAATAAAGACAGCTGCCTTAGAGACTCTTGCCGAGAACCTCAGCGACGGAGTCATTGCTCCGATGTTCTGGTATCTGCTGCTGGGTTTGCCTGGAATGATGGCATACAAGATGGTTAACACTCTCGATTCAATGATCGGATACAAGAGTGAAAGATATAAGGATTTCGGATGTTTTGCAGCGAAGATGGATGATGTCGCCAACTACATTCCGGCGCGTCTCACCTCTTTTCTTATGGTAATCTCTACCTTTAGATTGTCTCTTTTTAGATTTGTGAGAAAATACGGGTGTTGTCATGCCAGTCCAAATTCCGGTTATCCGGAGGCGGCATTGGCAGGCATCCTTGACTGTCGTTTCGGTGGCACTCACGACTACTTCGGTGAAGCCGTCTACAAACCCTATATCGGTTCCAACCCCAAACTTCTCACGGACTCCGACCTGCGTATCTCTCTCCGTGTCTGTCTCCGAGCCGAACTCCTCATGTTGGTTCTCAGTATACTCCTGCGCACTTGCATCCTCTTTTATATATAAAAGTGGTTGTTACGTGGTTGTGTGTGGTTGGATAACAAAATATGGATTAGTTTGGACTGAGAAGTAAACGAAGATGTATAATCGGAAAAATTTGTTTAAATTTGTAATCCGAACAAAGAATAATAAACAATGAGCTATTTACTGGAAGCTAACGGTATCGTGAAGGACTATACCGGGCATAAGGCGCTGGATGATGTTACCGTTCATGTGCCTGAAGGAAGCGTCTATGGTCTGTTGGGACCTAATGGCGCAGGAAAAACTACCCTGATACGTATCATAAACCATATTACAGCACCTGATGCGGGAGAGGTGATATTTGATGGAAAACCTCTTACTGCCGACGATGTGAAATACATAGGTTACCTGCCGGAGGAAAGAGGTCTCTATAAGAAGATGAAGGTAGGGGAACAGGCAGTTTTCTTTGCCCGTCTCAAAGGTTTGAGCAAGCATGATGCGGAGGTTCGTCTTAGAGAGTGGTTCCAGCGTCTTGAAATAGACAATTGGTGGAACAAAAGGGTAGAGGAGTTATCAAAAGGTATGGCTCAGAAAGTGCAGTTTATAATCACTGTGTTGCATGAACCCAAATTGCTTATTTTTGACGAGCCTTTTTCCGGATTCGATCCTATAAATGCCAATATCCTTAAACGAGAGATACTCAGATTGCGCGATGAGGGAGCTACTGTGATATTCTCTACACACAACATGAGCAGTGTGGAGGAATTGTGTGATCATATCACCCTCATAAACAGGTCACGCAATATTCTGACGGGTAATGTGGAGGAATTGCGTCGCTCTTTCGGTGGCAACAGATTCCGAATTACGTTTGAAGGGGATCGTGCACCATTGACTGAGGCGATAACACCTTTGGTGTCGTATATAGGCGAAGACGAAGAGGAATCCCGCACTTATGGCGGCAATTCCATAATAGTTGAGTTGACAGACAAGTCTATGCGTCGAGAACTTGTGGAACGTGTCAATAATTCGACAGATCTTGTCGGCTTTGAACCGTTGATGCCTTCGATAAATAACATTTTCATCAATGCCGTGCGCAATTCTTCAGAGATGCCGAGCGAAAAATAAAAGAAAACAATGCAATTATCATTAATAATTCAGAGAGAATACTTTGAGCGGGTACGTCGCAAAAGTTTTATAATCACCACTATCCTCATGCCTGTCATTATGATAGCTATGATGGCTTTCCCGGCATTGATATCAATATGGTCAGGTCCGGAGAATAAGACTATTGCAGTGGTGGATCCATCCGGTATCGTGGGTAATGCGCTTCCATCACAAGGAGAGTTGTCTTTCCAGCGGGTGAGCATGTCTGCTGAAGAAGCAAAAGCGGATGAAAAATTTGACGGAGTCCTTGTGATCGGTGATAATCTGGTCAACGACGACACCGATGCTTCTCTTTTCACGCGTGAATCTGTGAGCATGGCTACCGAGAGTGCCATATCAAGCGAACTGTCGCGTATTGTGGAACAGAAACGTCTTGGACAGTATGATATCGAGAACCTGGATCAGATCATAGCCGCAGTCCAAAGCAATGTGAAGATGCAGACTTTCACGATTGGTGACAATGAAGACAAAGAAACGTCTTCAATGGCATCCTACCTTATAGGCATGGTGATGATGATGGTGTTGTATATGTTCATTCTCATGTACGGACAGATGGTTATGACCTCTATAATTGAAGAGAAGGCTAACCGGGTGCTTGAGGTGGTTGTGTCATCGGTTAAGCCTTTCACTTTGATGATGGGAAAATTGTTGGGCATCGGATTGGTTGCTTTGACTCAGATAGTTATCTGGGCGTTTCTCATACTTGCCTTTACAATGTGGGGATTGCCGGCAATCCTAAGTTCTGCGACAAATATGGATTCCGGCACCCTTACCCTTATTCTCGGTATCGGTAATCCTGTCTACATCATGAAACTTTTCGGTTGCATGGCTCTCTTCCTGATAGGAGGTTATCTTTTCTATTCTTCTATTTATGCCGCTATAGGAAGTTCGGTGGATAATATTCAGGATGCAAGTCAGCTCACGTCTTTTGCTGTGATGCCTATCATAATCGGGGTGCTTCTTGCATTCACTGTTGTGAATGACCCTACATCCGATCTTGCATTCTGGACATCCATGATTCCTTTCACTTCACCTATGGTCATGATGTCAAGGATGCCTTTCGGTGTTCCGGGATGGGAAATAGCAGTCTCTTCGGTAATCCTTTTCCTTTCAGTCCTGTTGATGATTTGGTTAAGTGCCAAAATATATAGGGTTGGAATCTTCATGTACGGCAAGAAACCCAATATCAAGGAGTTGATCCGTTGGGCTAAGTACAAGTAAATTAGGTAGGCTTTGTCAAGGCTTCGGAAGCCTGTTTGACTTTTTTAAATAACTTAATAAAAAAGGGATGCACTATTTTTATAGTGTGTCCCTTTCTATATCTTAGGATTAATGGAGAAACAAAAGAACAAATGGCTTCGATAAAAGTAAAATTTCGTCCCTCAGGTAAGTCTAATCAAGAGGGGACTGTCTACTATCAGATCATTCACGAAAGAAAAGTGCGTCAGCTTCTTTCCGACTATCGGATTTTCTCCTACGAGTGGGATAACAACCGATCAACGGTGGTGACAACGCGTGAAAGCAAACGCCGGTCATTCATTGATTCAATTCGCAACAGAATACTGTGGGATGTGGAACGGCTGACTAAGATCTACCGCAGGATGGATGCCAACGGTGTGTCTTATACTGCCGACGATTTGATCGACGAGTTCCATAGATATGCTCGGGAATATACGCTATTCAACTTCATGGAGGGCGTCATTGCTACTCATGTGAATAACGGGAAAGTGAGAACGTCAGAGACTTATAGGTCTGCGCTCAATAGTTTTAAGAAATTCAGGGAGGATGAAGATATTATGCTTGATTGCCTGACATCGGAATTGATGAAGGCATATGAAGCATGGCTGCAAAATCGGGGAATCGCATTGAATACCATATCGTTTTATGCCCGCATACTACGTGCCGTATATAATCGTGCGGTGGAGGGCGGTATCATAGAGAACCGCAATCCATTCAGGCATGTATATACAGGCGTTGGCAAAACAGTGAAACGGGCACTGCCGATAAAATTTTTAAAGAGAATCAAGGCTCTGGACTTGTCTGTGACACCATCTTTGGAATTTGCAAGAGATATGTTCATGATGAGCCTGTATCTCAGGGGGATGAGTTTAGTGGATATGGCTTATCTGAAAAAGACAGACCTGAAAAACGGTTATGTATCCTATCGTCGCCGCAAGACTGGGCAATTGTTGATTATCAAATGGATGAGAGAAATGCAGATGATACTTGATAAATATCCCGATAATGGGAATGTATATCTTTTGCCCATAATCCGTACTCCCGGCGTCAATGAGCGATGCGCTTATCGTAATGCAGGATACAACATCAACCGCAATCTTAAAATCATAGGATTAATGGTGGGTATAACAGTTCCATTGACACTTTACGTGGCGCGTCACAGTTGGGCTTCCTTGGCAAAGGCAAAAGGCATCCCCTTGTCGGTAATCAGCGAAGGGATGGGACACGACAGCGAGCACACCACGAGGATTTATCTTGCCAGCCTTGACACCTCGGCAGTAGACAAAGCCAACGCTCTTATTCTCAAAAGCATTTAGCCGTCAATTCAGCTTTCTTAAGAAGGCAGATTCCGGGAATGATGCTGAAGTATCTTGCGTGAGTCTTGACGCAACCTTAAGATTTAATGTTTCAGTCCACTGATTCGCCGAAATTTTTCTCCCGGTTGTTTAGCAAATATCCAAATCTCTAAACAAGAGATACTTATTGGCTTGCAAATATAGCTATTTTTCTGCAAATGAGAAGAGTTTGTGCGTCTAAAAAATATAATAGCAGGCTGAAAATTTGTGAAATGTTTAAAAACACTCAAATTATAATGATCATTAGTATCACATAATCAATAAGATAAATATTATCCATATCTCTTGTTTAGAGATTATTAAAAACGATGTGATATATGAACTATGACGTACAAGTAGGTAACACGATCCACCGAGGAATTTCCTATGCGGAACTCGTAGTACTTCCTATTGAACCTGATACATTTGTACGTCGAGATAATGGCGATTGGATACAAGCCAAAGATTGCATTGAGTTAACTCATATATTGGTTCAGCGTCCTTTGACATCTTCGAGATATACACAACCAATTTCTTCCTCCGACATTAACGAATACTCACAAGATGATTATATAGACGAAGAAATTGATGATTACGATGATGAAGAAGATGAGATTATCGAGGAATCACAATATGCACCTCGATACACTCCTCAAACTCCGATAACGTCCACACCGCCGATTCAACCTTATTATCATCTAGGCTATGTGGAGGAAGAACGGATTTTTATACCTACTGCCGAGTATTTCAAGTGTAAGCAAAAGCGCAAGGCCGCCATCATTGGCGTTTGCACTTTAGGTCTTGCCGGTCTCTCGCTTATGGGCGTGGGTAATACTTGGCGCAGTAATATATTTGCCGGAACTTCATTATCAGCAAATGCCGGAATTGGATTTGTATTGAAGTGCGTCTCATTCTTCCTTTTGACAGCTCTTATCGCAATCCCTTATTTTATATATTCAGTGTTCGCTCTGATATATTATTCTATAAGATTAAATAATCTAAAACGTTAACTTCATGCCTATATACACCGCAAGCCGAATATCAGCAGATGCTAACGTCTTATATCCCGATGCAATTGCTATCGATGGATATAATGTCACATATTACAAGGGTAGACCTTTCGGCTATGAAACAATAATAATACCACGACATACAATATGCGGTGTCTATCTTAATAGTGGAATTTTCTTTGCTGATGTCGTTATAGCGAGTGCCGGCAGAGCTACCATTGAAGCAAAAGGTTTTAAGAAATCTATCGCAAAACAAATTGTAAACACCCTTACATAACCTATATGCCACAGACCTTATATTACGCCCAACTAGACGACGAGTATTTTGGCCCGTTCTCGCTCGAAACCATCGTTGATATGCATTTGACTCCAGATGTATCAGTCCTTTCTACCGACACAAACGAATGGCGACAGGCAGGTGAATATCCCGAGTTAATCGATTCGTTAGATTTGAGTCTGTACGAAATTAACGAATACGATAACTCGGATGAAGACAACGAGCCAATTGTACCAATTCGGGTTGTACCTTCATTTAATGATCGCTCAATATTCTACATTCGTAGAGGGGGTAATCCTTACGGCCCTTACAATTTGGATGCACTTGCATCAGTAACTCTTTCAGAGGACACCGATATCAGTCTTGATGGTATGACATCGTGGTTCAAAGTTCGCGAAATTTCAGGACTTCTAAACACTTTAGAAGCCATCGCAAATATGGAGACCGCTCCTATACAACCGCAACAACCTTTTCAACCAGTAAATCAAGACAACAATGAGCAAATTTCTGAAATCCTCAATCGTATTCAAGGCTTAGTCCCTGCAAAAAAGCAACTTTTTAGACGAGTATTCTCTACAAAGGAGGCAGAAAGTGATTTTATCATCTCAGAATATAATAGAGTGTTCAACACTCTATTAAATCTTATGAAGAATCTAAGCGATTTATGTGTCAATGCGTCATTGACTCGCAGAGCTGTAGCATTGATTACAAGCACAGTTAATGATGTCGCTTCTAAAATCAACAATCATTATGCTTCCGAAGTAGACCGCATGAATGTGAACAAAAATGAGTTCACTACTTCAAGCGTGACTATCGGTCAAACCAACTTCACACTTCTCCCTCCATTAGAAAATATTGAAATTTCACGCATTGATTTCCTTACCGTCCTCGGCGATAAAAATCTATGCGTAACATACGACGAGACATCCGAGACCAAAGCGCTTGACTTTGTCAATAGTATTGTTGGCAAATTATACCTAACCAACCCGGCACGTCTGATCGTTACCAATGTCATAGACACAGATTTCATGACAGGTCTCGATGATTCATTTAAACTTCTCAATCGCGAGCTGTATAAAGTTATCTCTCGCACTGATGAAGTTCGCACTACGCTTACATCATTGCAGGAACGCGCAAGTACAATACTTCGCAACTTGCTCGTAGAGAAAGGTTCAACTCTCCAAGACTATAATAGCACTCATGAGAACAAGGAGGCAAATGTACTTCTTATTCTTAAGGATTTCCCTCATGGTCTCAATACCGATAATCTCGATTCGCTAAAGAAGCTAGCGAATGTCGGTCCAAAAGTCGGCATTTACGTAATAATCCTTTCTTCTAAAGAAATTATTGACGAAATGGGCGAAAGAGAAATTGAAGCCTTTGATATGGTAGAATTTGCAGAAATCGCAAATTCGTACCATTTCAAAGATAACGATAGCAACATCCTCGGTTTGCTTGAAGCCCCGGATTCTAATGATGTAACAGAGGGTACAGTTCAGTTTGACACACTCACTGAATCTGACATCAAAAAAATTGTTAAAGAGGTCAATAGCAAGTGTGAATTGAAAGAAGATGTTGTAGTATCCATTTCTGAATATCTTCCCGAAACTTCTGATTGGTGGTCTTTCGATAGTGCAAGGCAAATTGAAATTCCGTTCGGAGTGGGAAATGACATGCATGTCAAATCTCTCAAAATCACTCAAGAGAGCGGACAGAATACAGCTGTTGTCATTGGTATTCCAGGGTCCGGTAAAAGTGTGTTTCTGCACTCGTTGATCTGTAATGCGGCTATCAAATACTCTCCCGATGAACTCAGAATGTATCTGATCGACTTTTCTGGTGTTGAGTTCAACTCTTACGCATTGGGTAAATTACCCCATGCGCGGGTTATCGCACCTGAAGCAGAGCGTGAGTTCGGACTCAGCATTCTTAATGAACTTGTTGAGGAAGGTTCTCGTCGCATGGCTCTCTGTCGTGAACACAATGTCAGCAATATTGTGGACTTGAAACGTGTCGCTCCAGGCATAAAAATTCCACGATTGCTTGTCATAATCGATGAGTTCCAAAAACTCTTTGAAGTGGATAATGACCCAATTGCAAAAGAAGCTAACTCAAAGATTCATATTATCATTCAGGAGTTCCGCAAATTCGGTATAAATCTTGTTTTGGCAACCCAAAAATTGCCGACAAGTTCATTTTTACCGCGCGATCTTATCGCAAACCGCGTAGTCTTTAAGAGTGCACCCAACGATTTCGACTCTCTTATCTCCTCGGAAGACCGTAGCGGAATGCCGCGATTGCGCACCGGCCAATGCGTATATAACTCCGAGTCAGGAGCCGCATATGCAAACGAAATCGTTCAAGGTTTCTTTACGTCTAAATCCGACTTAGACAAACTAATGTCCAAGATTAGGGACTTTGAAAGTGGATTCTCCTATGAACGTGAACCGCTCAAAGTATTTCGTTCTGGCGATCTTCCTGTATTTGAGGAACGCCGTCAGGAGGAACATCATAAATCGGTCGCTCCGATCCCTTATATTGTTCCTGTTTACTTTGGTGAGTCTATTGCCGTGAGCGACTTCGATGTTTATGTCGAACTTGTCAAAGAAAATGCTAATAATATCCTCATTACCGGTGGAGAAGCCGACATTGCTCGCAATATTGCTTTCAATGCAATGCGCTCTGCTGTTGCCAGCCATGCTGATGATACTGCTAAAATAGTTGTTATCAACGGCATGCGTGTCGACAATTCCCTCAATGTAAAAATTATTGAATTTGCGAACTCAGCCCCTTGTGATTTCACAATAGCTTCTTCTAATAAGGATGTAGAAGATGTGCTCAAAGTCTTGAGAGAAGAAATAGACCTCCGTCGTAGCGATGAAACCGTTCCGCAGCAACACATTTATGTTACTTGCTTCGACTTTCAATCAATCCGAGCTCTGGACAAAGATACCTCCGGGTCTATGCCTAAACTTTCGACAGCCGCTAAAGATATGGATCATATAATACGAAATGGTGCTTCGGTTGGAGTCTTCGTTATCGCCCAGACTGACACTCTTGACGGACTTAATCGTGTGAGCAACTCATCTCCCCTTTCGATGTTCAATTTCCGCATTGCACTCCAGATGTCGGAAGATATGTCCTACAAGATTGTCGGCAACCCTCTCGCGAATAAATTATTTGTCTTCAATCGTCCTTCATCGCGTTTCAGAGGATATGTGCGAGACAATGCCCGTAATCTAACAGTAAAATTCAAACCATATAAATAAGTTTGCCCATGTTAGGATTTAATGGAATGCAAGTTGACCCGGACGAGCTTTATAACTTCCGCTGTCAACTCTCGGAATTGTCCGAAAAACTTATGGAACAGCTTCGTCGCACTGACGCTGCGATGGAAACCGTAGCCAAAGAGTGGCAAGATGAACAGTTCCACAAATACCGTGATGAGTTCACCAAAGACCGTGATCTCATCCAACCTCTTAGCGACCAAATCAATCAGTTTCAAGAGGGTCCGCTACAACAATTTGAAATGATTACTCGCGAATATTTAGGACTATAATCATGGCAGGAGCATACGCAACCTCTCGTTCACTTATTGAACTACAAAGTGAACTTAACGCTCTTTCAACAGCATTGAGAGACCTTTATGATGCGCTTGAAAGTGATATGGCACGCGTGTCGGAAAGTTGGGTTGACCAACAATTTGAAGAGTTCGGGAACGAGTTCCGTAGTCGCAAAGAGGCGATTATGGAGCTCGCTGATAAGTATAATCAATGGGTCAATAAATATCTGCCTCCTCGTATTGAACTTGCGCAGAAATACGAAGGAAGCAGCGCGGGTATTGGCTGAATATAATTACATCCTTTGGTCATGGCACAGCAAGCTCATGTATCCTCAGAAGCTCTGCAAGTCCTCATGGACGGCTTGCAGTCTTGCGCGTCTTCCGTCGCAGCACTGCGCGGTGCAGTAAGAGCGCATATCAATGAATGTCTTAACTCCGCCAAATCTATAGTGGCTCGACTTAAAGACATTGAGAACACTGCAAATGCCCGCTACGAGGGTTGCAGTTCTGCCTATTATTCATGTCAACGCAGACAGAAATACGATAAGGAAAGTGGAGAATACCGTCCTTCTTGCTCATGCGAAGAACGAGATATGAAAAAAGCAGAAGATGAATACTATAAGGCTTGGCAGGCAAGGGAACAGGCGGAAATGCGTTTACAGGATATGGAACGTGAAATAGGTTATTATGAGCAACCGACCGGAGGGGAAGGAATGATGAACTCTATTACCGATGATTATGTACCCCAGGCGACCAATCGTTTGATTGCGCTGAACGACAAAGTTCAACGATATGAGGCATCAGAGATTGCAGGTATAGACATTGGTGACAACTCCTCATCCATTCGGCCTTTAGATGCGCCTCAATCAAAAACATTAAGTTTTGGTAGGGGAACGGAACGCATTAAGGAGAAAATGAGACAGCGAGAAGCATTGTTTGGTGCATATTGTCCGCGCTGCAAGTGTTGTCCATGTGAGTGTGATAATATTAGAGAATTATTAATGTCAAGAACACGATAATATGGCAGGCAAAGATTTTTCAGAACAAGCTTACCATATCGGTAAGCAGTTTGAAGACCTTATAGCTTCTTCAAGAGATAGCTGGCAGGACGTGCAAGCCACGCGTTTTGTCTATGATTATGTGGAACCAATTCGGAAAGCCCTGTCAGATATGCAGCTGCCCATAGAGTCAATCATTGATTTAATGGATTCAAAACTTAACGAAATACAAAGCATAACAAATGGGAGATAATGCTACATATAAGGTTAATGATGATGGTTCGGTAACTATCTCGGAACAATTGTTAGAATACGAGCAAGACATAATTGAAATTTTTCGTATTGAAAAATTCAAAGGAGGAGTTTTCGCAAGCCGTAGAATGAAGAAACGTGCGCTTAAATACGCACAATCAGTCAATTTATCTGAATTCAAGGTGGAAAAGCTGATGCTTGATAACTATCCTGAAGATTTTGCCAATTATCGCAAAACTATGGGTCTGATTGTGTGGGGCGGAATCGCATCATTATTCTTAATAGGAACAGTCATATTTGCTTGTCTGTTTTATGATTGTCTCCATTATGATGATTATAAGGATTTCTTATTGTATCTGGCGGGAGTAGTTTTTTGTCTTATGATGGTCTACTTCTCAATCAGGAAATATAAGAAAATCACATTTGAAATAAAACACAATTTGTCAAAAGATAAAAATATACAATAAGATGAACCAATCACTCAATATTCCCACCGGTCGTTTTGCCGGTGAAGACGCTGCAACGAAGAAACGCCGCGAGCTGCGTGAACGTCTAAGTAAAGGGGAAACAGTAAAAATCGCGAAGGGTGGCGACGCTATGACCAATGATGGAGAAGCAACCGTTGAAGTAGGAAAGGGTAAGCTTGCTGCGCAGTGGTATGAAGCTAACCCAACGCTTCTCACCATGGAGAAGATTGCCATGGAGCGCAATTTTCCTCAGTTTTCTCTTGACAAGCTTGATGATGGGCGTATTTGTTGGGTCGGCGTTCTTGAACCAGGTATCTACGAGTCCAAATTCGGACAAAAACGCCAATACTACGTAATGGCAGTTTATGATAACAACCACCCTAATCAAAAGATGGGTTCTTCAGTCAAGGTTTATCCCCTTATGCCGGACGTGGACGAACTTATTGAATCATGTGGTTTCCGTCCGTTCCATCTTCTTCAAGACGAGGTTGGAAATCTTTATCTATGCACCAATGAGGCTGGAGACCAGAAGGTAGGCGTTACAACTACAACTGCTGCTTCAGTTCTTGGTTGGGCTTCAAAGTGGCTTATCGCATTTGAACTCGTTCTTACAGGCGATCTTCCTCTTGCAGATTTTAACCGTCACGGTGGCATCTAATTTCCAGTAATTGAAATGAGCAACAAGTGCGAAACCGTAATCATCAGCGATAAGGCTTATAACGCTATGATTCGTGAAAGCTTTGCCAAGCATCCGGTTGAAACAGGTGGTATCCTTCTCGGATATATCTTAGACAACGGCTTATGGGTAGTTATGGAAATGATCCCCCCGGGCATTAACGGAGTGTTCGAGACAGCCTACTTTGAATATGACCAAGATTTCGTAAACTATCTTGGCACTTCCGTAGCCAATCAGTATAAAGAACCGCTTCAAGTTCTCGGCTTGTGGCATCGTCATCCCGGTTCGATGGACTATTTTTCTTCGACAGATGATGGCACAAACTCCGAGTTTGCATCAAAAAATCCTTATGGCGTTATTTCGTGTCTTGTGAACATAGATCCCTCGTTCCGACTGACGATGTATCACCTTGACCATAACAACGGTGTGCGTCCGAGCAACATTGCATATTCAACTGTTGACGTTGAGGTTGGCGATGATCTTATCCCTGAAAAATTCTTCGCACTTCGATACGTTGACGCGAAACGTAGCGAGCTTCATCCGACACCAACTCATACCAACACATGGGTATCACAAACTCGTAGTGTTCCCAAATCTCCGCGCAATGGTAGTGATGATGATAATGGTAGTGATGATGAGACAGCAGAGCAAGCAATAATAGAAGACTCTGAAAAACCTTCTGCTACGGCGACTATACGCCCCAAAAAATCACAAAAGTCTAAATTTCGTAAATGGATTGTACCATCCATCTTAATCCTAATATTTCTAATAGGATTTTTTGTCGGAGCTAAAGTTGCACCTTTGCTCTCATCTTCCAACAAAAACAATGTAGAACTAACTTCTAAACCATCAGAAGAAGAGTCTCCCAAACCGAAGCCTAAGCCCCAAAATGGTCCGCAAGAATCCAGCTCTAATAACAATCATTCAGAGACATCTAACAATGACGGCTTAAGTTCTGAACCTCCATCCGGCACAAAGACCCCCGATGTACAGAACCTCAAAACAAGCACAAACAATGGCGGCAATTGATATAAATAAATTCATGAAAGGCAAAGGGTTGAAACCAACCGTTTGTCATCCGCTTGATGTGGAGGGTAATCACGAACTATGGGGATACCATAATCAAGAGTCAAATTACTATAATATTATATCTATTGACTCAACCGACAATCGACTTGGTGGAACAGCTCCCGTTTTACTCGGTCATTTTTACTCAGAGAAACCCGAACAAACAGGAGATGATTCTATTTTTGGATGGCGTGATGCAGAGGGCAATGTGTATTTTTCTACTGCAACAGGAACTCAATGTCAATTGGAAGGCTACAGTTTGAAGATTGACATTTTTTCGCGTAACACCGGCATCCTTGAATCTGACATTATGCTCCGTAAAGGTGTGGTTATTATTGGCTGTGGCTCAGTCGGTAGTCTTGTCGCACTTGAACTTGCTCGCGCAGGTGTAGGTCGCTTCTTCCTCATAGATATGGATATTCTTAGTTATCATAACATCTGCCGTCACCAATGCGGCATACTTGATGTTGGTAAATACAAAACTATAGCACTTCGCGAACGTATCCTGCAAATCAACCCTTCAGCAGAAATTCATGTGTCGCACAAACGCATTCAAGACGTGCCTCTTGCCGAGATTGAACCATTCTGTACTCCCGATGCAATTATGGTAGGTTGTGCCGACAATCGCGAAGGCGATTATTATGCAGCTCAAATGCTTGCCAAACCCAATGGTATGCCATTCATTTCTATAGGCTGTTGGGAGCGTGCATTTGCAGGTGAAATCTTCTATTGTCTGCCCGAAGGTATGCCGGACTATGAAGATTTTATGGCAACCATGAGCGACACATCCGGACGTGTTGAAGCCAACACACATATCTATATGGGCGAAGTTGGCAGCTTTGAGCCGGGTATTTCCTCTGACATAAATTTCGTTACGACCATCGGAGTAAAGATGATTCTCGACCTGCTCAATCGCGATAACGAGAACTATACTCAGAGGCTTATCGGCTCATTGACCCAGTACACGCTCATCTGCAATACCAACAATCCCAAGATTGGCGGTGAAATGGCGGAAATCTTCTCTTATCCACTACAAGTAACCCGCAGCATCGTCCTTGACTATGCCGCAAAAGAAGAAAACAATTCAGAGAATGGAACAGCAACCAAATAAATACCACATCAGCGATGATGGCAACATCTATAGAGTAAACGAAGACGGATCGTTCACGTCTATGGGTAATGTTGAACAGCGCTCTAAAGCGCAAAATCTCAAAGATCAACGCGATGTACCTATAAGGCAACAAGCGCCATATAATCAACCCAATAAACGGAGTACAATAGGAATAATCTTTTTTAATCTTATGAATTTAATTGGCTTGGTTCTGGTTCTCTCGGCACTCATTTTGAAATATGACGGATATCTTTTTATTCAAATATTAGGAGGCATCCTCATACTTCTCTCCATTCTAATCAAGTCACAAATGGATAAGAAGTAATCCCTTATATAATAAGTAAGTTCTCTCATTAAACCGATAATAAAATGATTTTAATCTCACATATCAT